>JAKPCG010000126.1 GCA_029553365.1 Acidobacteriota bacterium | reverse complement strand
CAGACCTCTAACCGAGCCTCTCTCCTGAGTCAACCCGATAGAAGCCAGTAAAAAAAGGCTAAAAAACAGGCATGACAATAATTTTAATTGCTTTGGCATGAGGACCTCCTTTCCCTCTTCTTTATTTATAACGCCTTCATTATATATATAGAAATAATTTTGTCAATAGGCGGTTTACACCCCCCTGACAGTCAGAAATCCAGTCAACGTTTAATCTGGCCTGTACCCCTGTCCATAGAGAATCTGGCCCGGCCTTCGATTGGTAAACTGACCGTCAGCCAGTACCTCCTGTCCATTAACAATTACGCTGATAATGCCGCGACTGTATTGGTGTGGATGGGTGAAGGTAGCCAGATCCTTGACCTCTTCTGGATTAAAAATCACCACATCAGCAAAAAAGCCAGTTTTGATCAGACCCCGATCTACCAGCCTGAGAGTTTGAGCCGGGAGAGAAGTCATTTTTCTTATAGCTTCTTCCAGGCTGAGAAGCTGCCGCTCTCTGACATATTCTCCCAGAACTCTGGTAAAGGTTCCATAGCTTCTGGGATGGGGATGGCCAACTCCCACTTTTTCCAATCCGCCGTCCGAACCGATCATGACATAGGGCAGCTTCATTAAGGCCTCGACATCTTTTTCATCCATCTGGAAGAAAATAGCCGAGGCATCTCCTTCTTTGACCAGCTCAATGATCAGGTCAGCTCCGGCTTCGGCACTGGCCGTCCTACCCTGCATGGCCAGGATTTCCTTTAAATTTTTCCCCTCATATTCAGGGAACTTCTGACATCTCGCAATAAGAATAGCTTCTAGTTTGTCTATTCCCCGACGGGAGGTCAGCCGATTGGCGATGATTGTTTGTTTTACCCGGTTATAAATCTCCGGATCCTTAAGCCTTTCCAGAAATTTTTCATGGCCTCCTTCAAAAACATCCTGGGGAAAGCTACTGGCAAAGCCAGAACTGGTAGCAGTATAAGGATACTGGTCGAGCGTCACCTCCACTCCCCTGGCTCTAGCTGCTTCCACCGGGCGAATAATCAGTTCGAGCTGATTCCAGACATCTTCATCGGCCAGCTTGATATGAGAAATCTCAACGGGCAGGTGGTTTTCTTCCCCGATTTTTATCGCCTCTTCAATAGCAACAGTAATGTTCTTGCCTTGATTACGAATATGAGAAGCATAAAAACCGCCAGTTTCAGCCACCACCGAGGCCAGCTCCACCAGTTCTTCCGTTTTAGAATAAGTCCCGGGAAGATAAGCAAGACCGGTCGACAGTCCAATCGCTCCGGCAGCCATTTCCTGTCGAAGTAAGTCCTTCATTCTGGCCATTTCCTCCGCGTCTGGCTCTCCCATTTTCATACCCATCACCTGGCGGCGGATCGTGTTATGACCGGCCAGCGAGGCAAAATTGCAGGCAATTCCGGTCTTTTTTATTTCATCAAATAGCTTAGTCAATGGAAATTCATGACCGCCACAATTGCCTCCAATTAGAGTAGTTACCCCCTGAGAAAGATAATTTTCGCAACCTGGAATCCGAACCACGTCTTCATCAGCATGAGTATGGATATCAATAAAACCGGGAGCGACAATCAAACCCGAAGCATCAATAACCCTTTTGGCTTGCTCTACAGGAATTTTATTTTTTATGGCCACAATTTTTTGATTTCTTATGCCTAAGTCAGCTCGAAACCAGGGGTTACCGCTCCCGTCAATAATCCGCCCATTAACTATCGCCAGATCATACTGCTCCGGACGGCCCTGGCAGCCAGAGAATACAGCAAAACCGATCAGGCTTCCAATTAAAAGCCAGGTTCTTCTTTTCATTTCTTTATTTTCCCTTTCTTATGTTTATTTTTTTATCCCTGTTTATCCAGGTTTATCCGCTTTTTGTATCCTGCGTCTTGAACTCCAGGACCAGGTTAATAACCTGTTTTATCTTAACAAATCCTGACACTGCTCGCCCAGCATTATAATTCAGTTGATGGCAATAAAAAAAAGAGCCTGCCCTTTTGCCGGGCAGGCTCTTTGAACAGCTTCTTCTTGTTACTAAATCAGAAAGAAAATTTGAAGCCAACTCTGGCTGACCAGGCACCATATCTACTAGACCACCAGCCAAAAGCCGGATGAGGATCGCCATCTTCTTCCACCATGGTCAGATAATTGGCAGCAGCCGTACCATTAAGAATATCCACATCATCAAGCCAGATAGCAGTGCGGTTAAGGTCGGTTACCTTATTCTGGACAGTTTTGGTATTGGTGAAATTATTTATCTGGACGTTGATAGCGGCTGTATATTTACCACCAAATCTTAAAGCATATTCGAGGTACAGATCAGCCCAAACAGTAAAAGGTAAACGCCCCAAGTCAGCTCGATTTTCAGGATAAATATATCTGTTATTCATATTCAACCTGGTACTCAAAGGTAAACCACTGCGTCCATAGGCAGTCAAACCCACTGTTAGACCAAAGGGGAAGCTATAAGAACCATAGGCCTTGATATAATGAGTTCTATCGTGAGGGAGAGGGCCTTTTAGCTCATTACCATATAGATCATACATCATGAACCAGTCATCATAATAGAGCTCAACATTGGGAGCCAATCGCCCACCTTCATCCGAACTGGCCAAGCCAGAGTAATTGCCAGCCACCCGGCTCAACGTGTAGTTAATCCCGCCCTGCCAGTTATGGCTGAATCTTTTTTCCAAGGTAACATTCATCGCATAATATTCTCTTTTAGCTTTCGGGCAAGACCAATACCAGTTAAATTGCATAGGATTAGCTCCGGGGTGCGCTTCGGCCCAACCGGCCGGATCAGCTACCCAGTCAGGGTCAAAGGTGACCAGAAAATCAGCAAATTTTCCTCCCTGGCTCTGCGGACGTGAATATCCATAACCAGGATTGGTAATGTAAAATATTTCCTGGAGAGTGCTTTCCCCCGTAACTGGATCAGTCACCCACTCGAGAGCACCAACGTCGTCAATCGTCCTGATCAAATGCTTCTGGACAAATCTGACGGATAACGAGACATCCTCCAGCAGCTTTTTTTCGACACCGAAAGAAATTTCCCTTTGAGCAACCGGTTTTAAATCAGGATCAACCCGGTCAAAGCTGGGGGGTAAGAAATCGAGTGTTCCGGCGTAAACATTGCCATTTTCCTGGCTGGCCCGATCATTAATCAGGCCGCTGGCTGCTATCTTGGTCCAATCAGGATCAAGGATCGCATAATAATCTCTCTTATGCTTCCAGCCACCAAAGGTCAGTTCAGCCATATAGAGCTTCATGACATCATAATAGATGCCAAAGCTACCGAAAATCTTTAAGCTGGAATCACCGAAAACATCATAAACCAGCCCAAATCTTGGAGCCAGCTTATCGGTGAAATTAAACTTTATAGGCTTCTGGTATTTCGGATCAGACCATTCGGGATCAGTGGCCATCGAAGGCACATACTCGCTTTCCGCTCTCAGCCCGAAGTTCAGGGTTAATCTATTGGCGATTGTCCAGGAATCCTGCAGGTACAGGGCCCAGTTATCACTGTGTATATTCCACAAACCGCCATAAACAGAAGTCCAGCCGCTTCGAATGTAATAATAACCATAGGGTCCATAGTAAGGGCTGGAAGGATCGGCTCCGGCCCCAACCGGATAGCCCAGGCCATTATAGGTTCTGCCCCAATATATTGCTACCCGCGGATGAGGGGCGATATCGGACACATCTTCATGAAGCCTGATATACTGGATGCCGCCTTTAATGGCGTGCTCGCCCATCCAGTTCAGATAATAAGTGACATCCAGGTTAGAAGAGATTTTCTCATATATTCTTCTGTCCGTCTGAAAATAATTGGGACAGCTATCCCAGCCAGAATAACGAATAAGTTCAGGATGCTCTACATAAAATGGATCGCTGGCATAACGCCTATTAGAATAGACAAACCAGTAAGTTGAACTGTCCGGTGGCTTAACCTGCTGATTGGTTTCATTCTGGCGGTGCCAGCCAGCTCTCAAGCTGATGAGAAGATTATTGCTGCCAGCATAATCTGCCGTAAAAGCCGCTGTCCAGTTTGGATAATCAAAGCCCTGCTGTTGCCACGGAATATCCGGATCATCTACGCCATCAATATCAGGGATCTCCCCACGATACTTATAGAAATTGTTAACGAAACTGGCACTGAGTCTCAAACCGGTTAGTGGCGCTGCTGTCAGTTTAATCGAGCCATTGTAATAAGTATTCTTGTTTTTGAATTCGTAAAAGGGTCCCTGCCGGGCATTAAAATCACGCAGAGCTTTAGTCTGATAATAAATCGGGTTAATAGAGCCAAAGAACCAGATTTTGTCTTTTATAATATAGCCGCCAAGACTGAATACTCCCTCTGCTCGATAATAAGGATCACGCTTATGGCCGCCATCAAAATAAATATCATCATTGTTGACATACTCGTACAAATCGTCATCATAGGGATTTTGCCGTAGATAATCACGCGACTTGCCCTGCATATAGAGCTTATTATTTTCATAAAAGCCCATAACATCGCCGTGAAAAGTATTTCCGCCAGATCTGGTTATAACATTGACCACACCACCCATTGAGCCACCAAACTCGGCATTATAACCGGAGGCGACGACTTTGACTTCATCCAGCAGTTCAAGAACCACATTCTGGGCTTTGGTCCCATAATGCAGATTAGTTATATCTGCACCATCCAGATACCACATGTTCTCTGCACCAGTGGCCCCATCCATAGAAAAACCACCGGCGATGCTTTCACTCTGAACACCGGGCACGACATTGATCAAGGAATCAAAAGTCCGGCCACGGGGCAGGCTTAAAAAAGTTTCCTTGGTCATGACCTGGCCCTTAACAGTACTTTTCACATCAATCAACGGGCTCTGCCCAACGACTGTTACTTCTTCTTCTATCGCAGCCGGTTCCATGGTCACGTTTAAGACTAGAGTTTGAGATAACTCCAGATAAATGTTTTTTCTAACCAGTTTCTTAAATCCAGGCAGTGTAAAAGTGACTTCATAAGTACCTGAAGGTAAAGCCATTAAGCGGAAAGTACCGTTGACATCGGTCACCGTAGCTGCCTTACCAACCAGTTTCGGGCTGGTAGCCTCAACCGCTACTCCGGGCAGTGGATTGCCCTGATCGTCAACCACTCGCCCGGTAATCTTACCTTCTGGCATGATCTGGGCAAAGAGGGAGATACCGGATAATAAGAAAATGATCAGAATGATTGCTGTTACACATAACTTACTTTTTTCCATCTTTTTTCTCCTAAAATACCTCTTGACCCCTGGAGAAGAATAAATTTTCCTTCCCCAACCGATAAACCTTCAAACTCTGTTTTGGCAGTCATTACACCTCCTGATGAAAATTTAAAAAAATAATAACTATCTTCTGAAATAAAATTGAACGATATCCTCTCTCCTCCCTTTATAGATAAAACTTAATTATCGTGTCTGTCAAGAAAAATATTTAATGTCCAGACTAACTCGCCGATTAGATTAGGGTAGAATCCAGGATATAAAGCAGGAATTTTAGTCTGGTTCACTTTATTAGAAACTTACTGATATTTATCTGAGACAATAATTAAACGAGAATACCCTGATTAGTTTCAGAAGCAAACCTTAATAAATCCGACCATTTTTAACCGGTGCTTAAAGCAGTGATGGGACTGAAACAGATACAAACCAGGACGCTCTTTGAATTTTCTGCTGGTTTAGATTGAAAGTGCCGGAGGAGGGAGTCGAACCCACACCCGAAGTGAATCGGACTGGATTTTGAGTCCAGCGCGTCTGCCTGTTCCGCCACTCCGGCAAATTATTGATTCTATATTATATATGCCATAGTTTCATATCATTGAGAAATCTACCCGGCCGCGCATCGCCCTCTTTTTGACGGCCCTGTTACCAATTAACCTTTAAACTATAAAAAATTTGTATTGTTTTTTCAAGGCCACGAGATATTTTTCTGGCCGGTTGGTTGTCAACCGTTGATAGCTTTGCTATAAATGTCCTGTGCCAACTGCCGCTAGAAAAGAAAAATTGACAAGAGTATTGTCCAGAAGACAGCCTGACCTCCAGGTAGTACTGGAAGGCGTAACTATTGCTCACAACGCCAGTGCCGTCGCCCGCACCTGCGAAGCGGTGGGTGCATTAAATCTACATATTATCTCCCCGCATCCAGAAAAGGTTATTTTCAATGAGGCCATTACCACCCGAGCTGAAAAATGGCTTTTAATCCATTTCCATCAAACTACGACGGAAGCCTTAAGTATTTTAAAAGGCCAGGGGCTAAAGATCGCCGTGACCACTCTTTCTCCTCAGGCTTTACCCTATACTGCCCTGAACTATTGCCAGCCACTGGCTCTGGTTTTTGGTAATGAAGCCGAAGGAATTTCGACCGAAGCCCTTAGTCTGTCAGATTATAAAATCCATATTCCCATGGTAGGTCTGGTGCAGAGCCTTAATCTTTCGGTCTCCGCCGCTATCATTCTCTATGAAGCCTTCCGTCAAAGACAGGCCCATGGCTGGTACGAAAAAAGAAGACTGCCTGACTCCGAGTTTGAGGAATTGCTAAAAATCTGGCTGGCTAATGACCGACAGCGACACCCTTTTTCTGAAAAGAAATAGCTATAAAGTAAAAAGAAGAGCGGGAAATTAATCCCGCCCTTCCTCGAGAATGGAGCCAGAAACTTCTATTTCCAGTTCCATTTTTTTCCTGTCTCTGATTATTTCCAGAGCTAATTTTTCTACCTTTTTCTTATTTTGAAGGATTCTGGATAGATCGGTCAGAGTTTCAACTCTTTTTCCATCTGCACCAACAATGACATCACCAATTTTTAGACCTGCCTTTTCGGCCGGTCCGCCCGGTATCAGTCTGGCTACCAGCAGACCCCGGCCCTCAGGTACACCAAAGTATTTAGATAATTCTGGAGTTAATTGTTCCAAAAAGATTCCCAGAAAACCATAATTCTGGACACCAAATTCAAAGCTCTGCCCGCCGGGCCTGGGCGTTAAAGGCAGATCCCGTGGAAACTGACGGAAAATATCCGGGAATCGAAGTTCCAGTTCTCGGAAAGCTTCTTCCTCCGGCAGGTTGCCTAACCTGGCTTCTATCTCCAGCATTTTCCCCTGCCTATCTATGGTGAGAGTTATTTGCTGGCCAGGATGATGCCTTCTAATTTCGGAAGCAAACTGATCAGCATTCTTGATCTCTTTCCCGTTTATCTTCAGTACCCGATCACCTGGCTGTATTCTGGCCAGAGAAGCCGGGCTTTCATCTTCGACTTCAGAAATAATGACCCGTTGGTCAGCATCTTCTCTTATGGACACCCCCAGCCAGCCTCTTTCCACCTTTCCCTTTGTCTTAATTTCTTTAAATATGTCATTAAGCATTTCGACCGGGATAGCCATGGCCATACCCAGCGGCGGAGTTTCCATCTGTTCAAAAGGATAACCAAGGGGAGGTGTCTGTCTGGGCCCCGGGAAATATGATCTGTCTCCCGCATAGACACCTCGAAGCAAACCAATCAGCTGTCCCTTTTCATTTAACACCGGGCCACCGCTCATGCCAGGTGTAATGGTGATATTCAATCTGAACCTATCCGCCGTCACCGAACTAACAATCCCCTGAGTCACCTGAATTTGAGACTCAGGAGAAATCCCCAGGGCACAAACCCAGCTCCCCGGAGCCAGGCCGGCACTGCTGCCCATGGAGATAGCCGGCAATTTTTTATTCTTAACATGAAGAAAAGCAATCCTGCTTTCAGGATCAAAACCAAGAAAATCGGCTTCAGCCTGATTGCCTTCATAATCAATAACTTTAAGTTCTTCCTCCCGGGGAGAAATTAAAGCCGTGGTGGCTACATAGCCATCTTTGTCTATAACGACGCCAGTCGCGACCCGCCTCAAACCGTCTCTCACTTCCACTCTGACGACTGAAGGCGAAGCCTTCTTGACAATTTCCCTGACATTGCCGGCGGCAGGAGCGGCCCCAGCCAGGCAGATAGAGGTTAAGCCCAGAATAGTAACTGTCAGTATCAGGAGGCTACAGGCTAACTTGCTGTTTTTCATCTCTTTTCTCCTTATACTCCGACTAATATCTGACCTGCTGGATTAGCGGCCGGTCAGATACCTGCTCCAGAATAAACACGGTTTGAGGATCATCAGTTGCTGTTTTTATTTCGTTTTCGAGATTAAGGGGCTCAACTACCTGGATGACCTCGAGGGGAGACCTTTCCTGCTCAAGCTGCTGCGCAGTGTAGGATGGCTGTTTAGCCCCAGGCTTAATTAAAATAATCGCCATCAAGACAGCGGCAGCTACTCCGCCCAGTCCCCAGGCCCAGCGGCGTTGGCGGACAACCCTGACTTTTTCCTTTTTAAGCCTATTTAATACCTGGTTTTCAAAGTCTTCCGGTGCCTTAACTCTGGGCAGCTGGCTAATATAATTTTTTTCTTCCATTTCCACTCTCCATCCAGTTTAATCGTCGGGTAATTTCAAACCGTAACTCTCATCCTCTTCTCCCCTGTTTTTAATTTCACGCCCCTCTTCCAGCCACCTCCTTAGATATTCCCGACCGCGGCTGATTCTGGCTTTGACTGTCCCCACCGGCAACTTGAGCATTCTGGCAATTTCTTCTTGAGAAAAACCCTCCACATCCTTTAAAATGACAGGAAGCCGATAACGAGGATGAAGCTGCTTCAGAGCCTGCTTTACATTTCTCATTAATCCAGGATCGTTATGGTCCAGAGAATAACTGCCAGCAGAATAGGAATTAGCTATTTCATCGAGCGAGATAGCTGCTTTCCGATTAATTTTTTTTCGCTCGGTGCGGGCCAGATTGGCAGCGATAGCATATATCCAGGAGGAAACAGGAGCTATTGGTCGATACTTTTTAGCCTTAAAAAAAACTCTCAAGAAGGTTTCCTGGGACAGATCAACCGCCACCTGATAATCGCCGGTGAATTGATAAAGGAAGTTTACCACTCGGTCTTTATACATGGTCATCAGCTCAGAAAAGGCCAGTTCATCACCTTTTTTAATCTTTTCCATCAGCTCCTGGTCATCCATTCTCTTATTCATAAACCCGCACCCAGGTAAAAAGTTGCATCCGGTATTCGCTCTTATATATTATTTTCATTAATTATACCCGGCCTGGCAAGCAACTGGCTGCCGGCCATCCCGCCCGGGTGGCCGGAAGAGGCTAAACGGGCTTTTTCAGCCTGGCCGAGGGAACTTTTCGGACCAATTATTCGTCTACCAGGATGACGTGAGTGGAAGTGAAAGAATTAATCCAAGGATGCCTCCAAGGAGAAGCAGGAGCCTGGAAAATGCTTGTTGATTGTTATTCCAAAAAAATTTTTAACCTGGCCTATCAGTTTGCAGGCAGCCGGCAGGAAGCCGAAGACCTGACCCAGGACATTTTTCTCAAACTCTATCATTCACTGGCTAAATATGATTTTGAACATGATTTCACTGCCTGGCTCTTGACTTTAGCCAGAAACTACTTAATTGATGAATTCCGGAGAACAAAGCTGGAAAAATCTCAACGTTTTGAAGCTGACCAACCAGATCTGCCTGCCGCCGATAGTGATAACCCGGAGACCAGGTATTTAAGTGAGGAAAAGGCAGCCGCAGTCAGACAGGCTCTCCAGCAGCTTCCACCTGACTTAAGACTCGTTCTGGTGCTGAGAGAGATGGAAGGCTTGAGTTATGAGGAGATGGCCAGAGAGATCAAAGTTCCCCTGGGGACCGTTAAGAGCCGGGTAAATCGAGCCAGGCTCCAGCTGGCTCAAATTATTATTAATAAAACCGGAGGCAAGGGATGAATTGCCACCAAGTTAGAAAAAATCTTTCAGCCTATCTGGAGGGAGAGTTAAGTCAGGCCAGAGCCACAAAAATCGAGGCTCACCTGGCTGAATGCCAGCAATGCCGGCAGCTAGCTGAAGAGTTAAAATCCATCAGCCAATCCCTGGCCAGTCTGCCAGCAGTTGAGCCTTCACCTGCCCTGCTGAGCAAACTTTACTCTATTCCCGGCCAGGTTGAACTGGAGTCCAGGCCGGTGATAGAAGAACGGAAACGAGTGAGCGTTTTCAGCCGTAAATTCTGGTTGAGCCCGGCTTTTCAGCCAGTTCTGGTCTCCCTGACGGTTATATTGATTGTAGCCTCATTGTTATTTTTTACTCAGCCGGGTCACAGTGTTCAAAAGTCGGTGTCTTTAAGGATTCATCGGACTTACAGCCAGGTGCAAAGAGTTCTGGTCAAAGCAGGAGTGATAACTGACCGGCTAAATGGATACCGGGAGAGCTTTTTGGCTTCTATCAGATCTGATCAGCTGCCAAAGTCTGATCAAAACTAAACTGGAGGTTTAAAGTGGAGGAAAAAATTAAGATTGAAAAAAAACCTGTCAAATCACCGGCCCTGGCCGGTATATTGTCGGTTATATTCCCCGGGGCAGGCGCCCTCTATAACGGCAATTACCTTAAGGGAATAATCATGATCATCGTCTTTGCCGGACTGGTCTCGATTCAGGGCCGCGGCGGCCAGCCATTCGTTGCCCTGCTCCTGGCTGGTTTCTATATTTTCCAGATTATTGATGCCATCAATGAGGCTAAAAGCACAAGAATTCTGACTGAAACGACTACAGCCGGGGCCTCCAGCCCGGCTAAAACAGGTGGCGATAATGAAGTTGCAGCTGCCTCCGGTTCAATTTCCTGGGGAATCATTTTGATTCTACTGGGTAGTCTTTTTCTGCTGGCCAATTTCGATATCATCAGCTATGAATCATTTATAGATTACTGGCCGTTAATCCTGGTCGGACTGGGTCTAAAGCTGGTTGTTGATCACTTTTCCACTAAAAAATCTTAAAAAGAGAGGCAACGATGTCTAAAAAACAAAGAGACAACTTAATCTGGGGCATCATTCTGATTGTTCTGGGTCTGCTGTTTCTGCTGGACAATCTTGGTTTTGATGCCTGGAGATTTCTTTTTAAACTCTGGCCTTTAATCCTGATCATCTGGGGCGCCTATAAATTGTATTATGGGCTGAAGGGACATCAGGAAGTAAAAGCGGAAGTAATTAAGGACCAAAACCTGGATAAAAAAGATGAAAGCTAAGGAAGTTATAATTCTGCTCCTCATTATTCTAGCTGGAGTAGGTCTCCACTATCTCGAGGATTGGGATTCGACTTTAAAAGACACCTGGTTAGATGATTCTTTTGCTTTTAAATTGGGTAACAGATCCTATGAATTCGAAGAAAACCAGAACCTGGAACCTGCTGACATCCTGGAAGTGATTAACAGCCATGGTCAGGTCCAGATTGAAGGCGGCGACTATCAGGACATCAGTTTAACCCTAAAAAAGACCATCCGGGAGAAGAGCGAAAAACAGGCGGCTCAACTGGCTACCGAGCTCAAGCTGCAAACAAAGCGAGATGGTCCAAAACTTATCCTCTCAACTAATCGTAACGATTTCCGTCGGAAAGCATTTTCCGTTGATTTCATGCTTAAAGTACCAGCCTCAACCGTTATAACGGTTTCCAACTCATTTGGTCCGGCCAGGATAAGCGGAGTTAAGCAAGTTGAGGTCCATAATGACCATGGTCAGGTCGACCTGCTGGATATCCGCGGCGGGGTTAAAGCCAGCAATTCCTTTGAAAAACTGTCCTGCCTGGATATTGAAGGAGCATGTCAGATTGCGACCAGTCATTCTCCTGTCTCGCTGGTCAGAATCGGTGGTCCGGTCAGCCTCAAGGCCAGTTTTGAGGAGATAGAGTTCATAGACCTTAAAGACTCATTGAAGGTCACTGCCAGGCATTCGCCGGTCAAAGCCCTGAGGGTAGCAGGCCCGATTGAGCTGGAAAACAGCTATGAACCTGTCTACATCAGCGATTCGGGACCAACCGTCATCCGAGGACATCATTCTGAGGTCGAAATAGATAATTTAAACGGACAAGTCGAAATAGTGTCCAGCTATGAGCCAATCAGTTTAAAAAGAATTAACGGAGACATCACCATCAAAGGCAAAGGGACTAAAATCGATCTGAGCTCAGTCAAGACCGGCAAGATCATTATAGAAACGTCTTATGAAGAGGTTAAACTCGAAAACTTCACAGGAAGTTTAGATTTGAGCCTGGCTCATGGCGATGCTTCTTTATCTCCGGCCAGCCTTGAAGACAATATTTATGCTAACCTGCAGTACGGAGATCTGAGCTTTTTCTGGCCAGCCGGCCAGCTGGCTCGACTCGAAGCCAGGTCCAAAGGAGGAACAATAGACTGGCGATTGCCTCTTCTGCCCGACGAAAATTCCAGTAATGGAGTCAGTCTGGTCAGGGCTTTCCAATCAGCTCCACCCTTCCCCGAGATAAAACTCAGCACCACTTATGGGGATATTAAAATAGTTCAGCCTGAGTCTGGGACCTTCCCGGCTGAGGATGAGCCTGGACTTTAGATTTCTGGAATCCGCAATTTAAAATTCACAGCTTACAACTAAGAGTTCAAAATCAATGGCTGTTCTGGCTGTTTCCTTTCCAACTTTGGTTTTGTTTTGATCTTAAAGGAGTCATGATAATCTGGCTTTAAGCAGGAGGAAACAGTTTCCTTCAAGTTATTTGCAATACAGGTAGTCTATCTATGGCGTGTTACCAACCCGGCCGTCATGAATGCTTGAAGCGGAAATTGGTAATCCTGTAACTCAGCACACCATTGATTTTGATATTGAGGTAAGAAATTAAATTGGTTAAATCTTTTTTGAATTTAGTCACATAACGAACAAATTCAGTCTCTTTTTTATACCTCAACAAATTTTCAAATTCATCCACCTCATCTCTCAATTCCACCAGAAAATGAGTGATGCCGCGATACTGACTGTTGATTTCAATCAACTCTTTACCTGACATCTTATCAAGATCAGGATAAGGTGGCAGAGACTGAAGAATGAGCATGCTTTCAGTGTAAGTCTCATTTATTGATTCTTTAATTTCCTGAAAAAATGATTTATATTCCATGGGATTTTCGAGACGGGCTTCGGCTCGGTCCAGCAGCCGGTCATACTGCTCTTTAACCGAGACTATAAAATCCTTTATTCCCCAGTATTTTCTTTTGAAATTAAAAAGGTCAATGAAATCCCGGCCAATGTAAATCTTGTCTTTATAGCTGGAGAGCAACTCCTTGGGCTCATGGGTATAGAACTTAATTTCAAACTTACGGCCGTCGCTTCCCTTTTCTCTGAACCTGGCCAGAACCAGATAATTATTCTGCTCAATAAAATAGCTGCTCATTTCCAGAATAACCGTATATAGAGCCAGATTTTGAATGACATATTCTTTGAGATAATTAAGGAGGTTTTCTTTTTTGTTTAAAAATTCGATGACGGTCTCGTTCGGGACAGTATTCAAAACAGAATAGGAAGGAGAAATTAGATATAAAACGGGACCGCTGCCCAGTTCAAGATGAAGGTTTTTTAAGACATTCTGGTGAAGGTCATCGTAGAGCATAGGCTGGAGCGGCGGCAGATTGGCTACATCCAGTCCAATCAATTCTTCAATTTCGTTCATAGCCAGCTCCTTCTCATGTCCTCGATTTGAATCTTAACACCCCTGGGATGAAAAATCAAATTGAGACAGGAGCCAGTTTATGAAAAGTCCAATCAGGATTAGCATATTTTGAAGATTCCAGCGTCTTAATCCGGTCCAGGTCAGCGGTCGTTAAAATCAGCTGCTTAAAATTGCAGTTAAAATAGGATCTGCATCCGTCAATAAAATATTCGACCGCTTCCCTGTAGCTGATATTTCTTCCCAGTTCGTCGGCGATAGAAGTCAAACAGTCCTGACGGGCTGGTGGAAGGCCGAAAGAGATAGCCAGCAGGAGGTCCAGCTCCGATACCAGAGGAATTGACCCGTGCTGGATAAAAAAATTGCCCGACCTCTTCTGGGCACTGCCGATAATCTTTTTTCCTCTGATTTCGACTTCGTTTCTGGCCGGATAGGCAAAACAGGGTAAATCACTGCGGGCATAAAGGCGGGAAGTGGAGGAGGCCAGAGAAGGCTCAAGTCCCATCAATTCGAGTCCCTTCATCAGGGCCCCTGATATGAGCCGGTAAGAACCTTCCAGGGTCGGGGTGAAAAAATCAATGTCACCAGAAGAGACGGAATAAGTGACCTCCAGATGATGAAGGACCATTTTCCCTCCAGTCATTCTTCGGACGACATCGACTCCCCGCCGCCGGCATTCATCCAGATTGACCACCCGGCTGATCTCCTGACTGCAACCTAAAGAAGCCGTCGGCCGCAGCCAGGTGTAAAAACGAACATAAGTAGCCCGTTTTTGCTGTGCCTGTTCAAAAAGATATTCATCCACCGCCATATTCCAGCTGCCCGCCAGCGGTTCAGATTCAGATAAAAGAAACCAGTCAGACATGTTGACACCAGTAAAAAAAAGAGCGGGCAACGGGACTCGAACCCGCAACTCCGAGCTTGGGAAGCTCGTACTCTACCATTGAGTTATGCCCGCTCGCTCCGTTGGAAGAGCTTAACAATCTTTCTGTAGATTAAGAGGTTGCCAAACAAAAGAATTTTATCAAATAGATTTACTCTGTCAATAAAGCTTTTTTCCCGGTCTGACTTAACAAATAACCTAAAATATGAAAAGGCAGCAGCTATTGGATTGACTCAAGCCGATAATAAAATATAATAATGGAGAAAAATGGGAGAAGCTAGTATGAGTCCAGATGAAAAAAAGCCAATGAACGAACCAGTGCCGGCAAAAATTTCCAGCCGGGTCGGCACTAACCTTGCTTTTGAAGGAAAATTAACCGGCCACGAAGATCTTGATATTTCCGGTCAGGTCAGCGGCTCAATTGATCTACCGCTCCACGATCTGGTTATTCAGAAATCAGGGCGGGTTAAAGCTGAAAGCATTAAGGCGAAAAATCTTTTTGTCCATGGCCAGCTCGAGGGCCAGGTTCAAGCCGAGCGAATTATCATCAGTGAAACGGCCGTTTTTAATGGCGAGATCATCGCCAGTAAACTCTCCGTTCAGAGCGGAGCTAAATTCAAGGGGACAGTAAAAATTTCCAAAGATTATCAGCCTTGATAGCCTGGTCATCTCCAACCAGATTCAGGCCTTAAATTTTTCTGCTATAATATTAAAAAAGCATATTATGGTTGCGTATTTTAATAAAATAAACAGGAAATTACCACTACTGCTATCAGAACGACTCGTGCCCCGGTCAGATGAAAAGCCTAAATTGAAAAGAGGCCGCCAGGTCAGGTTTAACGGCGCTGAATAAACTGGATAAAGATGAAAACATTCCACCTCCATTCAGATTTTTCTCCACAGGGTGACCAGGTTCAAGCTATTGATCAGCTGACCGAAGGTGTCCTGAGCGGCAAAAAGCATCAAGTGCTGCTGGGCGTAACCGGTTCAGGCAAGACTTTTACCATGGCTAACTTAATAGCCAGGATCAATCGCCCGGTTCTGGTCATCAGCCCCAACAAAACTCTGGCTGCCCAGCTTTACCAGGAATTCCGTCGCTTTTTTCCGGAAAACGCTGTTGAATATTTTGTCAGCTATTATGATTATTACCAGCCTGAAGCCTATATTCCCGCTACCAATACTTATATTGCCAAAGAAGCAACCATCAATGAAGAAATTGACCGGTTGCGTCTGGCTGCAACCAATGCTCTGTATGCGCGGCGGGATGTAATTATCGTCGCCTCGGTATCATGTATTTATGGCATCGGCGCTCCAGACACTTATTATTCACAGAGCTTTCCTCTCGAAACGGGCCAGAATCTCACCAGGAAAGAGTTACTCGACCGGCTGGTTGGCATTCAGTATGAACGTTCCGATGACGACCTTAAGAGGGGTACATTCAGAGTGCGGGGAGATATCATTGATGTCTTTCCACCTTACGAAGACTTTACCTATCGCCTGGAAATAGAGAATGGTCAGCTGCGAGAAATTTCGATTTTTGACCCGTTACTCGGCGTCAAAAAACAATATCTCGACCGAATCGTCATCTACCCCAGGACGTTTTTTTCCACCCCACGCTCTTTACTCGAGCAGGCCATTGCCGGCATCGAGCAGGAATTAAAAAAACAGGTAGAGTTCTTCACCTCTCAGGGAAAGTATATTGAAGCTCAGCGAATCGAGGAAAGGACTCTGTTCGATCTTGAGATGCTCAGGGAATTCGGTTATTGCCCTGGTATTGAGAATTACTCACTTTATTTAAGTCAGCGTCGTCCAGGCCAGCCTCCTTACACCCTGCTTGATTATTTTCCCGAAGATTTTCTGACCATCATAGATGAATCACATATCGCCGTTCCTCAAATTGGCGGCATGTATCATGGTGATCGTTCCCGTAAGCTGACTCTCATCGAACATGGTTTTCGCCTGCCTTCGGCCCTGGATAACCGGCCCCTTAATTTCCGCGAATTCGAGCAACGAGTTGGACAGGTCATTTATGTTTCAGCTACACCAGGGCCATATGAAATGAAAAAGGCCGGCGGCCAGGTGGTCGAACAGATTATCCGACCGACAGGTTTAATTGATCCCGAAGTGGAAATCAGACCGGTCAAAGGTCAGATTGACGATCTGATGAAAGAGATTAAAGAACGAGCCAGGCGCAATGAACGAACTCTGGTTACCACCCTGACCAAAAAAATGGCTGAAGATCTGACCCGTTACTATCATGAACTCGGTTTGAAGGTTCGCTATCTTCACTCTGATATTGAAACTCTGGAACGGGTTAAGATTTTGCGTGACCTGAGAAAGGGTAAATTTGATGCTTTAATCGGGATTAATCTCCTGCGAGAAGGCCTTGATTTACCAGAGGTTTCTCTGGTGGCGATTCTTGATGCTGACAAAGAGGGCTTTCTGCGTTCCACTTCCAGTCTTATTCAGACTTTTGGTCGGGCTTCCAGAAATTTAGCCGGCAGGGCCATTCTTTATGCTGATACAGTGACTGATTCAATGAAAAAAGCGATAGAAGAAACCAACCGGCGGCGCCAGATACAGCGAAAATACAATGAAGAACATGGCATTACTCCTCAATCCATCCAGAAAAATATTGACGAAGTGCTGACCAGTGTTTATGAACGTGATTATGTTGATTATACCGGCCTGGCTGAAGAGAAGGACATTTATCTCTCACCCGAAAAACGGCAGAAGAGAATGGCTGAGCTGGAAACTCTAATGAAAGAAGCAGCCCGAAATCTCGAATTTGAAAAAGCCGCTAAATATCGGGATGAGCTCCAGAGGCTAAAAAAACGGGAACTGGAGTTGATGAGTTGAGAGCTAAATCTAAAGAGGTTCATCTGCCCCTGCAAAACCATTGGTATAAATATTAAGCTTATACAAATAACAGATCATGCAATACAAGGGACTCAAACAAAAAGTAAAAGACTTTCCTGACCGCCCTGGCATCTATTTTTTTAAAAATTCACAGGGTGAGGTAATTTATATCGGCAAAGCCCGATCTCTTCGTAACCGGGTAAAAAGTTATTTCTTGCCTCAGCCTGACCTTAAAGTCCAGAATATATTAAGTGAAACTGACGATATCGATTACCTTCTGGTCAGCTCAGAAAAAGAAGCCAGCTTTATAGAAAATAATTATATTCAATTCTATCAGCCAAAATTCAATTTACGGCTTAAGGATGATAAGAGCTTTCCCTTCCTGAAATTAACAGTTAATGATGATTTCCCCGGTCTGTCCCTCACCCGCCGGGTGGAAGACGACGGAGCAAAATATTTCGGGCCATTCAGTCCAGCCGATGACGCCAGAAAGATGATGTCCTTTCTAACCAGAGCCTTCCAGCTCAGAACCTGCCAGAACCCGGTATTCAAGGGCCGCCGCCGCCCCTGCCTGGAATATGACCTAAAAATGTGCAGTGCCCCCTGTGTTGGCCTGATCAGCCAGGAAGCCTACCGTCAGGAAGTTAATCGGGCCCTGCTCCTGCTGGAAGGAAGGAAAACCGAACTCGAGCGACAGCTTCGTCAGAAGATGGATCAAGCTGCCCGCGAGCTAAAATTTGAAGAGGCCGCTCACTGGCGAGACACCCTGAAGTCACTGGAAAGATTTAAAGAAACCCAGCGAGTTATTTCGACCGGTAAAGATAATATGGATATCGTTGGTTATGCCCGGGAGGGAAAGAAGGGCGCGCTGTTTGTTTTCCATATGCGGGCTGGTCGGATTCGCTCTTCCTCCGGACGGCTTCTTAATATTTCGGCTGAAGATGAACAACAACAGAGGCAGGCTCTTAACCAGGGCTTACTGGCTTTTTACGATGGCCAGGAGCTGCCGGATAAAATCCTTCTACCGTTTCAGCTCAAAAAAGAAGAAGCTGAAATTCTTTGTTACGAATTTAAAAAACGTAACACGAATGTTAAACTGCTTTATCCTGACAATAAAAAAAGAAAAGTTTTACTGGAGCTGGCCGAACAGAATGCTTTTCTCCTGCTGGAAAAAGAGGAGCAAGCCAGTCCAACTGTTGAGCTGGCCAGGGCCCTTGGCCTGGATCGACCCGTAGAACGGATAGAAGGAATAGATATTTCCAACACGGCCGGGGAGGAGTCAGTCGGCTCGCTGGTGGTTTTTGACCATGGCCAGCCAAACAAGGCAGAGTATCGGAAATACCTGATTAAAACCGTGTCCGGCCCGGACGATTTTGCTTCTATTCACGAGGTGCTTAGCCGGCGGTTAAAACGACTGATAGCAGAAAATAAGCCCTTACCCGACCTTATCTTTATTGATGGCGGTAAAGGACAGCTGGGGGTTGCCCTGAGAGTACTGTCAGAATTAAATCTCAATTCAATCCCGGTCTGCTCTCTGGCTAAAAAAGAAGAAATAGTTTTTTCTCCAGCTCATCCTGATGGCCTACGACTTGATCCGACCTCAGAGGCGCTCAAACTTCTGCAGCAAATCCGGGATGAGGCTCACCGTTTTGCCATCGGTTTTCACCGTCAGCGGCGGGCCAGAAAGAGTTTTTCTTCAGAACTGGATGACATCCCAGGGCTGGGACCGGCCAGCAAGAAAAAGTTAAGGCTGGCTTTTGAGACGGTGGAAGACCTTAAAAAGGCATCAGAAGAAGAGCTGGCCGCGGTGGTTGGCTCAAAACTGGCTAGGGACATAAAACAGTTCTTAAACGACGTTCACTAAATAAATCTTTGTTCTGACTTCAGTAAAAATTTTTCGATCGACTTTAGCTATCCGGAACTTCCGGTTAAAGCCGAACTGCTACTTTCCTGTTCAGAAATCAGAGCAGGCCAGAGTTGAATTCAATGATCAGAATAAAGAAGAAACCAGGCGAATGAGCCAGCTGACCACCACGGCCGCACTGAGGTTCAAGGCTACGGACATTATTGCTACTTTTTTCCCCAGCTCTTTCCAGAGTATACTCAGGGTAGACAGGCAGGGAATAAAAAAAGTGACGAAAGTGACGAAAGTCAAAAGCTGCGTTTTGGTGATAACAGCCATTAACTGGCCATAGCCCACACCGAGAGCCTGAAACATCATCAACAGTGACAGCTCTTTTCGCAGGAAACCAAAAATCAGAGTGACCCCCAGGCTCTGGGGCAGTCCGAGCAGACCGGTAACCAGCGGGGACAGAACAGCATTAATGACCCGATCAAACCGGAGATAGCTCAAGAAGCTGAGCAAAACACTGCCCGCAATCAAAATCGGCCAGGCAAAGCTGACGAATTCCTTCAGATTAAAATAAATTTTCTGCCAGATGCTTTTCAGAGAAGGAACTTTTAAAGAAGGTATCTCCAGGATCAGACCAGGAGAATCATATTTAAACCACCTTTTAAGAATCAAAGCTAAAATAGCGATGACAAAAAAATTAAAGAAATAAAAGCCAAGAGCCCACCACGGACCCAGCAGAAAAGCAATCAGAGCCAGAATGATGGTCGTTCGAGCAGCACAGGGAACAAACGGAATCAGCAGAGCAGTCACAATTCGGTCCCGGCGTGACTCCAGAATGCGGGTAGCCATGATCGCCGGCACATTGCAGCCAAAGCCAAGAATAAACATCGGGACCGACTTGCCATGAAGACCAAGCCGGTGCATAAAAGCGTCCAGAAGAAAACTGGCCCGGGCCAGATAGCCAGCATCCTCGAGAAACCCCATCAGGAAAAGAAGCGGAATAAAATAAGGGAAAACGATAGCTATTCCACCGCCAATCCCCTGCACCAGTCCGATCAATAATTCAGCCAGCAGGCTGTGACCGAACTGGTTCTCGATGGTCGATTTGATGGTTTCCCAGGGCTGGAGCAACCAGCTCTCCAGAGGACTGCCGACCTTAAAAATCAGATAAAACATCCCGGCAAAAATGAGCAGCAAAAAGAAATAGCCCAGCACTGGATCCATAATTAAATTGTCCAGTTTATCAATCGCACTGATTTTAGGACGGGTTACCCGACAGCAATCTTCGAATATCTTCAGGGCTAAATGATGACGCTCAGCCGAAATGACTTCATAAGCAGGGGCATCCCTCAGAGCCGAAATCTCCTGACGCCGCCGATCCAGTTCCCGCTTGAAGGCCAGATTATGTTCAGAAATAAATTTATCAACCGCCAGCATTTCGCCCTCAATGGCCTTAATAGCTGTAAAGCGCTTGTTGGCCACCACAGGAAAATCTTCTGGCAGAATGTCCATGACCTCTGCTATTCTTTTTTCCACCTCCCTGGAATAATGGGGGCCAGTCGGGCGAATTTTCAATTTCAGGGCCTTTTCTATCGTTGCCATTAAATTGTCTGTTCCAAAGCCACGGGTGGCCACGGTTTTTACCACCGGCACACCAAGTTTTCTTTCCACCTCCTCGACGTTAATGACTATCCCTTTTTTTCTGGCCAGGTCCATCATATTGAGGACAACAATCATTGGATATTCCAGCTCGAGAAGTTCCAGGGTGAGCTCCAAACTGCGGCTTAAAAGAGAAGCGTCAATGACGTTGACGATCAGGTCAGGTTTTTCCTTGAAAATGTGGGTTAGAACAACTTTTTCCTGAGGTTCATGAGGAGATAAAGAATAGGTTCCGGGCAGATCAACAATCGAATAAATTTCCCCTTTCCAGAGCACCTCGCTATGGACATGGGTTACAGTTGTGCCCGGAAAATTAGAAGTCTGAGCCTTATAACCGGCAATGGAATTAAAAAGAGTTGATTTCCCGCAGTTGGGCTGCCCGATAAAAACGATAACCGGAACTCCATCATTCATCGCCAGCGGCGACTTCCACCATTATTTTCTGGGCTATACCCCGACCAAGGGCTACTCTGCTGCCCATGGTCAAATTTTTAACCAGGACCGGCCCGTTCATCAGAGCCTCATTTTCCAGAGTAACAAGGTCACCAGGATGAAAACCAAGAGCCAGCAGCCGGCGGTGAAGCCCCTGACTGCCTCTTATTTCTACAATCTTTAATACTTCGCCCTCTGGAACCTCTGTTAATGAACACAAACCACCAGGAGGTACAGGGTCTATTCTCTGGTTGTTATTCTTTTTGCCAAACATGTTTATTTATCTCAGGCTTGTTAAACAATTAAATCATATTTTTAGTTTTTTTCAACTTTTACGGCCTTAAATGCGCATAATCACAGCCTGAGCCAGTACACCCTTCCCGGCCTACCAGCCGCTTCTTATGAAATGGGGTCGGGCCAGCCAATCTCTAATATTATCATCTAGTTACCTGAGCCCGACCATATTCCGTTAATTTTGCTTTTAATTCATCCAGAATTCTGAGATAATTTTGGCCTCAGGAGGTTATTATGAATAAGTTTCGTTCCAATCGCTTAAAGTTATCTTTAAGCCTGCTAGCCCTCCTCGTCTGGCTGATTTTACCGGTAGCCGCTGACGAGGGTATGTGGCCCTATAATCTGGTTCCTAAAGATTATCTGGCCAAAAAATACAATTTTAAGGTAACCGATGACTGGTTAAATCACCTGCGTCTGGCTTCAGTCGCCTTTGGCGGCGCCTCAGGTTCCTTTGTATCTCCCGATGGCCTGGTCCTGACCAATCATCATGTGGGCCGCGGGGCCATCCAGAACCTTTCCACTCCCGAAAGAGACCTCATCAAGAATGGTTTTTATGCCAGAACCAGAGACGAAGAACTCAAATG
>JAKPCG010000121.1 GCA_029553365.1 Acidobacteriota bacterium | reverse complement strand
ACCTGATCTTCGATCCGCAAAATTTTAGTCAGCAGCCCTTCCCCTCCATAAGTCCTCAAACGAGTCACATTCAAATACTGAGGCATCCGCCCTCTTATATCAGGATAGAGATACTTCACCAGTTGTCGGGAGTGAGCATTCAACTGACAGGTTTCCTGGCCTGGGCCAGAAGCTAACGTCGGGACCTGACCAGCATAGGGCCAGACAGGAATGGCGACCGAAGTGATTGGCTGGCCAAGAATAACCCACATGGTGGCCAGATCAGTTCTTTCCGGGGAAGGAGCACCGGAGAAAACAATAGCCGCCACCGAACTGTTACGATTTATGGTGTCATTGGTATTGATGTACAACGGTCTGGCTGGATCCTGAGGCAAATTAATTGCCAGAGGATAAGAGTGAAGTTTTTCATGATTCAGGTCTCTGGCTGCTTGCTGCAGTATAAAACGGACATCCAGCTGGCCTGTAGCCTGAGCCATCTCAGCCAGATGTGACATTCTCTCTGCTCTGATGAATCCTCCACCTTCCAGATAATCAGGTGAACTATAAGCAAAATTTGTTCTGACCAGATAGCCAAAAGGGGCAACTTTCTTATCGGCAGTATCAAAGCGGGTATAATATTCACTGGAAGTCTCAAAAAACACAGCCCCGCCCAGAGCATCAATTACACCAAAATTAGCGGACAGATCGTGACGGCCTTTTTCCCGCTGCAGTAGCTTTTCAACCTCATCAACTGTAGCACACTCTCCCAGAGCCATCTTCATCAAGACTCCATTATCGGCCCCGTCAAACTTCTTTTGCCGGAGTGCCAGGTCATCAGCCTGAGAATTAATAATAGCCAGTCCTTTTTCATTTAACCCTCCCCAGATTTCCTGCCCAGAGGCATCAGTGGAATTGATCAGACCAATAAAGTTATACTTTTTACCGTTGAAATACATCAATTTATTCAGGACATTGGAAGCATCGCGATTTTTCCAGAGCAATGGTCGTCCACTGGCTGTTGCCCGGCCGGAAGCTACGATCAGGGTGCAGGCAGAAGCCCTCTCCCCGACCGGCTGAATAATGAAAATCACCAGAGACAAGAATACGAAAAGTAAAGCCTTTCTTCTCCTCATAGTACTTACTCCTGTTTTTTAAGCCATCATAACATTATTATTAGAATCAGAGCCAGAAAAAAGATACTAAAGCCAGAGACTTAATTCTGTTAGGGGAAGAGTTCTTATGAGGAGAATTCCTTAACAAGAATAGATCGACGGAAGAACTCCCATCTCTTCTTAAAGCCAGATACAGAAAGCAGAGAAACCCACCTGCTTCCAGCAGCTACGTCTCCAGCCTCTGGCCAGCTGGGGCGAGAGGCCAGCAGCTCCTGCCTTATTCTTCTTCGGGTCTTATCCGCCCTTCTTTTACCGCCTCAGCAATAATTTTTTGCTGAATCTGGGCCGGAACTTCTTCATAATGGGAAAATTCCATCAAAAAAGACCCGCGCCCACCGGTAATGGAAGTTAGCGTCGGCTCGAAATCCAGCATTTCCGACATCGGCACCTGTGCCTTTAAAATCCTCATATTTCCCTTTTGCTCCATACCTTGAACTTTCCCACGACGGCCGTTCAAAGCCCCCATAATATCACCCATATAGGCTTCTGGAGTATAGATTTCAACATTCATAATGGGCTCGAGGATGGTCGGCCTGGCTTCTTTCATGGCTTTTTTAAAAGCCATAGAGGCCGCAATTTTAAAGGCAATATCAGAGGAGTCCACCTCATGGTAGGACCCGTCATAGAGAATGACCTTAAAATCAACTACCGGATAGCCAGCCAGGACTCCCTTCTTTCTGGCCTCCTGAATTCCTTTTTCAATTGAAGGAATATAGTTTTTGGGAATTGCCCCACCGAAAATCTTATCTTCGAATTCAAAATCCTTACCACGCGGCAAAGGCTCCATTTTAATTTTGACATCACCATACTGCCCGCGCCCGCCTGTCTGCTTTTTATACTTGCCCTGAACATCTGATCTCCCCTTAATCGTTTCTCGATAAGGAATTTTAGGCGGTTTTAGCTCGACATCCACATTGTAACGTTTTTTTAATTTTTCTGTCACGATCCTGACATGTAATTCGCCATTACCTGAAATCAGCAGTTGATTGGTTTCAGGATCTCTTTCTATCCTGATGGTTGGATCTTCTTCTGTTATCCGGTGGGTGGCCTGCGATATCTTATCCTCATCAGCTCTGGTTTTAGGCTCGATGGCAAAAGAAATCGAAGGCTCGGGAAACTTAATCGGCTCAAATTCAATATTCGCACCCTTAGCACACAAAGTATCGCCAGTTAGCGTCGCTTTGAGCTTAGCAGTAGCCACAATGTCGCCGGCCTTGGCCTGACCAGCTGGAATTTGCTCTTTACCCTGCAGATAAAATAGCCCACCTAATTTTTCTTCGATCTCTTTATTTGGATTATATACGGTGGCATCTGAACTGATCTTGCCCGAAAAGATTCTCATCAAAGTAATACGACCGGTATAAGGATCCGATAATGTTTTAAAGACCAGAGCAGCCAGTGGTCCCTCCGGCGACAAATCTAATTCTCCTTCCTGACCATTAATCAGGGCTTTTATTTTGCCTTTGTCGAGCGGAGAGGGCAGATAATTGACTACCCCATCCATGATAAGCTGGATGCCGATATTGGTCAGGGCAGAAACGGCAAAAATTGGAAAAAGCTGCTGCTGGAAAACGCTTTTCTTCAATCCCTGGACGAGCTCTTCGTGACTTAGTTCACCTTGTTCAAAATATTTTTCCATTAACTGTTCGTCACTTTCGGCCACCGTTTCCAGCAGCTGGGTATAACGTTTTTGGGCTTCAGCCTGAAGTTCAGCTGGAATCTCACTTTCTTTAAATTGACCGCTTTCGTCTTTTTCAAAGATGTAAGCCTTCTGCTGCAACAGATCTATAACCCCCCTAAAATTCTTTTCTTCCCCAATTGGAATTTGCACCGGGATAGCCTGACGGCCAAAAAATTGCTGAATTTGTTCTACTGTTCGATTAAAACTCGAATTTTCACGATCAAGTTTATTAATGACTATAAGCCTGGGAAGTTTCAGTTCTTCCAGCATTTCCCAGACCTTTTCAGTGCCAACCTCAACCCCGGCCACACCGCAGACCACCAGCAAAGCTGAGTCTACTGCCCTTAAACTGGCTCGCGTATCCCAGAGAAAACTGGAATAGCCAGGGGTGTCAATAATATTGATTTTGCGATCTTTCCACTCCACAAAACAGGCGGTAGAATTAATGGAAATTTTCCGCTCTATCTCTTCCGGGTCATAGTCAGTAATCGTATTACCCTTATCTACTTTGGTCAGCCGGCTCGTCACCCCGGCCTCAAAGAGCATGGCTGCGGTCATAGACGTTTTACCGGAAGATCCATGTCCGATGATAGCAACATTTCTTAGCTGTTCCGGGCTATAATCCTTCATCCTAGTTCCTCCAGTGATTGGCTTTCCGAGCTCAAGAAGCAATTCTTGGCTTACAGGCATATATAATAGTAAAAATAGCTAAGAGACTCAAGGATAAGGGCCGATTATTTTTCCCGCTTTTCCCTTTCCAGTCTTGACTGGAGAGCAGGAGGCAAAGGACTTTCGAAGGCTAGCCGTTCGTCGCTAACTGGATGTCTGAACGATAATCTAAAGGCATGAAGAAATAGCCGGCTCTCCGATTTTAGCCTTTTCTCTTCAGGCTGACCATAGCGGCTATCACCAACCAGAGGATGGCCGATGGCAGCCAGATGAACCCTGATTTGATGAGTTCTGCCGGTCAAAGGTTTCAGGGCTAAAAAGGTCGAATGCTGGAATTCCTGGATGACTTCATATCTGGTTAAAGCCACCCGGGGCTTGTTGCTTTTAACCGACATTTTTTGGCGCTCAGATGGATGACGCCCAACTGGCAGGGCAATTATCCCCTCTTTTTCTTTAAACCGTCCTCTGGCCAGACCTAAATAGGTCTTTTCCACTGTTCGATCCTCAAATTGTTGCCTTAAGGAATTATAAGCAGTTTGAGTTCTGGCCACGACCATCAAGCCAGAAGTTTCCTTATCGAGGCGATGAACGATGCCCGGTCTCAGCGGAGAGCCAACCTTTTTAATCTCAGGATAATAAAAAATAAGACCATTAACCAGCGTTCCGCCAGTCAGGCCAGCTCCCGGATGGACCACCAGACCAGCTGGTTTATCTATAACCAGAATCTGTCCATCCTCATAAACGACCTTAAGTTCGATCGGCTGTGGTTGAAGCTGGCCGACGGGGGCCTCTTCTTCAACCAGAACTTCTACCACTTCCCCCGCCTTTAACTTCTGCCCTGGCCGGGCGGTTAAACCGTTGACCTTTATCTGGCCATCTTTGATAGCCGCCTGAATTCTGGATCGACTGAGCTCGGGTATTTTCTCTTTAAGATATAGATCCAATCTCTTTATTTCATCAGCAGTGACCTGAAATCTAGACTTGATCATTCTTTCTCTGTTTTAGAATAAGATACAAAGCCAGCCCCACCGCCAGGCCAATCAGACAATAAAGCTGAGATAACGACAGGCTGGTCAGAGCGCTTTCCCCGAGTATAAGATAAGTACTGACATCATGATCCCCTCGGAAATATTCTGTAAAAAACCTGATGATAGAATAATTGATAATATAAAAGCAAAAGACCTGACCGTTAAATTTTTTCTTCTTGTAGATGGCCAGCAAGACCAGAAAATTTAAAAAATTTAAAACAGCCTCATAAAGCTGAACTGGATGCAAAGGCACATTAAGAGGAATTCCGGTTAGCTCGTGAGCATAGGTGTTTTTAAAAACTGTAGCCCAGGGCAGCGAGCAAGCGCGGCCATAACAACATCCAGCTGAAAAACAGCCCAGCCGGCCAAAGCCATGCCCCAGAGCGATAGCCGGGGCAATAAGATCAGACACCGGCCAGAGAGAAATCTTTTTTTTCCTGAAATAAAGAATGGCAAAGATTACTCCAAAAGTCAGGCCACCTTGAAAGACGCCACCCGAGCGAGCCAGGCTGATAAGCTCTGACGGATTATGGATATAAAAAGAGAAATGACCGAAAAGAAGAAATAGCTTGGCTCCGATCAATGAAACCAGAATTATCCAGAAGGCAGCATCAATGAGCTGGCCAGGATCGAAACCGGCTTTCTTCCCCTGAACATAGACAAACCACAGCCCGGCTGCCACTCCTAAAGCCATAAAAAAACCATAGGTATGGATGGTCAGTGGCCCAATTTTAAGCAGGATCGGATACACGCCCTTTACTCCTTAAGAGATCGAACAATAAGAGAATAACACCGACTGTGATGCAGCTATCGGCCAGATTAAAAAACGGCCAGTGAAAATTGCCGACATAAAAATCAAGAAAATCAATAACATAACCACGAAAAAGGCGGTCCAGGATATTACCAACCGCTCCGCCAATAATTAAAGAAAGTGATAGACGGGAAAGAACCATCTCAGCCGGGGTTTTAAAGAAATAATAAGCAACGATCCCCAGGGCCAGAACAGCCCCGAGATTAAGCAGAATCCTGGCCGCAGGATACTGACTGTTGCTCAGAAAACCAAAAATTGCGCCACGATTGTGGACCCGGGTTAAATTAAAAAAACCAGGAATGACCGTCACCACCTGGTAAAGAGAAATAGATCTGGCTATCAAGTATTTGCTCAGCTGATCCAGTATAATCCAGGCTAAGATGAACAGATAATAGAAATGATTTTTTAATTTCATTTATTACTATCCGCCTGGAGGACTTCAAGACAGCGGGCGCAGACCTGGGGGTAAT
>JAKPCG010000119.1 GCA_029553365.1 Acidobacteriota bacterium | reverse complement strand
ACCGCCCGAAAAAGCAATCTCCCCCTGCTCGTTCACTCGTCAACTTGCGGTATTGGCTAATACTCTCAGGCCTTGCGGGTCAACAGGATATCCGCCCTTCAGGAATTCAAACAGGAAGCCAACCTTGCCAGAAGCAGCATAAAGTTCATCCAGCCTCTGAACAACAACATAAGGATTGTCCGTAATCCAATAGCCCTTGAGGTCACCAAAAATCATCAGGTCTTCGCTACCGGTAGAGATTGCAGAGGTCATGTCAGGACAGGAAATCACTGGCCGGCCAAGAATAGTGTTCGGTTCGGGCCCAATAACATCACCAAAGGCATAGGAGTTCCATATAATTTTTTCAACTGGGGTGCCGCCGGTTGTCACGGCTGTTTTGATTTTCGAGAGGAATAACATCCAGGCATCGTTCGTGCACCATACGCCCCTTGACCTGGCATAAGATGGCACGCTGTAATAGACTTTTTTAACATCATCAAATGTTGGGGTATCGTGTATGCCGAGCTTAACCCTGGTCAAAAGGGTGCCGTGTAAAAGACCTGTCGGGCAGTTGCTCCCATTACCCAGAATAAATTTCGTTCCTTCGCTCTTGGCCACATACCGTGCTACTAAACCACTAATAAAATCTTCCAGGTTCACAATAGTATCTTGGGCCAGCATTTTCCGGCTAACCAGAACAAGGGCAGTCTGAGGATATTGAATAATCTTTTCTGAAGCCAGGAGAGAACCAGAGGTAATACCTTCAGTCCTGGCCCCGGTCTCGCCTGGCCAGGCCACGTCAATTCCAGCATTCTCTTGTACCACATCAATATCGCCAGCTACGGTAGTCACAAAAGCATACTGACGGATAGGACTATATTGAGCCACCTTTTCTACGACTTTACCAAAGAGCTTCTGGGGAATCAGATACCCTCCCTGAGCGGCAGTGGTGTTAATGGGATAATAATCAGTTTTCAGTTCCGGAGGCTCTTTCCCTGTCTTGACCCATTCCCAGAATTTGGCCTCATATTTCTTTGCATCTTCATCTTTCTGGTCAAGGCCCTTGAATCCGGCCGCCTTCATTTCCAGGATTTGCTTTTCCAGGCCTTCGATTTTTTCCTTAAGTTCTTTTCTTTCTAATTCTTCCTTTTCCATTTTTTCTTTCTCCTTTTCATTGTCCTTCAGAGGCACGTCTATCTTGCCATTCTG
>JAKPCG010000102.1 GCA_029553365.1 Acidobacteriota bacterium | reverse complement strand
ATCACTTGATAAGCTAAGCCACTGCGATGTTGCCCTAGCTCTCCCAGGCTGGGAAAGAAGCGAAGGGGCCAGGACAGAGAAAGAAAAGGCGGACGAGCTGAAAATTCCGGTCTTCTACAATCTGACACTGCTTTTGGAGTCACTGAAGGTTGATGATATGATGGATGACATATCCGAATTTGCCTTGCTAATCGGTCAAGACAGGTTCTCAGAAAAGTACGTTAATTCGAGAGAAAAGATAGTTTCATTGGCCCAGAAAATAGGAGAGGCCATCTGTGGAGCAGTCAGGGATATAATCCCAGATATTGAATATAGGGTCTTTTACCAGGAAAACCCGACAAGCATCTGGTTCAAGTCTAAGGAAACACGCTGTCAGTTTGAAGATACCACAGAAAGCATTTCTTCCTGGGAGCCATTTTGGAGCCTGATTTCAAAGGTTTTCCCAGAGCTTGAAGACTATATCGCTGATGATCTGATGTATATCTCGCCCGAGATGCAGGAAAAAATAATCAGACGGCTGGAAGCATTGAGGGGTAAAAAATGAATAAGAAAGAACTCGGCCGCTCCCTCGAAAAAATGGTCAGGGATTGCTTGGTCAATGCTGGCTGGAAGGCCTGGTTAGTCCAGCCGAAAATGATATATATCCCGAATTACAAGTATCCAAAGAAGCTAAAAGAAAAAATGCTGGCAGAGGAAAAGAAATACCAAAAAGAACTTGGCGGCCGTTGGATTTCGAAACCCCAAGACATCTGGGGTGCTGATATTCTGGCTATCAAGGCCGGCCATGTGAATTTGGCCATTCAGGTGACCGCCGATTCAGGACTTGGCAGGAAAGCAAAGGAATTCTCTAAATTCCCCTATGGCCCGAGCTGGCTATGTCTTATCTTTCATGCCAAGAAAAAATCAGGCAAATGGATTTTCTCTGTGTATGAGGCAAGAGATGGGAAATATTTTCCGATCTGTTTTGAAAAACTCGAATCAATATTTGGGAAGGCCTGGCCAAAAGGCAAAGTTATCACCGAGGCAGAGGCAAAGGATGAAGCCTGAAAACTACAAGCTGGCATTGAGGCGGGCCAGGAAGGCGGCGAAAAAAATCCTTGAAGCGAATGACAATGTGGTTTTTGAGGCTACAGATAGAAAAAGGCATCCCGTATTGGTTTCAATCGGCAGATTTTCTGGCCTGGTAAGGATAATCTATATTTGTCTCGAAA
>JAKPCG010000093.1 GCA_029553365.1 Acidobacteriota bacterium | reverse complement strand
CCACCGTCGTGATCAACTCCACCTCAACCTCAGCATTGTCCCCGGGCATCACCATCTCCACTCCAGCCGGTAACTTAACCGACCCAGTCACGTCCGTCGTCCGAAAATAAAACTGCGGACGATATCCATTGAAAAACGGCGTGTGCCTGCCCCCTTCATCCTTCGTCAAGGCATATATCTGCGCCTTAAATCTCTTGTGCGGCGTGATCGTCCCCGGCTTCGCTAAGACCTGACCCCTCTCCACTTCATCCTTCCCTATACCCCTCAATAAACACCCTACATTGTCTCCTGCCTGCCCTTGATCCAAAATCTTCCGGAACATCTCTATCCCAGTCACAACCGTCTTCTTCGTCTCCCCAAACCCTACTATCTCTACCTCGTCTCCGACCTTCACCACCCCACGCTCTATCCTCCCCGTCACCACCGTCCCCCGCCCGGTTATCGAAAATATGTCCTCTATCGACATCAAACATGGCTTGTCTATCTCCCGCACCGGCTCCGGTATAAACTCATCCATCGCCTTCACCAACTCCCAGATCGGCTAACCCCACTCTCCCTCCGGATCAGCTAAGGCCTTCGTCGCACTCCCCCGGATCACCGGCGTCTTGTCACCAGGAAAATCATACTTGCTCAATAGCTCCCTTACCCTAACTCCACTAAATCCAATATCTCCGGATCATCCACCAGATCCACCTTGTTGATAAAAACCACGATCGCCGGCACATCCACCTGTCGCGCTAATAGTATATGCTCCCTCGTCTGCGGCATCGGACCATCATCCGCTGCTACCACCAGCACCGCCCCGTCCATCTGCGCCGCCCCGCTGATCATGTTCTTAATGTAATCTACGTGCCCTGGACAATCTATGTGCGCATAGTGCCTCTTCTCTGTCTCATACTCCACATGCGACAACGCCACCGTCAAGATCTTCGTCGCATCCCGCCTGAACATCTTCGCGTCCGCCTTCGCTACCTCATCGTAACTCTTGTACTGCGCCATCCCCTTCGTCGATAACACCTTCGTGATCGCCGATGTCAACGTCGTCTTACCGTGATCTATGTGCCCTATCGTCCCTACGTTTACATGCGGCTTCGTCCTTACAAACTTTTCCTTAGCCATCTCTTCTTACCTCCTCGCTTCGCTGAAGGGAATTCTTCCCTCTACTCTGGCTTTAATTTCTTCCTGAACGTCAGGCGGTGTTGGCTCGTAGGCCGAAAATTCCAGGGAAAAACTTCCACGGCCCTGGGTTATAGTTCTCAGGACAGTAGCATAACCGAACATTTCGGCCAGAGGGACAAAAGCCCTTAAAACTCTTGAGCTCCCTTTGATTTCAATAGCTTCAATCCTACCCCGCCGGGCGTTTATATCTCCAACTAATCCCCCAACATATTCGTCGGGAGTTACTATTTCCAGTTTCATAATCGGTTCAAGAATAACCGGTCCAGCTTTCTCGCCAGCCTGCTTAAAGGCCATGGAAGCAGCTATTTTATAAGCAATGGCAATCGAATCATCTTCATGATAATTGGCTTCGAGAAGGCTGGCTCTTAGATCCGTCACCGGATAACCGGCTACCAGACCGGCTTCCATCGCCTCCCTTATGCCCCTCTCGATTTCAGTCACAAATTCCTCAGGAATGGCATGAGATTTTAGCAGATTTACAAATTCAAAGCCCTTTCCTCTCGGCAAAGGTTCTAGCTTGATAACGCAATGACCATACTGGCCCTTCCCGGCCAGCTGCCTGATAAATGTTCCTTCACCCTGAGCCTCACGAGTTATAGTCTCTTTATAGGCAACCTGTGGACGGCCCAGTCTGACCTGCAGTCCATATTCTCTGGACAGTCTGTCCACAATTATTTCCAGATGAAGCTCACCCATCCCCTGAACCAGCGTCTGACCGGTCATCGGGTCGTGAACCAACCTGAAAGTTGGGTCTTCCGTCATAAATTTTTCGAGGATTGACACCAATCTCTGATGATCGGCCTTGGTTTTAGGCTCAATCGTAGTCGAAACAACTGGCTCCGGAAAAGTCGGAGGCTCAAGTAAAATTGGACGGCTTTTCAAACAGAGAGTATCACCTGTAGAAAGGCCCTTCATACCGCCAAAAGCAGCTATATCGCCGGCATAAACCTCATCTATTTCACGCCGCTTATTGGCATGCATTTCCAGCAGTCTGGTAACTCTTTCCTCCTGATCTTTAGTAGCATTATAAACATAGGAACCAACTTTCAGCTTACCTGAATAAACCCTAAAATAAGCCAGATTCCCGAGAAAGGCATCATTCATGATCTTAAAAACCAGGGCGCAAAAACTCTCATTATCCGAGGCTTTCCTGACTTCTTCTTGATTGGTCCGGGGGTGATAGCCTTTAACCGGGGGAATATCCACAGGAGAAGGCAGATAATCAACAATCGCATCCAGCAGAGGCTGAATCCCTTTATTGCGAAAGGAAGCACCAAACAGAACGGGATAAAACTTCAGATCGATTGTCCCTTTTCTAACTGCTCGCTTGATTTCTTCCGGCTGGATGTCTTCATCGTCGAGATATTTCTTCATCAGTTCATCATCTACTTCACTCAGCATTTCCAGCATTTCCCGACGTTTTTGCTCAACTTCTTCCTTATATTCAGAAGAAACAGGTCTCACCTCAAAATTGGTCCCGGTCAGGTCATCTTTCCAGACTATTTCTTTCCTGCCAACGAGGTCAACGACTCCCTGAAAATTGCTTTCCGCTCCAAGAGGAAGCTGCAGTACCAACGGTCTGGCACCCAGACGGGTCTTGACTTCTTCGACAACTCTTCTCGGCTCAGCACCTAATCTGTCCATTTTGTTCACATAAATAATCCGGGGTACCCGATATTTATCGGCCTGTCTCCAGACCGTTTCCGATTGCGATTCTACACCACCGACCGCACAAAGAATGATAATTGCCCCATCCAGGACTCGTAGTGACCGCTCAACTTCAGCGGTAAAATCAACGTGTCCCGGCGTGTCTATTATATTTATCCGGTGGTCCTGCCAGAAACAGGTGGTAGCAGCGGCGGTAATGGTTATGCCGCGTTCCTGCTCCTGTACCATCCAGTCCATGACAGCCGTGCCTTCATCCACCTCACCCATTTTGTAGGTGATGCCGGTGAAGTAAAGGATTCTCTCCGTAGTTGTAGTCTTGCCCGCATCAATATGGGCCATAAGGCCAATATTCCTGACTTTTTCGATCGGGCACGACCGCATGAACTTTCTTCTCCATTTATAGGCAAAAATATAAATTTAATAGGATGCTTAACCGATATTCTATTTACCATTTATAGTGGGCAAAAGCTCTGTTAGATTCGGCCATCTTATGGGTATCTTCCCTTTTCTTAACAGCTCCGCCCTTATTAGCCAGAGCATCCAGAATCTCAGCTGTAAGCTTTTCTTCCATGCTCCTGCCGCTTCGCTCTCTGGCATATTTGATCAACCAGCGCATGCCAACTGAAATTGATCTGTCCTCAGGCACCTCCACCGGCACCTGATAGGTAGCACCACCTACTCTTCTCGATTTAGTCTCAACCATCGGCCGAACATTATCAATCGCTTTTTCGAGAGCTTTCAGAGGATCTTCCTTGGCTCTCTGCTGTACCATGTCCAGTGTATTATAAACAATCCTCTCGGCTACACTTTTTTTACCTCTGCCCAGAACCAGATTAATGAACTTGCCAACCAGGGCCGAATTATACATCGGGTCGGGCTGTGGCTTTCTTTTTCTAACTATTCCGCGTCTTGGCATCTTTTCATCTCCTCAATCTGGTTACTTTCCTCCGCCCTTTTTCTCTTTCGGCTTCTTGGCTCCATAGCGAGACCGTGCTTTAAACCTGTTCTGAACACCTTCGGCATCAAGAGCGCCGCGAATGATGTGATATCTCACGCCGGGCAAGTCCTTGACCCTGCCACCTCTTATCAGGACTATAGAGTGCTCCTGCAAATTGTGGCCAATGCCGGGAATATAAGCTGTGACTTCAACGTTATTGGTCAGTCTAACTCTGGCCACCTTTCTCAAAGCAGAATTTGGCTTCTTGGGAGTAGTGGTAAAAACGCGGACACAGACGCCTCTCTTTTGAGGACAGGCATCAAGAGCCGGCGCCTTACTTTTATACCTCTTCGGCGCTCTGCCTTTTCGCACAAGTTGATTGACAGTTGGCACTTAAAATTCTCCTAAAATAGAAAAACTAATCCTCTTTTTCTCGGGACAAATCTCCCGGGAAATATGTCAGAAGGATAGCAAAAACAGCCTTAATTGTCAAGAAAATTACAGACTATTTTGCTTTTTTTACATCAGCTCTGAACCTGGGCTTCAGCTTCTTTTTCTTCCTTAACTGCCGGCTCTGTTTTGAGAATAACATTGCGGTAATATGGAAAGCCTGTACCAGCCGGGATTAATCTGCCCATAATGACATTTTCTTTTATCTTCCTGAGATAATCAACTTTGCCATAAAGAGCAGCTTCCGTTAAAACTCTGGTTGTTTCCTGGAAGGAGGCAGCAGCAATAAAACTATCAGTACTCAAAGCACTCTTGGTTATGCCGAGCAGCAACGGGCGAGCTTTGGCCGGTTTCCCGCCTTTTTGCAGGATTTTGGCATTTTCTTCCTGAAATTTGAACTTATCAACCTGTTCATCCACCAGAAACTCCGTATCTCCAACTTCTTCAATTTTGACCCACCTCAGCATCTGCCTGATGATAATCTCAATATGTTTATCATTGATGGTGACACCCTGCAGCCGGTACACCTCCTGCAGTTCACGCAGCAGATATTCAGCCAGTTCTTTTTCACCCAGAACCTTAAGGATGTCATGGGGATTGATTGGCCCATCCATCAGAGGCGTTCCAGCTTTGATCTTTTCATTATCAGAAACCAGCAAATGAGCGCTCTTCGGTACCAGATATTCCCTGGCCCCGCCTCGTTCATTCCTGACCACAATCCGGCGATAACCGCGGACCAGGTCGCCTATCTGAACAACACCGTCAATTTCGGAAATGACCGCCGGGTTCTTGGGCCGCCTGGCTTCGAACAGTTCCTCGGCCCGGGGCAAACCACCGGTAATATCTTTGGTTCTGGCCACTTCTCTTGGAATTTTAGCCAATATATCACCGGCAAAAACCTCATCGCCATCCTTAACATCAAGGTTAGCGCCTTTCGGCAGAAAATACCTCTTCTTAACGACCGGCTCGCCTTTCTCGTCTTTCTGGTTGGGATCGATTATTTCCACCATGGGCTGCAGCTTTTCATCTTTTGGATCGGTAATAACCTGGCTGATCAAGCCGGTAAAATCATCCCTGATTTCATCCATACTAATACCCAGAACAACATCTCTGAACCTTACCCGACCTGCTTCCTCAGTCAAAATGAAGGTACTGAAAGGATCCCACTCTGCAAATTCCTGACGCGCTTTGACCTGATCGCCATCTCTTAAAAGTATTCTGGCTCCATAAGGCACCTGATAATGTTCTATTTCTCTTCCGCGATGATCAAGGATGGCAATACTGGCGTTACGATTGACGACGATTAATGTTCCTTCCCGGTTAACTACCCAGTTGAGATTATTGAACTTGATAACACCGTCATTCTTAGCTTCAAGTTTTGACTTCTCGGCCCCACGCATAGCAATACCGCCTACATGGAAGGTTCTCATCGTCAGCTGAGTGCCAGGCTCACCTATAGACTGAGCTCCCATAATTCCAACCGCTTCGCCCAGGTCAACCAGCCGGCCAGTGGACATGTCACGCCCGTAGCATAACTGGCAGACACCACGCTTCGATTCGCAGGTCAGAACCGAGCGAATTTTAATTCTTTCAATACCAAGATTCTGGATCTTATCGGCAATAGCTTCAGTTATCTCCTGATTCATATCAACAATTATTTCTCCAGTATCAGGGTTAACTATTCTTTCCAGTGAATAACGGCCGACTATTCTATCCACGAAAGGTTCGACGATTTCGCCGTTCTCAACAATGGCGCTGACATTGACCCCTTTCAGCGTTCCACAATCATGCTGATCAACTATCACTTCCTGGGCGACGTCAACCAGCTTTCTGGTGAGATAACCAGAATTAGCCGTTTTCAGAGCGGTATCAGCCAGACCTTTTCTGGCACCATGAGTGGAAATAAAATACTCCAGGACGTTCAGCCCTTCTCTCAGGTTGGAAGTAATAGGCGTTTCAATGATTTCTCCGGAAGGCTTGCTCATCAAACCTCTGACTGCAGCCAGCTGCCTGATCTGTTGTTTATTACCTCTGGAACCGGAGTCAGCCATGACATAAAGAGGATTCAGCCTCTTTTCTTCAAAGCTGACCTTCCTCATCGTCTCCATCATGGCATTGGTAACTTTTTCTGTAACCGAGGTCCAGATCTCTACCACCCGGTTGAATCTTTCACCAGAGGAAATGGTCCCTTCCCGGTAAAGTTTTTCTACCTGAGCAACTTCTTTTTCCGCCTTCTTGATGATATCTGGCTTTTCGGCTGGAATCATAAAATCCTCTATGCCCAGAGAAAAGCCAGCTTTAGTGGCATAGCTAAAACCGAGTTGCTTGAGCTTGTCCAGCATCTCAGTGGTTTTGCCCAGTCCCGATTGCAAATAAACATAATAGACCAGGTTTTCCAGACCTTTCCTCTTAAACAGACCGTCAATATAAGGCACACCTTCTGGAAAAACGCTGTTAAAGATAATTTTTCCGGGGGTGGTTTCAATCAAATCATTTTCTAAATTATTAACCGGACAGTTCAGAACAGCCTGATCATCATAAAAAGCCTTGAGATTCATAAAGGGGCCAGAGTATTTGACTTTAATCCGGCTGTGCAGATCTACCTCCCCGGCTTCATAAGCCAGCAGGGCTTCATCAAAAGAAGTAAAAATACGGCCTTCTCCCTTTTCGTTCTTCTGTTCCAAGGTGAGGTAATAACAGCCCAGAACCATATCCTGGCTGGGAATGGCTAATGGTCGCCCGTGGGCCGGTGACAGAATATTATTTGAAGATAGCATCAAAGTGTGGGCTTCAATCTGGGCTTCAACCGACAGTGGAATATGGACAGCCATCTGGTCGCCATCAAAATCAGCATTGAAGGCGGCACAGACCAGAGGATGGATCTGAATAGCCTTGCCCTCTATTAACAATGGCTCAAAGGCCTGAATGCCAAGACGGTGAAGGGTCGGTGCCCGGTTAAGAAGAATAGGATGTTCTCGCACCACTTCTTCCAGACAATCCCAGACCTCAGGTCTTTCCTGTTCATGCCACTCCCTGGCTACTTTGACCGATGGAACAAAACCCTCTTTTTCCAACTTGTGAAAGATGAAAGGTTTAAATAGTTCCAGAGCCATTTTCTTGGGTAAGCCGCACTGATTGAGCTTGAGCTCCGGGCCAACCACAATGACTGTCCGGCCAGAATAATCAACTCTTTTCCCCAGTAAATTCTGCCTGAATCTACCCTGCTTACCTCTCAGGGCTTCACTTAAAGATTTCAGCGGTCGGCGGTTGGCACCTAAATGAACCCGGCCACGACGGCCATTGTCAAACAGGGCGTCAACTGCTTCCTGCAGCATTCTCTTTTCATTTCTTATGATGAGTTCTGGTGCCTTGAGCTCGATCAGCTTTTTCAGACGGTTATTGCGGTTGATAACACGACGATAGAGGTCATTCAAATCAGAAGTAGCAAATCGGCCACCGTCCAGTCTGACCAACGGCCTCAGATCAGGCGGAATGACCGGAATAACATCGAGAATCATCCATTCAGGCCGGTTGCCTGATTTCTTAAGTCCCTTAAAAACCCGCAATCTCTTGGCATTGTGCAGCTTTTTCTGCTGAGAAGTATCCTTCTTCATCGCCCGGCGCAGCTTCTCGCTTTCTTTATCAATATCAACCTTTTCCAGCAACTTTTTGATGGCCTCAGCTCCCATGCTGGCTTCAAACTGGTTGCCAAATTTCTCGCGTGCTTCGCGGTATTCTTCTTCATTGAGCAGCTGTTTTTCTTTAAGGCCGGTATCGCCAGGGTGAATGACTATATAGGATTCGAAATACAGAACTTTTTCCAGCTCTTTGATGGTCATATCCAGGATGAGACCGATCCTGCTCGGCGGACTCTTGAAAAACCAGATATGAGCCACCGGTGAAGCTAATTGAATATGGCCCATTCTTTCGCGGCGGACTTTGGATTTGGTCACCTCCACTCCGCACCGTTCACAGATGATACCCTTATACTTCATCCGCTTGTACTTGCCGCACAAACATTCATAATCATTGATAGGGCCGAAAATCTTAGCACAGAACAAGCCATCTTTTTCAGGCTTAAAAGTTCTGTAATTGATCGTTTCAGGCTTGGTAACTTCTCCCCACGACCAGCTCTTTATCTTCTCAGGAGAGGCAATACTGATTCTGACCCGGTCAAAATCAATTTTCGGTCTTGTCGTTAAAGATTGCCTGATCTCCATTTATTAATCTCCTTTGGCCGCCTGGGGTATAGAAATGCCCCAGGGCAAAGCCTCGTCTCTTTCGCCTTTAAGCAATTCGATATTCAGACACAGGCCCTGCAGCTCACGAATCAAAACATTGACTGATTCAGGTAAACCTGGCTGAAAATCAAGGTCTCCCTTGACAATGGCCTCATACATTTTGGCCCGGCCTTCCACATCGTCAGATTTGACAGTCAGAATTTCCTGCAGTGTATAAGCGGCACCGTAGGCTTCAATTGCCCAGACTTCCATCTCGCCAAATCTCTGGCCGCCAAATTGAGCTTTACCACCCAGCGGCTGCTGTGTGATCAAAGAATAAGGACCGGTTGATCTGGCATGAATCTTGTCATCAACCAGGTGATAAAGCTTCATCATATAGATAAAACCAACTGCTACTTCCTGGTCGAAAGGTTCTCCGGTCAGTCCATCATATAGCTTGATTTTGCCTGATTCAGGCAACCCGGCCTGCCGCAGCAGCGCCTTGATCTCATCTTCGCTGGCCCCGTCGAAAACAGGAGTGGAAAGCCACAGGTTCAACTTTTTAGCAGCCCAACCAGCATGCGTTTCAAGAATCTGACCCAGATTCATACGAGATGGAACTCCCAGTGGGTTTAAAACTATATCCACCGGCGTTCCATCAGGCAGGCGGGGCATATCTTCTTCCGGAACGATTTTGGCAATAACTCCCTTATTGCCGTGTCGGCCTGACATTTTATCACCGACTGACAGCCTTCTCTTCATAGCTACAAAAACTTTAATGGCCTGAATAACGCCCGGCGACAGCTCATCGCCTTTTTTCAGGACATCAACATTTTCTTTAAACTCGGCTTTCAGAGCATCTATCCGCCTTTTAACTTTGCGGTCCAGGTCCTTAATTTTTTCATCCCGCTCCGGATTAGAAGGTAACTTCAGTTCTTCCAGATCTTTTAAGTCTTTAAACTCAATGACTTCCAGCAATTTTTCAGTTAGCCTGGTCCCCTTGTCAATCGTTCGGCCGTTGATTCTGGCATTTTTGCCCAGAACCTCGCCTTTGATCAGGTTCTTAATCCGGCGCCATTTTTCCCTTTCGAGAATCGCTATTTCATCTTCCAGATTGCGCTTTAGCTTGGCTATCTCTTCTTTTTCTATAACTTTGGCTCTCTCATTCTTTTCCTGACCACGCCTGGTAAAAATTCTGACATCGATGACCGTACCTTCAACGCCTGGAGGGCAATAGAGCGAAGCATCTTTGACATCGAGGGCTTTTTCTCCAAAAATAGCCTTTAAGAGCTTTTCCTCAGGTGAAAGCTGTGTTTCGCCTTTAGGAGCGACTTTTCCGACCAGAATATCTCCTGGCTTGACATAAGCACCAATCCTGACAATGCCATTTTCGTCCAGGTTGCGCAGCAGATTTTCAGAAACATTGGGGATATCGCGAGTAATTTCTTCCGGTCCGAGCTTGGTATCGCGGGCTTCTACCATCTCTTCCACGATATGTATGGAGGTAAAGACATCCTCCTTAATCAGCTTTTCGCTGACGATGATAGCATCTTCAAAATTGTAGCCGCGCCAGGACATAAAAGCGCACAGGATATTCCTGCCCAGGGCCAGCTCTCCCCGGTCTGTACAGGAACCATCAGCCAGAATCTGGCCTTTCTCCACCCGGTCACCACGCCTGACTATTGGCCGCTGATTGACACAGGTATTCTGATTGGTTCTCAAGAACTTGGTCAGAGGATAAAGGTCTGTCCCCAGTTCATACAGGCTGTTTTCCTTCTCATCTACTCGAACAATGATTCTTTCGGCATCAACAAACTCAACCACACCAGACCGCCGGCAGACAACCACGTCGCCTGAACCCTTGGCTGTAATATGTTCCATGCCGGTGCCGACCAGTGGCGGCTCCGGTTTAAGCAGAGGCACACCCTGTCTCTGCATATTGGAGCCCATCAAAGCCCGGTTAGCATCATCATGTTCCAGGAATGGAATCAGTGAGGCAGAAATTGACACCAGCTGTTTGGGTGAAACATCCATAAAGTCAATTTCGTCGCGGGGGATAATTTTAAATTCTCCCCGGTCTCTGGCACTGACCATTTCCTGTTTGATATAGCCCCGGTCATCAAGTTCCACATTGGCCTGAGCAATTTTATAATTTTCTTCCTCCCAGGCTGTGAGGTAAAAGATGTGGGGCTCATAAACTGGCAGGACCTTGCCCTTCTGGTCTTTTAGGCTATTGACCACCTTTTCCACTTCTTCTTTCCGGACCAGTTGATTCGGCCGGTAGTCTGTTGAACCAGGGTGAATAATTTTGACATAGTCCACGACCCTGGCTTTCTCCACCTTCCGGTATGGTGTTTCAATAAAGCCGTATTCATTGACCCGGGCATAGGAGCTCAGGGATGAAATCAGTCCGATATTTGGACCTTCAGGAGTTTCAATCGGGCAAATTCGTCCATAATGTGAGGCCTGAATATCTCTGACCTCAAAACCAGCTCTTTCCCGGCTCAAACCCCCTGGGCCCAGAGCACTTAACCGCCGCTTATGAGTCAGCTCGGCCAGGGTGTTTATCTGATCCATAAACTGAGATAACTGGGAACTACCGAAGAACTCCTTCAAAGCGGCTATGACCGGCTTCGAATTAATTAAATCCTGAGGCATAGCCGTGGACAGATCGCTGCTAACAGTCATCTTTTCCTTGATTGTTCTCTCCATCCTGGTCAGTCCTATGCGGAAAGCATTTTCCATCAGCTCTCCAACCGGTCTAACCCGACGGTTGCCCAGGTGATCGATATTATCAACTTCTCCCTCGCCACTTTTAAGGTCGAGAAGATATTTAATAACCCTGATATAGTCTTCCTTGGCCAGAATTCGGTCGTTGAGGTCTTCCGGGTCTGATTTTTTCTCGGTCTCAGTGATAAAATCTTTCTGACCGCTATCAAGACCCAGCTTAATATTGAATTTCAACCGGCCAATCCGGGAGAAATTAAACTTTTGAGGATTGAAGAACATATTCTCAAAGAGAGCCTGAGCGCTTTCTTCTGTATGCGGTTCACCAGGCCGGAGCTTTTTGTAAATTTCACTTAAAGCCTGTTGCCGGTCTTTCTTGGGATCCTTGCGCAGGGTGTTTAAAATCATCTGGGCACTTTCTTCCTCAGCGGGGAAGAAAACCTCAAAAGGCTCGCCTCTGGTGATCAGATATTCAATCTGCTCAGCCGTCAGCTCTTCGACGGCCTTAACCTTGCCCTTGACATTGGTCAAAGAATAAGCACCGGACAGATCAGAAGTTGAGATCTTAATCCGCTCGACTTTCTGAGACTGCAGTTTCTCCAGAACATCCTGGTCGATTTTTGTGCCAGACTTAACCAATGGAGCTCTGGTGTTACCGGGAGCATAGATATCTTCTCTGACCGTCTTGCCAATAAGCTGACTGTCCACCTTGAAATACAGCTGGCCATCTTCCGGAATTACCTGATAGACCTTAAAAAACTGTCTGATGATGTCCTCGTCACTGCTGTAACCCAGGGCTCTAAGGAAAACGGTGGCCAGAAACTTCTTCTTTCTATCAAGGCGAACCCAGAGAATATTTTTAGCATCATTTTCAAATTCTACCCAGGCTCCACGATAAGGAATGATTTTGGCCACAAATTGACCTTTCATTTCCCCCGGTCGGAAAAAGACTCCTGGCGATCTCTGCAGCTGGCTGACCACTACCCTTTCCACACCATTGAAAATAAAAGTTCCCTTGTCTGTCATTAAAGGTATATTGCCAAAGTACACTTCCTGCTGTTTGATGTGTTTCAGCCTTCTGGTCTTGGTAGCCGGATCTTTTTCCCAGGAAACCAGCTGAACTTTTAGCTTGAGAGGTGCTTCATAGGTATAGCCTTTGCGGATACATTCCAGCGGGCTGTATTTAATCTTCAGCCCGACTTTATCGCCGCAATAGTCACAGAGTGGCAGTTCAATTTTTTTGTTTTCCCCGCAATAGGGACAAACCTGATTATCGCTTTGAGCTTCTTCTGAAGGCAGTAAGGCGCCGCAGCTCAGGCAACGAGGCCTGGCCTTTTCCACCCCTTTGAGCCGTCCGCATTTGCATTCCCAATCGCCGATGGTATAGCTTAAGAACTGGAGTTCAGTTGTTTCTTTAAAATCACGAATGGGAAAAACGTCTTTAAAAGCAGCTTGCAGACCAACGTCTTTTCTTTCTTCAGGCAGCAGGTCAATTTGCAAAAATTCCTCATAAGATTTTTTTTGGATTTCGAGAAGGTCAGGCAACGGAAAAACCGTCTTGATTTTAGAGTAGTCGACCCTCTCTACAGAATAATTATTTTGTTTTTCAGGCATTCTCGCTCTCTACAGAAAGAGTTTGATGGATAAAATTTATTTTCCATCAATAAATTAATTCCCAGGATCAAGGCTATTGAATCTCGACAGTGGCCCCGACCTCGGCAAATTTGGCTTTAATGGCTTCTGCCTCTTCTTTGCTAACGTTCTCTTTTAAAACCTTGGGCACGTTATCAACGAAATCTTTAGCTTCTTTCAAACCAAGATTGGTCACTTCGCGGACAACTTTGATAACCTGAATTTTCTGGCTGCCAACTTCTTTCAGAATAACATTGAAAGAAGTCTTCTCTTCAGCTGGCTTGGCTTCAGCCTGAGCTGCCGCTCCACCCGTCGCCATGACCGGGGCAGCCATAGCCGCACTGATTCCATAACGGTTTTCGAACTCTTTAATGTAGTCAACGAGTTCCAGCACAGTCAGATTGTCCAGATGAGCGAAAAACTGCTCTTTAGTAAGTTTTTCTTGATTTTCCATGTGTCTCTTCTCCTTTTTTTCGAGCTTAATTCAAGGGATTTTCCCTCAACTCTCTTTTTTTTGCTTGAGTACACTCAACAATGCACCCATATTGGTCAGGGGAGCCTGGAGGGTCCTCAAGAATTGAAGCAACGGATATGACATCATATATCCAATGCGGGCAATTAAATCCATTTTTGAATTCAATTTGACGATCTCACCGAACATTTCTGGCGACAGATAATGAGCTTCGATGATGCCGGCTTTAATTTCCAGCACTTTACCCAGCTGAGAAAAATCTTTAAGGAGTCTGGCCAGAGCAATAGGATCGTCAGCCGTCATGGCAATAGCTGTCTTCTGTCGGAAATAAGGCTTGAGCTCGGGAAACCGATCGCCGAGGGCGCGAAGAGCCAGCCGGTTCTTGACAACTTTCAGCTGAAAGCCGTGGCGCTTCAGAGCCTTTCTCAGCTCGACCATTTCCCAGGCCGTCATCTGTTTGTAATCAATAAGGTAAAAAGAATTATTCTGGCTTAAAGCCTGTTCCAGCTCGGTGACAATTTTATATTTGGTCTCTTTCTTCACGCTTCTACTCCTACTTTTCGAGAATTTCTTCAGATAGCTTAAAAGATGGCCCCATGGTGGAGGAAATATACATTGACTTGATGTATTTACCTTTAGCTGCCGGTGGTTTGGCCTGAACCACAGCCTGGATAAAAGCTTTTATATTTTCAACCAGTTTATCTTCTGGAAAGGAAACTTTGCCCACAGCTGCATGGACAATGCCGGTTTTATCCACCCTGAACTCAACCTTACCGGCTTTAGTCTCTTCTATCGCTTTTTTAAGATCGAAAGTCACTGTCCCTGTCTTGGGATTAGGCATCAGGCCTTTTGTTCCCAGAATCCGGCCCAATTTACCTACACTTCTCATCATATCAGGGGTGGCAATAACCACATCAAAGTCAATCCAGCCAGATGCGATTTTTTCAATCAGATCTTCCCCGCCAACATAATCAGCACCGGCTTCCTCGGCTTCTTTAATCTTTTCTCCAGAGGCAATGACACAGATCTTTTTGGTCTTGCCGGTACCATTTGGCAGAACAACGGTGCCTCTGACCATCTGGTCGGAATATTTGGGATTAACTCCGAGGCGCATGGCCACTTCTACTGATTCGTCAAATTTGGCATAGGCAGCCTTTTTCAGCAGACTGACCGCTTCCTCAAGCGTATATTCTTTTTCATCTTCCTTAAGGTTTCTGGCTTTTAAATAATTTTTACCGTGCTTACTCACTGACAATCTCCAATCCCATATTTTTCGCTGTTCCTTCGATCATTCTGACGGCCGCTTGCAGATCGTCGGTATTAAGGTCAGGCAGTTTAATCCTGGCAATCTCCTCGATCTGTTTTCTGGTCACCCGTCCAACTTTTTCCTTATTGGGAGCACCTGAACCCTTAGCAATACCGGCTGCTTTCTTCAGTAAAAAGGAAGCAGGCGGGGTTTTTAAAACAAAATTAAAACTGCGGTCTTTGTAGACAGTCACCACCACCGGCACAATGGTGCCTTCTTCCATATTCTTTGTTCGGTCATTAAACTGACGCACAAAGTCCATCAGGTTAACTCCATGAGGAGCTAATGACGGTCCGACCGGTGGAGCTGGACTGGCCTGGCCGGCGACTATTTCCAGTTTAACCTTAGCTACAACTTCCTTTGACATCGCTTCCTCCTAAATTTTTTCGACCTGCAGGAACTCAAGCTCGACCGGCGTGGAGCGGCCAAAAATAGTCACCATGACCTTAAGGGTATTCCGCTCATGGTTGACTTCTTCCACGATGCCGTTGAAATTATAAAAAGGCCCGTCAATAATTCTGACCGCTTCGCCCTTTTCAAAGGTGTGCTTGGGTTTTGGCTTTTCAGAAGTAACTTCCATATGGTGGATAATCTTATTGACCTCCTCCGGACTCAAAGGAGTCGGCTTATTACCTGAGCCGATAAAACCGGTTACTTTCGGGATCTGCCTGATCATCAACCAGGTTTCATCATTTAACTCCATTTCGACCAGAATATATCCGGGGAAAGGCTTCTTGGTGGTTACAACTTTTTTACCACCGCGAATTTCAATCACGTCTTCCGTCGGGATGACAATCTGGCCGATACTATCCTCCAGCTTCATTTCAGCCGCTTTCAGCCGAATAGACTCAGCCACGAAATTCTCAAATCCCGAGTAAGTATGAATCACATACCAGTTTTTGGCCATTTATTGTAATCCTGTTTAATCCTATTTATCCAAATAAGGCTTTGATCTGAGTGATCAGCCAGGAAGCCAGAACATCGATAAAGAAAAGATAAAAACCAAAAAATAAGACAGCCACAATTACCACGACTGTCGTTCCATATACTTCTTTTCTGGATGGCCAGGTAACCTTTTTAAGCTCAGCCCTGACATCTTTTAAATAATTCCACAGTCTTTTGTACCAGGCTAATTTTTCACTCATGTCTCTTCACGCCTTTTATCACTCCGACACTGGCGGGTGAGGCAGGACTCGAACCCGCAGCCTGCGGTTTTGGAGACCGCTGCTCTAGCCAATTGAGCTACTCACCCTCAGTCCTTTTACCTTTCTATTCAATTATTTTACTTCTTTGTGCAGGGTATGCTTGCGACAAAAAGGGCAAAATTTCTTCAGCTCCAGTCTTTCTGTCTGGGTTTTTTTGTTTCTGGTGGTGCTGTAGTTACGACGCTTGCATTCCGAGCATTGAAGTGTGATTATTTCTCGCATCTTTTCAGTTCCTTTATTCTATGAAACAGAACGGACTTAAAGCCTCTATTCCAGGATTTCGGTGACGGTGCCAGCGCCAACTGTCCTGCCACCTTCTCTGATAGCAAATCTCAACCCCTTCTCCATCGCCACTGTCGTGATCAGCTCCACCTCGACCTCCGCATTGTCCCCAGGCATCACCATCTCCACTCCTGCCGGTAACTTAACCGACCCAGTCACGTCCGTCGTCCGAAAATAAAACTGCGGACGATATCCATTGAAAAACGGCGTGTGACGCCCTCCTTCATCCTTCGTCAAGGCATATATCTGCGCCTTAAATCTCTTGTGCGGCGTGATCGTCCCCGGCTTCGCTAAGACCTGACCCCTCTCCACTTCATCCTTCCCTATACCCCTCAACAAACACCCTACATTGTCTCCTGCCTGTCCCTGATCCAGTATCTTCCGGAACATCTCTATCCCTGTCACCACCGTCTTCTTCGTCTCTCCAAACCCTACTATCTCTACCTCGTCTCCGACCTTCACCACCCCACGCTCTATCCTCCCCGTCACCACCGTCCCCCGCCCGGTTATCGAAAATATGTCCTCTATCGACATCAAAAATGGCTTGTCTATCTCCCGCACCGGCTCCGGTATAAACTCATCCATCGCCTTCACCAACTCCCAGATCGGCTTACCCCCCTCTCCCTCCGGATCAGCTAACGCCTTCGTCGCACTCCCCCGGATCACCGGCGTCTTGTCACCAGGAAAATCATACTTGCTCAATAGCTCCCTTACCTCTAACTCCACTAAATCCAATATCTCCGGATCATCCACCAGATCCACCTTGTTGATAAAAACCACGATCGCCGGCACATCAACCTGTCGCGCTAATAGTATATGCTCCCTCGTCTGCGGCATCGGACCATCATCCGCTGCTACCACCAATACCGCCCCATCCATCTGCGCCGCCCCGCTGATCATGTTCTTGATGTAATCGACGTGCCCTGGACAATCTATGTGCGCATAGTGCCTCTTCTCTGTCTCATACTCCACATGCGACAACGCCACCGTCAATATCTTCGTCGCATCCCGCCTGAACATCTTCGCATCCGCCTTCGCTACCTCATCATAACTCTTGAACTGCGCCATCCCCTTCGTCGACAAAACCTTCGTTATCGCCGATGTCAACGTCGTCTTCCCGTGATCTATGTGCCCTATCGTCCCTACGTTTACATGCGGCTTCGTCCTTACAAACTTTTCCTTAGCCATCTCTTCTTACCTCCTCGGAGTCAGGCAAATTTTATAAAAGCCCAAGACCAGACTTGAACTGGTGACCCCGTCCTTACCAAGGACGTGCTCTACCAACTGAGCTACTTGGGCTTAACCTCTTTTCTTAAAGAGCGGGAAACGGGGCTCGAACCCGCGACATTCAGCTTGGAAGGCTGACGCTCTACCAACTGAGCTATTCCCGCATTAAATATGGGCAGGGAAGGATTCGAACCTCCGAAGCGTTGCCGCAGCGGGTTTACAGCCCGCCCCATTTGGCCACTTTGGTACCTGCCCGCTATAGCCGTTCCTCTCAGGCTGAGCCTGCGTTCTAATCCAGAGCCAGCGAAGGGATTCGAACCCCCGACCCGCTGATTACAAATCAGCTGCTCTACCGGCTGAGCTACGCTGGCCAACATATTAATGATTTCACTCAAAAAATTAAGATTTTTTATAATACTCTTCTTTTTGTTGATAATAAGCTAAATTAAGATAAAAATGACCTCGATAATATTAAACTACTTTTATCTTTTTGTCAAGATAAGCAATAAATTTATTTATTTTCTTTACCGGCCAGTCTGGCCCGCCCCATCCTCTCCATCATTCCGCGGTTAAAATCTAT
>JAKPCG010000049.1 GCA_029553365.1 Acidobacteriota bacterium | reverse complement strand
TGTGGCTCATGCTGGGCCTTTGCCACTTACGGCTCCCTTGAGTCTTTTTTAATGCCAGCAGAACCACGTGATTTTTCTGAGGAACATCTGATCCATAATCATGGCTTTGACTATGGACCATGTTACGGTGGAACTTTAGATATGGCTACCGCCTATCTGGCCAGATGGGGCGGACCGGTTAATGAGACCGATGACCCTTATGTTTCGGGTAACGGTTATTCCGTGGCCAAACATGTACAGGAAGTCATGATGATCCCACCGCGCTCTGGTCCGTTAGACAATAGCCTGGTCAAACAGGCCATCATGGATTATGGAGCGGTCTATGTCGATATGGTCTGGGATGACAGCAGCTATAACTCAACCTATAAAGCCTATTATAATCCCGGCAACACTGGCGGCGGTCATGCTGTGGCCATAGTCGGCTGGGATGATAATTTTGAGGCTTCTAAATTCAATACAGCACCAGCGGGAAATGGCGCCTTTATTGTTAAGAATAGCTGGGGTGCTAATTGGGGAGATCATGGCTATTTTTATGTCTCCTATTATGATGCCTATTTCGGGCGCCGAGGCGTTAATGGGGTGGTCAAAGCTGAAAATCCAGGCAAATATGTGGTTAATTACCAGTATGATCCACTGGGCTGGATATACAACCTTGGCTATGCCAAAGATACGGCCTGGATGGCCAATATTTTTCAGGCACAGGCTGGTCTACCCATTGAGGCAGTTAGCTTTTACACGTCCTCGACAGAGAACTACTATGAAATCTATATCTATGTGGATGTAGCCTCAGGGCAGCCGAGGTCCGGCGAGCTTAAGTCTACTAAAAGTGGATCAATAAATTCGCTTGGCTATTTTACGGTAGAACTTGATAATCCAGTTGCTCTTACTACCGGTCAGTACTTTTCAGTGGTTTTAAAGTTGAGGACGGTTGGCTATAATTATCCAATCCCGGCAGAAGGAAGGATTGAAGGCTATACTTCCGCGGCAGTTTCTAACCCAGGGATGGGTTTTGTCAGCGAAGATGGAGTTAGCTGGGAAGCCCTTAATAAATATTTTGATTATGACATTTGTCTCAAGGCTTTTGCCGGGCTGACTCCTATCTACCCACCAATTAACCTCCGCTTAGCGTTGCTTGAGAACAATTTTATCTTTTTTAAGGAAAAGATTAACCGCCTGACCTGGGCGGCCAACCCGGCTAATGGGACGAATATTGTCAGCCATAAGATTTATCGCAAAGCCAGTAACGAAAGTACATTCACCCTGCTGGCGACGGTCAGTGGGACCCAGTATACTTTTGACGACCGTGGGCTGAAGAATCCTGGTAATTATTCCTATCAGGTAACGGTGGTTGATGAATATGAAAGAGAAAGTGATCCAGTGACAGTTTCGGGCTCAGCCGAAACGCCGGCCAAAGTTCTAAAGACCAAGTCTTATCGAACCAAAGTGGCACCGAAGAATCTGGTTGATTCCAAATAAGGGGGAAAAGATGAAGACCAGGATAACCTTAAAAAATATCAAAATCGCCATTTGTTTAACGCTGTGTTTGGCTTTTTTTGCCAGTCAGGGCCAGGCTGCCGGGGTTAAGCCAGAGTTTGAGGTCGGTCTATCTTTTGGCTTGAGAACACTGAATAATTCTGAACTTAAGGATGTCTATGGCCAGGGGATAAACGTTTTTCCCAGTGTCACTCTGGTCTGGAAAGGACTGATGCTAGGTGGTGGTTATGAGGCCGGATTTAAAAAAGATGGATTGATTGGTATCTATCAGGAGCCGGCTGAACTGACGGTTAAGGGAGGAGAAATCTTTGCCGGCTACCAGCTGAGGCTCAAAAACATTGCTCCTTATATCAAAGTCGGCGTCGGCTTTTACTCCTATAAGCAGGTGGTTGAGAGCGAATATGTCAGTGATTATCCAGTGGATGGAAGTAAGACCGGCTTGATCGTGGCTGGCGGACTTAAGTATTTTCCCCTGAAAAAGCTGTTCATCTCGGCTGAGGTCAAATATGGAGGCCTCAAGGTCAAGCCTTATGACACCGAGGTTGACCTGGGAGGCCTGCGTCTCAATGGTGGCCTTGGCCTTAGCTTCTGACCACAGGGAAGATAGCCTGTATTTTGTTTTTTTTCAGAAAAATGTTGTTTTGTCATTTTTAAACTTGACTCCCTGGTTTAGCTATAAAAAAATGGGTCGTCTGGAGCCTGCCGCTAGCTAAAAAAACAGATCAGGTCGGAAAGAAACCATTGGCAAAAAAAAGATTTCATTCTTATAATAGGCATGGGGACAAAAAATCAGGAAATATAGCTTGGGTCCCCTGTTTCAGGAGGAGAAAATGAAGAGGGTAGCTTGTCTTACCTTAACAGTTATTCTTTTGTTTTCTCTGGCCCAGGCCAGAGTTGGAGAGGTGGTTAAGGTCATAAAAACTCCCGGACCCGGTCCGACCGGCCTGGCCTATGACGGCCGCTATCTCTGGCTGGCTGATAGCCGGCTGGATAAGATTTTTAAAATCGACCCAGCTTCAGGTCAGGTAATTAAATCATTTGATGCACCTGGCTTTCATCCGGAAGGTCTGGCCTGGGATGGCAGGCATTTATGGCACGTAGATTCAGCCGAAAAACTGGTTTACTGCCTTGACCCTGAAACCGGAAAAGTTCTCAAGGCTCTGGAGTCCAATAGCGACCAGCCGCGAGATCTGGCCTGGGACGGCCACGATTTGTGGATGACCGATGTCCGTCAGAAAAGCCTGCTGCGGGTTTCACCGGTTGACGGTATGATGATCCAGACTTTTCCGGCTCCTGGTAGCGAACCAGCCGGTCTGGAATTTGATGGCCATTATCTCTGGGTGACAGATCGGGCGATGGACAGAATTTTTCTGGTTGATCCCTCTTCAGGCTGGTGCCTATCTTCGCTTCGTTCCTACGGGCCTTTCCCGGCTGGCCTGGCCTTCGACGGCGAATATCTGTGGAATGTTGATTACGAAAATGATGAACTCTACCGGGTGAAAGTTTTCGATCATGACATCATGACCCTCTGGGACGAAAAAGAGCTGGAACTTCGCTTCGTCAAGGAGTTCCGCAATTACGGACCCGGGGTGGTCACCAACCTTGATATCTACCTGCCGCTTCCGGCCAGCCGTGATAATCAGGAACTTCTTGCTCCAGTTGAATTTCTATCCAAGCCGACAGAAATGATCAAGGACAGCTGGGGACAGCAGCTGGCTCATTTTAATTTCAAAAATTTAAAGGCGCCGGCCCTGATTCAAACCGGCTGGACAGCCAGGGCTAAAATTTATGCGGTTGAGTATTTCATTTACCCGGACAGAGTTGGCAGCCTCGATCAGATTCCGGCAGAGATCAAGGAAAAATATCTGGCTGATGGCGATAAATATTGTATCCATGATCCCTTCATTCAAAATCTGGCTAAAAAAATCGCTGGCGATGAAAAAAATCCTTACTGGATTGCCAGGAAAATTTATGAATATTTGATTGACCATCTGAGCTATAACCTGAAGCCAGTCGGTGGCTGGAATCCGGCCCCAACTGTCCTTCGCCGTGGCACAGCTTCCTGCTCTGAATATACCTATTCCCTGATCGCTCTTTGCCGGGCTCTTGGCGTGCCTGCCCGCTATGTGGGCACGGTCAGTCTCCGTGGCGATGATGCCAGTTATGATGACGTTTTCCACCGCTGGAATGAAGTTTATCTTCCGCCCTACGGCTGGATTCCCTTTGATGCTAATAAAGGTGATGTTGAGTCGCCAGGTGGTCGGGCCCTGGGCATTGGCAATGTAGCTGCCCGCTACATCATCACTACGGAAAATGGCGGTGGCGACCAGTATTTATGGTTCGGTTATAACTACGGTTATACCTGGACAGCAGAAGGCCGGTGTCGCCTGTCTGAAGAATCCTACGGCGAATGGCAACCTCTTGGACCCAAAAAATATCAGAAACCGGCCGAAAGGAAATCTAAATAGAATCTGGCAGAATTTTCTCCATAAAAAGTTGATCTTTTGAAGCGAGGAAGATGACCTCAAACTTTTCAACCCCCAACCTGGCTTCCTCTCTCTCTACCAGGGCCGAAGAAAAACTGATCAAATATTACTTGCCAGCCGGGTTAATGATTTGTTTGCTTTTTTCCCTGTTCTTATTTATTGCCCGCCCTCTGCCTTCCGGCCATCATTATGAACTGGCTTTGAAACTTTCCCTGGAGCTCCTGGTGGTCTGGCTGATATATTTTCTCTGTCCTGAGTTTCTCAACCATAAATTAATTTTAGCCCTGATCCTAGTAGCCGGGCTGACCCTTGGCTTTTATCAGCTCACCCGGCCCAGGCCAGATCCGGAAATTACCAAGACCTATGAATCTGTTTTTAAGGATCTGGAAGAAGGACGGAATCCCTACTTAAGTGGTAGGATTTATCATCGCAATGGAAATGACCAGGTTGTTTATCAGAATTTCAATTATCCACCCTTAGAACTTTATCCCTACTGGCTTTTTTACCGCCTGCTCCACGTCTGGGACCTGACGAGTTTGAGCCTGTTTTTAATGTTTATTCAGCTTCTGGCGGCCCTAATTCTGGTCTTAACCTTCAGGAGCTCAGGCCACCGTTATTTGCTGGCTTTTCTACCACTTCTCGTTTTTTCTGAAATTACCACCAATCCAGCCATGAATATGCTATTGGTCTCAATTTTTATGGCCTTACTTTATCGCCAGGAAAGAAAGCCCTCCAGCCTTAACTGCCTGCTGCTGGCCATAGTGATCGGACTGGGTCTCAGTGCTAAATTTTTCTTTATTCCTTTAGCGGCTACTTATTATTTCTGGCAGTTAAAGCTGCGGGACCTTAAAAGCTGGTTGCGGGTTGGTGGGCAAGCTCTTCTGTCGCTGGCCGTATCCTGGCTTTTGATGCTGCCCTTCGGACCGTTAAACGTCATTAAGAGCACCATTTTTTATAATCTTAATCTGGGTGAAAGAAACACCTACACCGCTTTTTATCCTAATATTCTATCCAGTTTTTTCTATTTAATTGGCCAGCCGCAGTTTTATGGCCCGGTGGCTGTCTTGATTTTATTCTTAGTTATTCTCTTCGGCCCTAAGCTCAGCCTTTATACCGCCTTTCTCCTATCCGGGATAACCTTTTTACTGGTCGCGCCCACTCCTGAGCCACAATATTTTGGGACTCTTCTCCTGCTGGCTCTGGCCTCTAAAATCATAAAAATCTCAACTCAGCCAGCGGGGGTGATGGTCGGAGGACAGGTTAAGTGAAACTCAATCTTAAAGACTGGCCTTTAATCGTTTTTACCGTCCTGGTGCAGACAGCGGTTGGGTCTTTTATTTTCCTGTTTGGCCTGCTGGTGATTAATCGCCGCCATCTGGGTCAATTTGGTTCAGCCTGGCTTTTCCCCTGGCTATTCCGTCCCGCCCTGGATCTTCTTCTGCTGATGGGCCTCTCACTGCTTATTTCGTTGTTTCACCTTGGCCGGCCTTCCGCGGCCTATCTGGCTGTGGTCAATCTAAAAACTTCCTGGCTCAGCCGGGAAATACTGGCGGCCTGTTTGTTTTTTGCCGGTCTGTTAGTCTTGACCATTTCTATTTTTTTTGGCCTGCCGCTCACCATTCTTCTGTTAATATCCTGTCTGGACATGCTGGTCGGGCTGGCTTTAATTTTTATCATGTCAAAAATTTACCGCCTGCCCGCCGTCCCGGCCTGGAATAGCTGCAGAACGACTCTCTCTTTTTATCTAACCGCCCTCCTGACCGGGGCCGGTTTCTTGGCTCTGGTCGGCCCGCCTCTTTTTGAAGCCTGGCCTGAAGGCCGGCTTCAACTAACAGTCATTCTTCAGATAACCTTGTTAATCTCACTAATCTATATAATTTTGTTAGACCAGGTGACCGGCCTTTTTTCTTTGAAAAATGAGATTGAGCCTGAAAAATTTTCGGAGCTTAAGAAAATATCAACCATCCGGGTTCTGCTCTTGATTCTGGCTTTGTTAGCCAGCTTTTATGTTTTCTGGCCAGCCGGCTCTGTCTGGCTGCAGGGTTATTTCTGGCCAGTTCTAATCCTGATTCTGATCATCATTGAGGAGTTGATTGGCCGGACTGTTTTTTTCAATCTTTACAGCCGGTTGGGGGTTTAGCAGCATTTTATTCTGTCCTTTTCCTTTTCAGGTATTGGAGATAGTTTTGATAATCCTCAAGACTATTTAGATGCCAGGGAAGGCGAGAAGCTGGTATGTCCAGAGCCACCGCTTTGACCTCGGTCAAAAGATGGAGAACGCTGAGCTTGCCCTCGTTAATCAGCTTCTCTATGACCGGCCAAAGCGAGCGGCGGTAAAGGGCAAAAAGGGGGTGTGGAATCTGGCCGTCAAGCCTGGGATAAACCAGGTCATGCTGGCCGAGCACCTGGAGCATGTCCCTGACTATTCCCAGATCGATTTCGGGCTGGTCACAGGGAACAACCAGTGATATGTCCGAAGAAGAAGCCTGCAGGCCAGCCAGTAAACCGGCCAGGGGACCCGCGTTTTCATAACGATCCTCGACCTGACGAACATTATTTAGTGGGTAAGGCTGGCCCTTAGATACACTTATAATTATTTCCTGGAAACGGCCAGCCAGCTGTTCAATCAGTTGTTCAAGGAGAGTTTGCTCTCCCAGTGGCAAGCTGGCTTTATCCCGGCCCATCCGTCGGCTTTGCCCTCCAGCCAGGATAATGGCGGTGATATTTTTAAATTTAAAAGCGTTTCCGGACTCCATTGATAGCCAGCCTGGTGTTAGAAATTATAATATTAACATGAAAATAAATAGTCGGCTTGATTTTTAAATGAAGGGAAGTCCATAATGGACATGGTAATTCAGCCATTTATAATTCCGGAGCGAGGGTAGCCAATGACCATCAGGCTTTCAGCTAAAAAGAAACCGGTCAAAAAACTTCAGAAGCAGCAGCCCGGGTTTTTGCAGGCCATTGATCGCCGTTATCCTGGTGTGGTGGATAAAATCAGGCAGACCATCGAGAAAAGTGAGAAAGATTTTTCAGGCAGTGAGCATGAGGATAGCTTTCTCTGGGAGCATTCCCTGCACGTCGCTTATTTAGCCTGGAAAATGGCCAGGGCAGAAAAAAAAGACTCGACCCTGGCCGCTCTGGCCGCTTTACTGCATGATGCCGGCAAGTTTCAGGGGGGCCTTTATCATCAGGATAATCTGCCTGAAGAAGAAGCTTCAGCCAGAGTGGCGATCGATATTTTAAAGAAAGCCGGAGCCAGAGAAAAAGATCAGCAGCGACTGAAAGACATTCTTATCAATCTTCACCGGGAGGGGGCGGTGCCTGATCCACTAACCGACATTATTCATGATGCCGATTTTCTGGCCAAGTTCGGTTTGGTCGGTGTGGCCAATTTTTTTATTAAGACGACTCTTCGTGGCCGCAATCTACAGGGAGCGATTATGAATCATCTGAGCAAAGAAATGACCTATGCAGCTGCCCTTCCGTTAAATATGAGGACTAAGGCCGGCAGCGATTTGGCCGTCAAAAAATCAGCGGATAGCCTGGACTTTTATAAAAACTTTTTGCAGGAATTAAAGGATACTCAGGGATTGTCTTATGAAATCAAAAAAAGACGGATAGTCCTGCCGACTGGCCGGCCCAAAAAACCGGCAGATAAGATTGATGTTTTTCTAGTTATGGCCAGAAAATGTGAGCGGTGTGGGGGAAAATGGGCTATAAACCAAAGCCTGGAGAAGGGAGTTAAATGCCACCAGATTGTCTTCAATCTGGCCTGTGAGCAGTGTGGCAATGCTTATCAAATAAATTTCTGCCTGCCCGGTCTGGCCTGAATGGGGTCGAGCCTCGGGAACTAGCTGATAATAAATAAGTTGTTGGTGTAGCTGAGTTATGTCCAGTTCAGGGGGCACGAGGCGAAGAGATCTCCCGGCTTTTTTATCCACCCTGGATACTAGGCCTTACTCTGATTGAGGAAAGACCTTGACAGCCGGTAAAAGTTTTGCGATATAAGAAAAATGATAACTTTTGACAGACTGCAGGAGGGCAGGTGAACCGGAAAACATTAACGGCTCTGACTCTGGTCGTTTTTCTCCTTTTAATTCTGACGGCCTGCGTCCCGGGGCCAAATAGCGCTGAAAAGACGCCAGACGAACATGGTCATGTAGCTGGATTTATTTCAGGCCTCTGGCATGGTTTTATCTCGCCCGTTACTTTTATAGTTTCATTGTTCAGTAAAAACATCAGAATTTATGAAGTCCACAATAATGGCGGCTGGTATAACTTCGGTTTCGTTCTGGGCGCGGGCTTATTCCTTCAGGGTGGAATTCTGGGTAGCCGTAAAGCCCGCAAGAAATGAGCGGAGTTTATAGCTTAATATGGCGAAGACTGTACCAATCTCGCCTGGCTTAATTTCAATTTATCTGCCCTGCTAACTGACCGATTGGTAGAAAAGACTTTAATTTTTCTTTATTGACGGTCAAAAAGAGTGATAAAATCGGCCATGAATCAAGTTTAATAACTTTAATAAAAAACTTTAATAAAATAAAAGCGAATCATATGGAGAAAGGAGTCTTTAAGTGAACAATTACCATTTGCCGGGTAAATTATTAAAATTCCAGCGAAAAAACTGTGCCTGGCCTTTAACCCTGATTGCTTTTATAACTTTATCTGTCTTTTTCCTTTTTAGCCCATTGCCGCTCGGGGCTGAAACTCAGGCCGCTGCTTCCCATCCGAAAAAAGCTGCTCTGCCCCCGGCCCTGGATGAACTGGTAGCCAGAGTCATGAAGACTTTTGAAGTGCCCGGACTGGGCCTGGCTGTTGTAAAAGATGGCCAGGTAGTTCTGGCGAAAGGCTATGGAGTAAAGAAGCTCGGCGAACCAGCTCCAGTTGACGCCCAGACCTTGTTTGGTATTGCTTCCAATACGAAGCTTTTTACAGCGGTAGCCCTGG
>JAKPCG010000045.1 GCA_029553365.1 Acidobacteriota bacterium | reverse complement strand
CCCGGGATGATTGACAGCTATTCGTGGCTTGGCCTGGAAGAAATTAGCGGCGTCCGGGCAACGGTTGATAACCGCGAAACCGGCCGGATTAATCCCCAGGTCAAAGCCATCGAAGCCCTCCGCTATGATTCCATGCACATTCCAATTGCCAGGGCCAACGGCATTGTGGCCGCGGTGGTGGCTCCTTCTGGCGGTCTGATCTCCGGTCAAAGCACCTTAGTCAAACTGGACGGCTGGACCAACCGGGAAATGGTCATCAAAGAATCGCTGGCCATGATCATTGAGCTTCCAGCCCTGAGAAGAGGCCGGGGCGAGTTTGCCGGCTTTAGAGGCCAGCAGCCTCAGGTCACTACCGAGAAAACCCTGGATGAGCTACGGCAAATTTTCGAGAAAGCCAGGATGTATGAAAAAAGGAGAGAAGCAGCCCGGAAAAACATCCTTCTCCCACCACCGGATTTTGATGAGGCCAGCCACTTTCTCCTACCGGTGGTTAAAGGTGAATTGCCGGTTATTTTCTCGGTTCATGCCGATAAGGATATCCTCCAGACCATTAAATTTGTTCAGGGAGAAAAGATAAAAGCCATCTTTTACGGGGTTGAGCAGGGCTTTAAGGTGGCTAAAGAAATCAAAGAAGCAGGTATCCCCTGTATTATTGGTTCCCTCTACAGCCTGCCACCTGTCTGGGAAGATGGTTATGATGCCCTCTTCTTGAATCCAGTCATTCTCAATCAGGCCGGAGTAAAAATTTCTTTTTCCTCCTCCAGTGCTAGCACCGCCAAGGATCTTCCCTATCATGCAGCCAAGGCGGCAGCCTTCGGATTAAAGCCGGAAGAAGCCCTGAAAGCAGTGACCATTTACCCGGCGGAAATCTTTGGTGTGGATAAATTGATGGGCAGTCTTGAGCCAGGCAAAACTGCCAGTATTGTTCTGGCTGACGGAGACCTTCTCGAACTCGGAACAAAAATTCAGAAAGTTTTTATTGATGGAAAAGAAGTCTCCCTTGAGAATCGTTATACCGAGCTCCTTAAAAAATTCGAACAAAGAGAAGCAGATAAATAGATAAATAAATAGAAAAACAGAAAGCAGGCAGAGTGAGACATGGAGGACCGGGTGGCAGAGTTTCTGGTCGGACTTGATCTCGGCGTTCAGTCGGTGAAGCTGGCCATTCTGGATAATCACCATCAGCTGATCAAAAAAGACCTGGAACCGGTTAAAGGTCAGCTTCATCAGGCACTGAATACTCTTCTTGATAGAAATTTTATCGAGGACGCAGATGATAAATTATATGTAGCCGTGACCGGAGCTGGCCAGAATAGTTTTTCCTTTCCCGAAAACGTCATTAAGGTCAATGAAATTTCAGCTCTGGCTTATGGCTCGAGCCTGATTTTCCCTCAGGCCAGATCTGTTTTTGATATCGGAGCAGAAAGTGCGCGCTGGGTGGAAATCAAGCCCGGTTCATCTCAGGAGCCATTTCCAGAAATAATCGATTTCGCACTCAATGAAAGATGTGCCGCTGGCACCGGTCTTTTCCTGGAAAAACAAGCCTATCGTTTGAATCTGACCATAGAGGAATTTTCTGCCCTGGCTGCCCGGGCCAGGAAAGGAGCACCGGTAGCCGGTCGCTGCAGTGTCTTTGCTAAATCAGATATGATTCATCTCCAGCAGAAAGGCGTACCGGTGGAGGAGATTGCCTATGGAGTTTGCCTGGCTCTGGTTAGATCAGTTACTTCCTCCCTCCTTAAAAGCAAATCATGCCCCTTGCCTGTTGTTCTGGCCGGTAACACCATCAGAAATCAGGGCCTTATCCGGGCCTTTGAACAGATCCTCAAAACAAATGAAGGGGAACTTATTTATTCTGACCTGTCACCTTACCTGACCGCTATGGGTGGAGCCATTCTGGCCGAGATTAAAAAAGAAAATATTGAACCTGTTTCAATCGCTGATTTTCTTCGAAAAATCAGGCCGCGCCTGGAAATGAAGGTTTTCAATCTCCAGCCCCTGGGTGAATTACCGGCTGTCCAGGCCACCGAACCTGACCGGGTATTTACCACCCCGGTCAAAGGTTATCTCGGGATTGATGTTGGCTCAGTCAGTACCAATCTGGTGGTCATGGCTGAAGATAGTGAAATACTGAGCGGCGTATATCTTCCCACCAGAGGGCAACCTCTGGAAGTGATCAAAGAAGGCCTCTCCACGATTTTATCAAGATTTCAGGGCGGCCTGGAAATCCTCGGTATCGGAACTACCGGCAGCGGCCGCTATTTAGCCGGGCGGCTCGTCAAAGCCGATATCATTAAAAATGAAATCACCAGCCAGATGAAAAGTGCAGTTCACTATTTTCCCGAAGTTGACACCATCTTTGAAATCGGCGGACAGGATTCCAAATTCATCCAGGTGGAGCACGGCCGGGTCGTTGATTTCAATCTCAATAAAATCTGTGCGGCTGGTACCGGTTCTTTTTTAGAAGAGCAGGCCAGCCAGCTCGGTTTTAAGGTCGAAGATGATTTTGCTCGCCTGGCTTCCCTCTCCACCCGGCCTTATAATCTGGGCAGCCGCTGCACGGTTTTTATGGAATCAGAGCTTCTGCAAGCAGTGACCCGTAATGAGCCTTTGCCTGACCTGGTGGCCGGTTTGGCCTATTCCATAGCCAGAAATTATCTGGAAAAAGTGGTCGAACGAAGGCCCGTTGGCCAGCACATTATTTTTCAGGGAGGGGTAGCCTCTAACCCGGCGGTGGTTAAAGCTTTTTCACTTCTGCTCGACCGTCCGATCAAAGTCCATCCTTATCAGCGGCTATCGGGGGCCATCGGAGCCGCACTCGAAGCCCGGGAAGCCGTCAAGAAGGCCGGGAAAAAGTCACCCGACCTCAATGCTATCCGCCAGATCCTTCAGCAGTCTTTTGAACCAAGAAGTTTTGAATGTCAGATTTGCTCCAACCGCTGCCAGGTTATTTCGATTGAAACAGGCCAGGAAAAAGTCTTTTTCGGTGATATCTGCGAGCGCTACACTTCAGCCCTGGCCGGGGAAAACCCGGCTGCTGATTTTCACAACCCTCTTGTTTTCAGGCAGAAATTGGTGGATGAACTCCTGGCTGCCAGGTCTGGCGGCGGGCCAACCATCGGCCTGCCGTGTGGTTCGGCCCTGCAAGAGTTTTTGCCTTTCTGGATATGTTTCTTTTC
>JAKPCG010000012.1 GCA_029553365.1 Acidobacteriota bacterium | reverse complement strand
TGGCTGAGGCTGAGGAATTGGAAGCCATAGAGCGGGAGCGGGCGAGGAGACGACAAGCCCACGGGCAAACTGCTCCTGGTAAAAACGCTTCCGGAAACATTTCCGTAAGCGACAAAGGCGAAACCCGCGACAAAGTCGCTGCCGCCGTTGGCCTTGGTTCCGGTCGCACCTACGAAACGGCCAAGAAGGTTTGGGAGGCCGCTAAGAAGGGCGACGAGACAGCCAAGAAACTTGTTGAGGAATTAGACTCAGGCAAGACGACTGTTCACGCGGCATACAAGGCGGTTGTGAAGGAGAGCGAAAAGCAGGAGCGCAAGCAGGCTGCAGAAGCGGCGGAGCGGCATGTCGCTCTTGCTCCAAAGCGCACGATTGAAGTGCAACCCGGAGATTGGTGGCGGCTTGGACACCACCTTCTTTTTTGCGGGGATACCTCGTCGGACGTGTTCGTTGAACGGATGCCGAGCGTTCCGTTCGCCTTTGCGGACCCGCCGTATAATGCGGGTGTAGCAGAGTGGGACGAAGGTTTCGAGTGGCGACACGATTGGCTCATTGAGAAGGCCCAGGTCGTTGCAGTCACGCCGGGAATTTCAAGCATTTTCGACTTCGCCCGGATTACAAAGATGCCATACAAGTGGTCGGTTGCCTGTTGGATTGACAACGGCATGACTCGGGGAGCGCTTGGGTTTGGTAATTGGATCTATGCTGCGATTTTCTCCGAGGGAAGCCTGCATCGGAACGCCCAGGACTTTGTGAGGGTCAGCATCAAGGCGAACGAGTCGGACAATACCGTTCATAAAGGCCGCAAGCCTTCCGAATTCATCGCATGGCTCATCGGACTCTTTACCAAGCAGGGAGATTCGGTCATCGACCCTTTCCTTGGTTCCGGAACGACACTCTTGGTAGCGGAGTCAATGGGCCGGATTTGCTATGGCGGGGAAATCAATCCCGAATTCTGCGCTGAGATCATTGCCCGTTGGGAGTCGATGACGGGGCTGCGGGCGGAGGTGATCACCCGTGGCACGCACGCTTTACGAACAGGATAATGCAGACTTCTCCAACAGAGCGCATATGCGGGCGAGGGATGTTCTCTACCCTCGCATTTTTAATGTGCGTAGGGAGCGACTAGAATTTGAGGACACGCTGCTTGCACAAAGCGATCGAGCGGCAATACTCGAT
>JAKPCG010000009.1 GCA_029553365.1 Acidobacteriota bacterium | reverse complement strand
TCGTCGATGATAACGAGGTCAAAGAAGTCTCGCGGAAATTTCTCGAAGAGGCGTTTACCCGCCTCATCCGGGCTCCACAGCGTCTGATAGATCCCGAAGTAGAGGTCCCGCGTCAAGTTGGCCGGATGCCCTTCGATCTTGAAGCGCGGCTCGCTCGTTCCGTCGGCGAACGGTGCGAAGGTATTGTATGCCTGGTCGCGCAGCACGATGCGGTCCGCCAGGAACAGAACGCGCCCGGGGCGGTCGGGATGCCGGCGCTGGAGCCAACCCGATTTAACGAGCTTCCAAACGATCTGGAAGGCGACAAAGGTCTTGCCCGTTCCGGTGGCCATCGTCAGCAGGACCCGCTTCTGGCCCTGCACGAGGCGCTTGATAACTTCGCGGATGGCCACTTCCTGAAAGTAGAACGGTGTTTTCCCGCACAAGCTTTCCGGGCAGTATGGATGAAGGAGCGGATTGCTCCGCTTGCCTACGCCGTATTCCGCTGGGCGCTCAGCAACGCGCCACACATCTGGTCTTTCCTGATTCTGTTGCCACCTCTCCCACAGCTTACCGGGAGTCGGGAATCGGTCAAGAACCTGGGTTGAGTTCGTAAAGAAGTCGAATTCAATGATCTGGCGACCATTGGTGGCGTAGGCAAACGCGAGCCCGAGCTCCCTGGCGTAGCGTTTGGCTTGTTCAAGCCCAGCCTCGGCCGCTTCCGCCTCGGACTTGGCTTCGACAACGGCGATGGGAAAAGAATCGCAAAGACGCAAAAGATAGTCCACCTTGCGGGCCTCGCCCCTGCGAACCCGATTGCCTACCAGGATGACACGCCCCTGCGTGTACTGCTGGTCCCGCTGGTAGTAGTGCTCCCTTGTGATTTGTGTGTCGGCCCAGCCTGCGGCTTTCAGTTTCGGGTCGATGAGCGTTGCCCGCGTGTCCGCCTCGTTTCTCATACGCTAGCCTCCACTTTGGGAAGGAGATCGTCCGCCGGCTCTCCGCCCAGGTCCTCGATGCCGGGCTGGCAGAGACAGCGCGTGTCGCTAAGCTCCGTGTCCGGTTCGTATTCTACCACCCGTGGCTTGCCGTGAATAGTGGCCTCGAACAGGCCGCGAAGCGGATCGGGCGCGGTGTCGGGTTTGTGGATTTTTTTGATGACCTGCGGTGCGTCGTCGGCACGCTCGGCCGTTTCCCGAAGCGCTTTGATCTCCTTGGGGGTGTAGGCGCGCTCGGGATCAATCCCTTTCAAGCGCAGGGGGCGTTCCACCGTAACCTTCCAGTAGCCGAAGGCGGCGTTGGGGAAGATCTTGGACTGCTCGGTCTCCTCGAATTTGAGGAAGGTATCGAGGATGCGGCGGATATCCTCTTCGGAGAGTTCGCAGTTCTTCTTGCCCAGGTTCTTGCGCAGGGGCTTGTACCACTCGGTGGCATCGATGAGCTGCACGCGGCCTTTGCGGTGCTCGGGCTTCCTGTTCGTGAGCACCCATACGTAGGTGGCGATGCCGGTGTTGTAGAACATATTGAGCGGCAGGGCGACGATGGTCTCGAGCCAGTCGTTCTCGATGATCCAGCGGCGAATGTTGCTCTCTCCCTGGCCGGCGTCGCCCGTAAACAGCGATGAGCCGTTGTGCACCTCGGCGATGCGGCTGCCGAGCGGGGTGTCGTGCTTCATCTTGGAGAGCATGTTCACCAGGAACAACATTTGGCCGTCGCTCGAGCGGGTGATGAACGAGAGTTCCTCTCCGTTGTGCTGCACGACAAAGCGCGGATCCTTGATGCCGGTCTTGCCGCCCATGCGCTCGAGGTCGCTCTTCCAGCTCTTGCCATAGGGCGGGTTGGAGAGCATGAAGTCGAAGGTGCGGCCAGGGAAGGCGTCGTTGGAGAGCGTCGAGTGCTCGGGCCCGCCGACGATGTTGTCGGCGGCGTCGCCCTCGCCCTTGAGCAAAAGGTCGGCTTTGCAGATGGCGTAGGTCTCGGCGTTGATCTCCTGGCCGAAAAGGTGCACCGAGACCTGTTTGCCACGCTCTTTCGCCAGTTGCAAGAGGGTTTCCTCGGCCACGGTGAGCATTCCACCGGTGCCGCAGGCGCCGTCGTAAAGCAGGTAGGTGCCATCCGTGATCTGGTCGGCAATTGGCTCGAAGATAAGCCGGGCCATGAGCCGCACGGCATCGCGCGGGGTCCAGTGCTCGCCGGCCTCTTCGTTGTTTTCCTCGTTGAAGCGGCGCACCAACTCCTCGAAAATCGTGCCCATAGCATGGTTGTCAAGCCCGGGAAGCAGCACGGTGCCGTCGCTGTTGAGCACAGGGTAAGGACTCAGGTTGATGGACGGGTCAAGGAACTTCTCGATGAGCGTGCCCAGGGCGTCGGCTTTGGCCAGGCGGGGGATCTGGTTGCGGAACTCGAAGTTGTCGATGATCTCCTGCACGTTGGGCGAGAAGCCATCGAGGTAGGCGCGAAAATCCGCCTCCAGTTGCTGGCGGCTGGCACGCGCCTTGAGGTCGCGTAGCGTGAAGAGGGAGGTGTTGTAGAAGGCTTGACCAGCGGCCTGTCGCAGAGCAGCGTCTTGGTGTACGATCCCCGCTCTGTCGAGCGAAGCTTTCATGTCGAGCACGGCCTGCTTGGTGGGCTCCAATACCGCATCCAGCCGGCGGATCACGGTCATCGGGAGAATGACGTCACGGTACTTGCCGCGCACGTAGAGGTCGCGCAACACGTCGTCGGCGATGCCCCAAATGAAATTGGTGATCCAGGTGAGCTGACCGTTTTCCATGTCAAACCCTTCTCCAAAAAAGTTGAACGCTTTCTAGTTGCGGCGAAGAGTACTTCCAGCGCTTGTCGTCGCGCAGGCGCTCGCC
>JAKPCG010000230.1 GCA_029553365.1 Acidobacteriota bacterium | reverse complement strand
AAAATAGCCACAGCATAGTCAGTGGTTCCACCTCCTGGCAGAGCTTCATGGCTGATAATTCCTGGAAAACGGCAGCCACGGACATCGAGATTAAATTTTTTTACATAATAATCAGCCAGATGCTCTCCAGCCACTTTGGTTACTCCATACATGGTGGTCGGGCTGAGAATAGTATCCTGCGGGGTATTCACCCGGGGTGTCAGAGGGCCAAAGACGGCAATAGAGCTCGGGCAAAAAACCTGCTTAACGTCTAACTGGCGGGCTGCCTCCAGAACATTGAACAGGCCATTAATATTGACCTCCCAGGCTTTTGTTGGATTTTTTTCTCCGGTAGCCGAGAGAATGGCAGCCAGATGATAGATTTTTTTAATTCTATATTTTTTAATGATTGCTTCGAGCTGGCTTCTCTGAGTTACATCCAGCTGTTCAAAAGGGCCAAGCCGAAGATTTTCAGTTTTTGGTTGGACGAGGTCAGTGGCAATGACCTTTTCCTGACCAAAGATGGCCCGCAGAGCAGGTACCAATTCGGAACCGATCTGACCGGCAGCGCCGGTCACCAGAATAGTTTCAGTCTCAGCTGTCATCTTGGCTCCTGTTATAAAAATTGGAATAAGATGAATTTTATATCTTTAGTAGCTGCACATGTCAACACCAGCTTATTCCCAGGGGGGAGGCTGACTGCTGTTTTTGCTCTTTTATAATTTTTATGGATAATGATAGAATAAAAAAATTGAAGATTAATTTAGCGGGAGGATTAAATGAGCGTCGTTGTCGATGGACATTTGACTGTCGAGCAATTGGTCAGTGTGGCCAGGGGGATGGAGAAGGTTGAGCTCCATCCAGAGGCTCGCCAGCGGATTAACCGCTGCCGTGCTTTGCTTGAGGAAAAAATCAAAAAAAATGAAATTATGTACGGGGTGAACACCGGTATTGGCGAACTGGCCAATGTGGTTTTGACCCCCGAACAGGTAGAAAAATTTCAAAGATATATTGTTTACAGCCATGCTGCTGGCTATGGCCAGCCCATGCCCCAGGAAGTGGTCAGAGGAGCTATGCTCTCCAGGATCAGCTGTCATGCTCATGGCCATTCAGGCCTGAGGCTGGAGGTGGTGGAAAAAATAGTCGAGTTGTTAAATAAGGGAGTGACGCCTGTCGTCTGTGAAAAGGGCTCGGTAGGAGCCTGCGGTGATCTATCTCCCATGTCCCAGATGGCGCTGGTGCTGATGGGTGAGGGCGAGGCTTTTTATCAGGGGGAAAGATGGCCGGCCAGGGAAGCTCTGAAAAAAGCCGGAATCGAGCCGGTGGTTTTTCAGGCCCGCGATGGTCTGGCCACCATCAATGGTTCCAATATGATTACTGCTCTGGGAGCGCTGGAAGTTGATGATGCCTGGCGGTGGTTAAAGAATTCAGAGATAGTGGCGGCTATGACCCTGGAAGCTCTTAATGCCAATATGAAAGCCTATGATGAACGGGTTCATAAGGTTCGGGGATACCCTGGAGCTATCACCTCAGCTGAAAATATCAGAAAAATAACTGCTGGCTCGGAGCTACTGGCCCAACCCGGGAAAAAAGTGCAGGATGCTTATAGCCTGAGGAGTGTTGCCCAGGTGGTGGGAGCGGCCAGAGATTCCTGGGAGTGGGCCAAACGCATGATAGAAATTGAACTTAATGGAGCGGCTGATAATCCGATCTTTTTCCCTGAAGAAGAATTGGTTTTGACCGGAGCCAATTTTCAGGGAGTTCCTCAGGCTCTGGCTCTCGAATTGCTGGGGACAGCTATTACCACGGTCTGCGTTCTGTCAGAGAGGCGGTTAAACCGGTTGATGAATCCAAATTTAAATGTCGGACTGCCAGCCTTTCTAACCAGAGGCGCTGGCATGTTTTCCGGTTTGATGCTGTCACAATACACTTCTGGCGCCCTGGTCTGCGAAAATAGGGTATTATGCACGCCAGCGGCTACCGGTTCGATACCAGCGGCGGCTGATCAGGAAGATTTCGTTAGCATGGGCATGACCACCGCCCTCAAGACGAGGCAAATTCTGGATAATGCTCAGGCCATTCTGGCTATCGAATTTATAGCTGCAGCCCAGGCTCTGGACTTTCGTCAGCCTTTAAAGCCCTCTCCGGCAGTAGAAGCGGCCAAACAGGCCATCCGCCAGTATGTAGCTTTTCTTGATGAAGACAGGCCCCTTTACAATGATATCAATAAGATGAAAGAGGTTGTTCAGAGGGGAGAAATCCTGGCCGCGGTGGAAAAAGTTACCGGTCCTCTGGCCTGAAGCTCCAGAATAATAAGTGAAGTGTGGTCAGCTTAAAAAGACAGTTTAAGCCGGCCTTTTGATTCATAGAGATCAATAAGGAGAGCGCAGCGATGTCAGGCAGAGTAGCTTTAATTACGGGGGCTACAGGTCATCTGGGCCAGGCTGTGGTCAAAAGACTGAGTCAGGATGGCACCACCCTGGCTATTCATTATTACCAGAATGAAGCTCTGGCCAGAAAACTCAGGGAAGAGGTTGAGAGTCTGGGTGGGCAAGCAGCAATTTTGCAGGCTGATCTGACGCAGGAAAGCGGGGCAGAAAAGCTCATTCAGGGAGTAATAAGTGTTTTCGGTCAGCTCGATATTCTGGTCAACATGCCCGGGGCTATCAGCAACAAGCCGTGGGATGAACTCAACCAGAGTGATTGGGAAGGCATTTTTAGATCCAATCTGGAAAGTTCCTATTTTTGCCTGAAACAGGCCTTACCAACCATGCGGTCCAGAAAATGGGGGAGAATTATTAACATTGGCTTTCACCTGGTTGAACACCTTGGCTCATTTCCCGGGATAACTCCCTATGCGGTGGCTAAAACCGGTCTTCTCATCCTGACCAGGACGGCGGCTGTGGCTGAGGTGGCTAACAACATCACAGTCAATATGGTCTCGCCCGGGCTGATGGAAGGAGGCAATCTGCCTGTCGGTTTGAAACTCAAGCCTGGTCAGATAGGAAAAGCAGAGGATGTAGGTGAAGCGGTAGCTTTCCTGGCCTCAGAACAGGCCCGGGCTATTACCGGTGTTAATTTAATTGTGGCCGGAACCTGGAAGATGTAACTCTCTCTGTAAGTCAGCTATGTTATAATTATGTTGCGCTTTTGGCCTTAAATTTAACCATGGAGATATAAAAAGTGAAAACTGCTAAAAGGGCAGTTGCCTGGAAAAAATTATGTCTGACGGCTCTTCCTCTGGCGGCCATGATTTTTTCCTTTTTTGCCTGCCAGACTGAAGAATCACTCAGAAAAAGCAGGATTGAGCAGCTGGAAAAGGGTCTCTACCGGGCGGTCTATTTCAGGGGGCAAGTACCTGAAAAACTTAAACTCTCGGATCGCCTTCAGTTTTTTAAAGTTCCTGGAATAAGCCTGGCGGTAATTGACAAGGACCGGATTGATTGGTTTAAGACCTATGGCTACAAAGATATCATTAAATATGAGAAGTTGACCCCAACCACGATTTTTCAAGTTGGAGAGCTAAGCCAGCCAGTGGCGGCGGCCATTGTTCTGGCTGAGGTAGCTAAAGGGCATTTGCAACTCGAAGAAGAGGTGGGCTCATATTATGAAAATCTGATCTTTACCGGTCGGAAATTCCGGCCGCAGGGTAGAATATCTTTTACTCTATCACAGCTCTTAAGTCATTCAGCTGGTTTTTATCCCTGGACCTCAGCCGGTTATCCACGAGGAGCTGATCAGCCCGATTTAACTCAGGTTTTAAAGGGAGAAGAACCGGCCGGCAATTTTTTTAGCTGGCGTGGTTTCGATCAGCAGGCCGGCATCAGGTATTCTGATTTCAATTATGTCCTTTTGCAAAAATTCCTCGAAGAGAAAACAGGTAAGAAGCTGGCGGAGCTGGCCAGGGAAGATATATTCGAGCCGCTGGGAATAAAAATGACTGGCTGGAGTTTACCGGAAACGACTGACGTAGCTACCGGTCACGCCAGGGAAGGCCAGGCGGTGGAAGGTGGCTATTATCATTATCCAGAAGAAGCTGCTCGCGGTCTATGGTCAAATCCTCTTGATTATCTTAAATTTGTACTGGAAGTTATGGACTGTGCACGGGGCAAAAGTGGTGGTTTGCTGCACCCTGAGCTGGCCAGGCGGATGCTTTCGGCTGATCCCCGTCAACCCGGACTCGGATTCAGGCTGGAAGGCGAACGGGAGAAGTTTAAGATTTATATGAAAGGCAGGACCCACGGCTTCCGCTCAGTTCTGGTTATTTATCCAGCCCTGGGGCAGGGGGCGCTGATTATGGCCAACAGTGATAATGGCGGTCTGCTGCTGGATGAAATTATTCGAGGGCTATCAGTTATTTATGACTGGCCCGATTTTAAGCCTGAAGAAAAACCTTTATATCGGCTTGATCCCTCTGTTTATCAGCAATATGTTGGGCGCTATGAAGTCAACGGTTCATATTATCTGGATATCAGCTTCGAAGATTATTACTTAGTGGTTCATCCTACAGGTCAAACGCCGACCAAATTTTATGTTGAGACCCAGACTATATTTTTCTCAGTCGATCCCTTTCTGCGCATCAAATTTAATCTGGATGATAGTGGCCAGGTTACCGGCTTAACTCTCTGGCAGGAAGATTATGAAATCAGAGCTCGCAAAATCAGCTAAGCCTCAATCCGATTGAACCAGGGTCAACTGAACTTTTCTTTTCTGTCCATTTCTTTCCAGGGTCAAAGTAACGGTATCACCTATTTTATAATTTTCGAGCAGGTTATAAAGATCATCAAAGGAGTTTACTTTTTTCCCGTCAACTTCTTTGATGATATCCTGGATAAGGATACGACCGAAGCGGCCGCGGGTTAAGCCTCTCATACCCTTTTTATAAGCTTCAGAGCCAGCCGGCACTTCGTAGATGATCACGCCTTCGATGCCTAATCGCCGAGCGTAATTATCAGGGAGGTAGGTCAGACCAAGACCTGGACGGATCACCCGGCCGTATTTGATGATCTGGGGGACGATTTTTTTAATTGTATCAACCGGTATGGCAAAACCGATACCCGAGGAGGCCCCACTTGGCGAGATAATCATGGTATTCATACCGATCAGTTCACCAGCCGAATTTAGCAGTGGCCCACCGGAATTTCCAGGATTAATTGAGGCGTCGGTTTGAATCATATCCCTGATCGTTACTCCACCAACGCCGGGCATGCTTCGGCCCAGGGCACTGACAATGCCGGCAGTTACTGTGTGGTCAAAACCAAAAGGATTGCCGATAGCAATAACTTTCTGACCAACCTGCAGACTAGCCGAAGAGCCGATCTTAACTGGGTATAAGCCTTTCAGGTTGCCTTCAATTTTTAGAACGGCAATATCTTTGGCCGGTTCCTTTCCGACCAGCTTGGCCTGCCGCTGATCCTGATCGGGCAGGGTAACACTGAAAATATCACCATCTTCGATGACGTGATAATTGGTAATGATATGTCCCTGATCATCCCAGATAAATCCGGAACCTGTGCCTCGAGGAATTTTTTCTTCCGTCCAGGAAAAGAAGTCAACGACCAGTTTAATATTGGTCACATAAACAACAGAGTTTTGAGTTCTCTTGACGACAGCAATGGTGTTTTTTTCCTCTTCAGTCAGCTGGGCTGCAACTTTTGCTGGTAAAACAGCTAACCAGACTAAGCAGAGGAAAATGAACAGGGCAGGACAGAAAAGCTTTGTCTTTTTGAAGGTCATTGGTTTTGTCCTTTATAATAGACTTATTAGCTTTATTTAACGCTATTAAGGTCTCAATTTCAAGCCGGAAAAAACAAAAATAATCGAATCAGGAGGAAGGCTGGCTATTTGGCCCCAAAGTATCTTTCATTTTTGGGCAAGTAAAATAGAAAAATAAGCAGGGCAAAGAACCCGGTCAGAATAAATGGAAACCTGATATTAACCAGGTCGGACAAAAAACCACAGATCAAGGTTATTAGAGCCCCGGAAATAAGCTGGATGTTGGAGACCCAGCTAAAAGCCAGTGTTTGCTCCTCATCCCTAACAGTTGAGCCGACAAAGGTGTGAAGAGAAGGGTAAGTCATGAGCATAAATCCACCGAACAATACCAACACAACGACCGACAAAACCTGATTGGTAGAAAAGCCAATGATGAAAAGACAGATCGTTGCCCCGGCCAGGCTGGTCAGAAAAACTCTTTTGCGGCCAAAACGACGACTCCACAGGCCATAAAGAGAACCGGTAACTGTTCCCAGTCCAATCCAGAAGGCGAGAAAAAGCCCGGTTCTGCCCATGGGAATATTAAAATTGTTGTGAAGCAAAGACGGGGCAAAAGTAATGGTTACCCACCAGCCGCTGCCTGCCAGGAAAAAGCCCGGAATTAAATGGCTGATTCTTTTGAGGACTGTTGTCCAGCTCACCGCTGACAGATCCGGTTTTATCTCCTGGCTGGATGAGACCTGTCTGATTATAGAAACGCCAGCAGTGGTCATAACCAGGCTGATCAGGGACCACAAATAGAGAGGAGTTTTCCAGCCAAAATGCTGGGCGAGATAACCGGTGGTAATAAAGGCAACCAGTGTTTCCAGATTGCCTGAGCCGCTCTGGATGCCCATGGCATCATCGAGTTCCTGGCCGGAACCCGTCCTCGACCGGGAAATCCAGGCGATGACTACAGGGTGATAAAAACTGGTCACAGCCCTGAGAAAAATGTATAGCAAAAGAAGGAGGCCAAAGGATTGAGCCAGGGGAATTAGGAAGTTAGCCAGGGCAATACCCAGTCCGCTGATCAGCATCAACCATTTATATTCATATTTAAATGATAGCCTGACCACCCAGAACTGGAGCAGCAAGGTTGTGATCAGTCCCAGATTGGAGAGCAAACCGATTTGAGAGTATTTTCTGATGAGGAAAGCCTGGCTGTAAAGGATGGGGAAAATGGTTGGAGTGACAATAGTAGCGGCATCGGTTAGAGCGTGAAACAAAGAAGCAGAAATAAGTATTCTTTTTTTCATCATTCTATCTCAGCCTTGATTAAACAGATAATTTACCACCGGCCAGCCAGGCTGGCAAGGGCAATGAGGGTTAAGATCGGGCAACTTTGAGCCATGATAAAATATGGCAAAAAGGATCTGAACTAAGTTTTCAGTCTTTACAATTTATATGAGGTCGTTAGAATTAAAAAAGAGGGAGATGAAGATTATCAAAGTTTGTGGAGATTAAAAAGTGAGTAAAAAAATAGTTAATTATTCTGGTTGTTTTGTCTGCGGTGAGGATAATCCAGTCGGTCTTAAGCTGGATTTTTTCTATGATGAGGGAAAGCAGCTGGCCTGGACCGAATATCAGGTTGGAAGGCAGTATCAGGGCTATCGGGATATTATCCATGGCGGGATTATCTCCTGTCTTCTGGACGAAGTCATGGTTAAGGCCATCATGTATGAAGGAATCCTGGCTGTAACCATTAAATTGACTGTTGAGTTTAAAGAACCAGCAAGAATTGGTGAGAAAATCAGAGCAGAGGGCTGGGTGACCAGGCGCCCGGGTAAAGGTTTTATAACAGAAGGCAGACTTATTGGCGAAGTTGGGCGACTGATCGCCACCGGAAATGGAATTTATTACCGGGCCGAAGGAGAACTGGAGCAAGAGCTGGAGAAAAGCCGGCCTTAAGCAGGCATAAACCGGGTTAATATTTTCATTTGCTCAGGCCATTAATTTAAAATTAACAACTTCGGATTCTGACTTTAATTAGCACTGATCGAGCGCCTGTTCAAGATCAGCTTTCAAGTCTTCATAAGCCTCACAACCAACTGACAGGCGGATGAGATCATCGGTAATACCTGCTTTCTCTTTCTCTTCTCTGGAAACGCCGGCATGAGTCATACTGGCTGGATGCTCGATTAAAGTTTCAATCCCGCCGAGAGAAACGGCCAGGGTACAAAGTTTAACGCTGTTGATTAGCTTCAAACCAGCCTCATAGCCTCCTTTAAGACCAAATGAGATCATTGAGCCAGGGCCTTTCATCTGCTTTTTCATCAGTTCAAATTGAGGATGGCTGGGCAGGCCGGGGTAGTTAACCCAGGCGACTTTGGGATGGGATTCGAGCCAGGAAGCTAATTTTCTGGCATTGTCCTGAGCTTTTTCTACCCGGAGATAAAGTGTTCTTAAACCGCGTAAAACCAACCAGGCTTGATGTGGGTCCATAGTTCCGCCCAGAAGATGAAGAACGCTGGCCAGCCGCTTATAAAGCTCCTCTGTTTTGCTGATGATAATTCCACCAACCACATCGGTGTGACCGTTGATGAACTTGGTGACGCTGTGGAGGACGATATCAGCCCCAAGTTCAAGCGGGTTCTGAAGAACAGGTGAAGCAAAAGTATTATCCACGACCAGAATTAACCCATGTTCCTTAGCAATCTGAGCACAGCCCTGGATATCGGTTAGAGCCATGGTCGGATTGGCCGGGCTTTCAATATAAAGAAGCCTGGTATTTTTTCTTATTTTTTTCTTGATTTCATCCAGGTTGGAGGTATCAACAAAATCGGAGGTCACTCCATAGCGTACAAATTCAGTCTCGATAATTGTTCTGGAAGCTCCATAGAGAGCAGCAGTTCCGATCAGGTGAGTGCCATTTTCGAGCAAAGAAAAATAAACTGTCGAAACAGCGGCCATACCGGTAGAAGTAGCCAGAGCCCCAACACCTTTTTCCAGGCAGGCGACTGCCTGTTCGAGAGCTTCAATAGTAGGATTACTAAGGCGCGTATATATATATCCTTTTTCTTTACCGGCAAATAATGCCGCTCCCTGCTCGGCACTCTCAAAGGCGAAAGTCGAGGTCTGATAGATGGGTGGGGAGACACTGCGAGTGACTTTATCTGGCTCATAGCCAGCATGAATCACCTGAGTTTCTAAATTTCTTTGGCTTTTATCTTCCATATTTTTTTACCTTTCATCTTCCGGCCATGAAATCCGGCGAAAGCAGGAGCCATATTTTCAGATTTTTATTCGGCCGCTATCAAACTTGCCCGCAAAATATTAGTATAGTTTAAAGCTTTTCTGGCTTTTTTACTTACCTCTGGCCAGATCGATCATAATCTTAACTTCCTGGACCATCTTCTCGGTGTCGCCTTCAAAGCCGATGACCTTGAATTTAATTTTGCCTTTGGGGTCAATGATGAACTTGGTTGGAATACCAGAGACGCCGTAGTCAGAGGTGACTTTATT
>JAKPCG010000225.1 GCA_029553365.1 Acidobacteriota bacterium | reverse complement strand
GATTGCTATTCATAACCACCCCGAACCGGCCACCTACGCCTATCCCCTGACCACCTTAAAACACCTTAATAATCTGGATTCCAGGATCGGGGTCTGTGCCGATACCGGGCACTGGATGCGCTGCGGTCTGGATCCGGTCGAATGCCTGCGGTTGCTGGAAGGCAGAATCATTGATGTTCACATTAAAGACAGGAGCGACTTCGGAACAAAAGGGGCCGAAGACGTAGCCTTCGGCAGTGGAAAAGGCAGAATAAAGGATATCCTGGCTGAACTCACCAGGCAGGATTATGACGGATATCTGACTATTGAATATGAAAATGAGAAAAATGTGCTTGATCCTGAACCTGACCTCAAAAAAGGGCTGGCTTATATCAAAAGTGTCACCTACTATGATGGTTATGAACAGCTTTTGAAAAGAGAAAATGGCTGGTATGAAAAGCATGGTTGGAATCATTATGGGCCGGGCTACTTTGAGCTTGATAATAAGACAGGCATATTAAAGTCTCAGGGCGGAATGGGTCTTTTCTGGTACAGCCGCAAGAAATTCAAAGACTTCATTCTGGAAGTTGATTATAAATGCTCTGACCCCGAAACCAACTCAGGCCTATTTCTGCGAGTCCCTGATGTGCCCACCAGCGATGATTATATCTACCATTCATTTGAGATTCAGATTTATGATACCGGCCAGGGAATCCACCAGACTGGCGCTGTCTATGATGCCCAGGCACCTTCAGCTGCAGCTTTTAGACCAGCCGGTGAGTGGAACCATATGAAGATTTCTTTTATCGGGGAGCAGATCAAAGTGGAATTAAACGGCCAGGAAGTTATTAACTGGCGGGCCGAACCACGAGGTAAAGTGAAGGATTTTGCTCGAGAAGGTTATATTGGCCTTCAGAACCATGACAGTCGGTCGCCGGTTTATTTCAAGAATATTTATATAAAGGAGATTAAACAATAAAAACCTGTCCAGGTTTCGGCAGCATCCTTTTAGAAGCCTGGCGAAATGGTAAACTGCCAGTGCCAGCCTTTGACCGGACGGTCAAAGGGATAAACGTAGTCAAAGCCTAGAACCAGGACTCCAAAGAAATTGGTTCTTAACCCGACTCCAGCACTGGCTACTGGCTTCTTGTCGCCTCCAAATATTGATGGCTTTTCACCTTTATACCAGGCCGTACCGATGTCATAAAAAGCCAGAAATTCCAGCGGCCAGACACCGTAGTATCCTTTCCCCACTCCAAGCAAACCAAAAACGGGGAATCTCAATTCAGCATTAGCCACTATCATTCTGCTTCCAAGTAAACGGTTAAAATCAAAGAGGTTGGGATTATAAGAGTCAACCTCACTATATTCAAAAGTATAATAATCATAGCCACGGACAAGAGTCTCATAACCAAGATATAAAGGCCAGAGCCTTGAATCATCTGAACCACTTCCGTACCGTCCGTAATGAAGTATTCTGAAGGCCAGGGTAAAGGGTTTAGCGGGCACAAAATAACGCCGGAAATCAGCCAGTACAGAAATGAAATTTAAATTGCCAAAAGTTGGCTCGGCCTGAAGAACATAACTTTTGCCGATAATCGGACTGCAGGCGCCAAATATTGAACTGTCATAAACCAGAGCAGCAGACACATAACCATATTTGATGCTCGGGGCCGAGGGTAGCGAAAAGTTATAATAATCAATCAATTCATAATAGTAAGCATCATAGATATAGCGGTAAACATGCCGGCTGAAGTCTATATAATCAAAACCAGCGCTGAACTCCAGACGGCGAAAAGTGTTAAGCGGATAATAAGCAAAGCCACCAATTTCATAGTTTATCTGACGGTCCAGGTATTCATCCTGAACATAGACAGGGTAATTGTCTATTTCATCCTCTTTGACTGTATAATATCCATACAAGTATGGAACCCGCTGGCCAACCAGACCCCAGTTTAAGCGGTTTTTAGAATTCTGATAGCCAACCATCACATAACTATCTGTCAGCTGGTTATCGGTTTGGGCCATAGTCACCAGAGTATGGTAGCCCAGCATATCACTCCAGATAGCAGCTATTCCCCCGCCGGCATAGGTACCATAGCGATCAACCCCAACTGCTACTGTGGGCTGAGTAATATAGTCCAGACTGAGCTTTGGCTTGTAATTGGTTACTGGGAAATCAGTTTCTTTTGGCAGCCCATAGAGAGAGTTACGCAATAAACCGAGCAGAGCCCCTTCCAGCTGGGTTCGAGGCGGTAGCAAGCCAACCGGCCGGTCGGTCAACTGAGCCAGAGTCATCTGGCCGGTCAGCCGATCACTTGATTCTATTAAATAGATTGAATAGCAGCCGTTCTCGTAAACTGACATGGCCAGTGTGCCAGCCTCAGGCGAATAAGAAATAGCCGGGCTGAGCTGGGTTATACCTCCAATGCCGGTGAATAGATTGGTTACCTGATAAATTTTCCCATCAGCCAGGCTCAGCCGGAACAGATCAGTCTTTCCCTGGTAATCAGATAGGAAAAATAGACTTTGCCCGTCGGCTGACCACTGCGGATTGACATTTTTTCCGGATGGAAAAGCCAGGGCTCTGGTGATTTCCCCTGACCTGACATCAAGCAGAGCCAGTTCATAATGCCCGCTGTCCAGCCAGTTTAAATTGGCACTGAATCTCTCCGTCACAAAGGCAATTCTTGTGCCGTCCGGCGACCAGACAGGATGAAGATCCCCATAGGCGTCGTCAGTCATCTTCTTTAGCGTATTGTCTTCCAGGTTATAAATATACAGGTCGCTAACTCCACCCGCCAGAGCAGAGAAAGCAATTTCCTTTCCAGACGGTGACCAGGATGGATTGAGAATTTCACCCAGCTCGGGAAAAGGAATTTCTTTTTCAATTTTCCCCTTATTGACATTAATAATGGTTAAATATGGTCTGCCCCGGGAAATAGTTCCGAGGACAAAGCGCTGACCACTGGCTTCCCAGGAACCGGCCGATCTGATAAATTGAATGCTTTCAAAGTGAGGATCAATAGCGGTTGAAGTCAGCTTTTTGATCACCTTACCTGTTCTGGCTTCGGCCAGATAAAGATCAACTGAGAAAAGATCACGCGAAGAAAGAAACGCCAGATAACGGCCGTCAGGGCTGAGCACTGGTGAAACATTATAGACATTCTCCTCGGTGCCTTTCAGCAGTAGTTTTCCATATTGATCAGGAGTTTGAGTCAAGGGAACGAGTGGACTATAAGCAGCTTCATTAGCTTTATGCCAGTCTTCCGAAATCTTTTTCAGTGGCTCTCCCAGCACCCCCTGCAAGACTGCTTCATAATCATTAGTTCTGGATAACATCCGCCAGATCTTGCCAATCATTTCATCCCCATAGCGGCCACCGATATAAGCCCAGATGGCCTGGCCGTAGCGATAAGGGAAATACTTGTAGTAATCTTCTAATTTTTTAATCGGCGGTAAGAATTTTCTTTTCCAGGCATCTCTCATCCACATCGAGGTCTCGGGATCATAAGGGCCAATAGACAGATATTCAGCCAGACCTTCCACCAGAAATAACGGAATCCTCAGGTCTGCTCCAGTGTATCTGGCTTCATCTGAGTGACCCTGACCGGCCAGATCATACTGAAAAGCATGAACCAGCTCGTGTCCGATGACGTGGTCAGTCTCTGCCAGGGTAACACCATAGGGCAGGATGATTCTCCTTTTAAAAGACTCGGTAACTCCGCCTGTTCCCTCACCCATAGTTTCAGGAATGACTGTTGTCTGCTGGAACTCAGGCCCACTGGAGTAGATAATAAGAGGTTGACGCCCTTTAAGCTCATGATTAAATATCCGGCTGTAACGGGCATACCAGCGTTCAGCCATCTGAGCTGCTTGTTTGACGACCTCGGTTTCCTGCTGATAAAAATAGATATCAAAATGTTTGGTCTTCATAATTTTAAAATCGAATTTCTTGTATTGGACCTTATTCCGGCCAAAATACTGGGCCCGCAGCCCCGAAGCCAGTCCGAAAATCATCAGGATGGAAAACAGCAGAGAGACCACTGCCCTTTTATTTTTAAGAGAAAGCATCCTTGCCTCCTTGTCCATATCAGATGTCCATTTCTGCCTTTATTATAAACTATTTTTTCAAAAAAAAGATGCGTTAAAATTATGGCAAGAATTTGGTCCGGACAGGAGGCAATTATTAAACAAAAATGACACTTATGGTAAATATATTTTAATGAAGATAACGGAAAAATTAGCCAGAAGTGTTCTCAATAAATCAAAGGTCTTTGATTACTGCCTCAATCCTTATACCGGTTGCAGCCATAGCTGCCGCTATTGTTATGCTGCCCTGTTCATGCCGCGCTATTCAGGA
>JAKPCG010000213.1 GCA_029553365.1 Acidobacteriota bacterium | reverse complement strand
AGTGGTGGTATGAGAAGGTGGCTGGAAGCTAATGATCCGAGAGATAGACGAAATCAAAGACGCGGCCGGTGCTTACCGTAAATGGGCATTGGAAGCCAGGAAAAAATATATCGAGTTAAGGCTACGCCAAGACCCCGAAATCCGGGGTCTTTATATTCGGGCTGCAGATAGAGTGGCCCGGGAACTGCGAAACCTTGCCCTAAAAACACCGTCAAGTTATCTCAGAAAGCGGCAATTAGAGGAACTTGAAGCAGCGCTTCGGACAGAAGCGGACCGATATAATTGCGGCTGAACAGACCGAGCGTAAATGCTACGCAATGGAGTTATCCCCTGTTTACTGTGATTTAGCTGTTAAGCGCTGGGAGGAATTCACCGGTGAAAAAGCCGTCAAACTGGAGGGTTAAGATTTATGGATATACTGAAAATACCAACAGAAAAACTAAAACCATCTAAATATAATCCGCGGAAGGACTTAAAACCGGGCGATCCTGAATACGAGAAACTCCGCCGATCCATTGAAGAGTTTGGATATGTAGAGCCGGTCATATGGAATAAACGCACCGGGAATATTGTCGGCGGACATCAACGGTATAAAGTACTTACAGCTTTGGGGTATAAGGAGATCGACTGTGTTGTAGTTGATTTGGATGAACAGCGGGAAAAGGCGCTCAATGTCGCTCTGAATAAAATCAGCGGCGAGTTTGATATTCCGCTTTTGACTGATTTGCTTATGGATTTAAATGAAGATGGCTTTGACATTTCCCTTACCGGGTTTGATGCCGCGGAAATCGATGAGTTGTTCCGCGATAAAACAACCGCTAATGTCAAAGAGGATAATTTCGATGCAGAAAAGGCAGCAGCAGAGATTAAAGTTCCGGTTACCAAAAAGGGCGATATATGGACGCTTGGCGGCCACCGGCTGATGTGCGGTGATAGCACCCTGCTTTCAGATGTGCAAAAGCTGATGGATGGCCAAAAGGCGAGGTTTGTTTTCACTGACCCGCCTTGGAACGTGGATTATGGTTCAGATACCAAGCATCCGAGCTGGAAGCCAAGGCAAATTCTAAATGACAAGATGAGCACCGAAGAATTCGGCGCTTTTTTATTGCGCGCTTTTAATTGCATGAA
>JAKPCG010000196.1 GCA_029553365.1 Acidobacteriota bacterium | reverse complement strand
TATTTTACTACTGGCTGGCTTATTAAAAGATTTGGGTCAAGCCTATCAAACACATGCACCAGAGGAAAATATTCAAAATGTGAACGATAACACAGGGCAGGAGTATCCATTTTTAACCACTAAGAAACCTTGGTATCAGTTCTGGAAATAAGGAGAGATACCTATGAAAGATAAAATAAGAAAAAGAGTTTATATTGCAGGGGCAATAACCCCAACTAATCCAGAAATGAATCCTGTTATCGAGTATGGGATGGATGAAAAAAAGAATTACAAAAAAACAATTATCCGGATATGTTGTTTCCGGCAAAATTAGCGGAAAAGAATCAATCATAGCTTTCAGGGCAGAGAAGGAAAACAATCCCGTCTGTTTTGGAAGCTATTCGGAATGGGAGCCGTGCCCAGCAACGAGGCGGAAAGAATGGAAGCCGGCGTGCTTGATATGCAAAAAATTATTTCATATTAAGGGGGCTGATAATGAATAAGATAGACAGAATACAAAAACTTGACAGGAGCCATTTTCTCATCTCGGAACTCTATACGAGCTATCGGGACGAGTGGCAAAAAGGACAGGGGCAGAGAGACAAAGAAAAGCGGAAATACTTCTATTTTTCCGACATCTCGAAATGCCCAAGGCAAGTTTTCTATGAATTCACAATCCCAGAAGAAAAAAGAACAATCGCAGATACAACCCTCTATCTTTTCTCTCTGGGCAATCTCATTCACAACGACGTCCAGCAGAGATATAGAAATCAGAAGGTTGCCGAAGCTCCCAGGGATATCGAATTCGGGCTTGAGAATGAAGGCATCAACGCCACCGGACGGCTTGATATGATTGCGGCAGAATTCAGGTTCAACCCAGAAGCAGACGGCTTAGCGGTAGTAGAAATAAAAACAAAAGTTCCGTATTCTCTCGAAGCTGAAGAGCCAGAACAATACGAGATTGACCAGCTCCTTCTTTACATCGACTCGATGAAAAAGAAAAAATCTATCCGAGACCAAACGATTTTGGATTGGGGCTATATCCTCTACGTCGACAGAGCCGGTATGGCAGAAGAGCCGATAGCGGCCTGGAAGGTTGATTATGACGAATCGAGACTTCAGGAAATTTTCGGCTGGTTCAAGATGGTTTCAGATTATATAGCCTCTGGCAATCCACCCGACCGGCCGCATGAAAGGAAATCTACTAATTGCCAGTTCTGCCGGTTCAATCATGTTTGCTGGGCTGATGTGAGAGACGCAGAAGCCGAGGCCAGGGCAGAACTGCTTGAGAAAGAGCCGGCCCCACTCCCTTCTCAAGAGATAGTAGATTCCCTGGTGAATCAATACATCAAGTTGAATGCTGAAAAGAAAAAGA
>JAKPCG010000193.1 GCA_029553365.1 Acidobacteriota bacterium | reverse complement strand
CTGACATCCGGACCTGTGCCCGACTCGCGACCGGCAATTTTATCCAGTTCATCCAGAAAGATAATTCCTGATTGCTCAACCTTTTCGATAGCCAATCTGGCTACCTGATCCATATCAACCAGACGTTTTTCTTCATCTTCCAGTAAAATTTCTTTGGCTTCTTTAATCTTCACTTTCCGCCTTTTGGTTTTACCGCCAAAAAGACCGGGCATAATTTCCTGAATTTGGATGCCTATCTCCTCAAAGCCATTACTGGACACAAATTCAAAGGGTGGAGTCGGCGCTTCTTTGACTTCTATTTCCACTATCCGATCATCAAGCAGACCGGATTGTAGTTGCCGCCTCAGTCTTTCCCGGGTCTTTTGAAATTCCTTCAGATCTTCCGGTGTAGAATTATTTTCACGCCGCCGATTATGGGGCAAAAGCAAATCCAGCAATTTTTCTTCCACACTGGCCAGAGCTTTAGCTTCGATTTCCTTAATCTTCTCCTGCTTGACCAGATCAACAGCAATTCGGACGAGATCTCTGATCATTGATTCGACGTCACGGCCAACGTAACCAACCTCTGTAAAGCGACTGGCCTCAATTTTGAGAAAGGGAGAAGAAGTCAATTTAGCCAGGCGCCGTGAAATCTCAGTTTTACCTACCCCGGTTGGCCCGATCATCAAAATGTTCTTGGGTGCGATTTCATCGGCCAGCTCGGGAGGTAATTTCCGGCGGCGGAAACGATTCCTCAGAGCAATAGCCACGGCTTTTTTAGCTGCTTTCTGCCCAATGATATACTTATTAAGTTCGGCCACAATTTCCTGCGGAGTAAGCTCGTTTTCTTTACCGCTGGCGACGAGATTACTTTCTTTAACTACTTTGCCTTCAAGTTCTATAGCCATCAGAGTTCCTCTATCGTAAAATTATTATTGGTGTAGATACAGATCTGGGAGGCAATATTTAAAGCCTCGAGAGCAATCTCCCTGGCGTTTAGCGAAGAATGCTTGATTAAAGCTCTGGCTGCAGCCAGAGCAAATGGTCCGCCAGAGCCAACCGCCATAATACCGTCATCTGGTTCAACCACATCTCCCGTCCCCGAGATAAGAAAAGTATTGCTGGCATCAGCCACAATGAGCAGCGCATCCAGCTGGCGCAGGGATTTATCCAGGCGCCAGTCTTTGGCCAGTTCAATCGCTGCTCTTGATAAATTTCCACGGTATTCTTCCAGTTTGGTTTCAAATCGGGCGAAGAGGGCAAAGGCATCGGAGGTTGCCCCGGCAAAGCCAGCCAGCACCTGGCCTTTATACAGGCGCCTGACCTTCTGGGCTGTCCCCTTAAGAACGGTCTGGCCCATAGTTACCTGGCCATCTCCGGCCATGACCACCTGGCCATTATGTCGAATACAGATAACCGTTGTTGACCTGATCATGGAATCACCTTTTACTTAAAGATTATACAATAAATGTCCAGAGCTTTTAAGCCACCTTTCCGGCCCGAAAACCGGCACCTTTTTATTAGGCTAACGAGATAGCCCTTTCCATTCGAGCCACTTTTGTGCTAATTAATTTATTTAAGAGGTAGGATTATGGACAAGCTGGCGATGGTGATCATGGCGGCAGGCATTGGCAGTCGTTACGGCGGCTTGAAGCAGGTTGACCCAGTCGGCCCCAATGGCGAAATTATTATTGATTACTCTCTTTACGACGCCTGGCGGGCAGGCATTGAACAGGTTGTTTTTATTATCAGACCTGATCTCGAACAGGCTTTTAAAGAAAAGATCGGCTTAGAAGCGGAAAAACATTTTGAAGTCTCCTATGTCTTTCAGACAATTGATAGAGGCTTACCTTCTGGCTTCCAGATTCCTGCCGGCCGTAAAAAGCCCTGGGGAACGGGACAGGCTGTCATGCTCTGTCAGCCGGTTATTTCCGGCAATTTTCTGGTCATTAATGCCGATGATTTTTATGGTTATGAGGCCATCAAAAAGCTGGCCGATTACATGAGACAGACCAAAGATGAACCTTCATATTATAACTATGCTCTGGTCGCCTACCGTCTGGGAAATACCCTCTCTGAGCACGGTCATGTGGCCCGGGGCATCTGTCGCCTCTCGCCGGATGGCCATCTTCTTGATTTAAGGGAAAGGACCAGAGTCCAGAAATTTCCGGACGGCATCAAATATACGGAAGATGGTCAGAACTGGCATTCTCTTTCCCCCGATGATCTCGCTTCAATGAACATTTTCGGCCTGACTCCCAGTATTTTCCCCGAACTCCAGGCTCGCTTCCGCTCTTTCCTGAGTGATCCGGCGATTGATCTCACCCGGGCTGAGTTTTATATCCCGGAAGTGGTGGGGGCAGTGGCCAGGGAAGGCAAGGCCCGGGTCAGGGTGCTGACCACCGAGGAAAGGTGGTTCGGCGTCACCTACCAGGAAGACCGTTCCTGGGTTCAAGCCAGTATCCGCCAGCTGATCAAAGAAGGGAAATACCCGGAAAAGCTCTGGGCCTAGCTCTGGCTCGATTCTAATCTTTCAGGGTTTTAGCCTTTAATTTGCTGCAGCTGAGCCCGAGCGGTGGAGATGGCTTTTTTTATCTGTTCATTATCAGGATCAAAGGTTAAAATGCTTTCCCAGATAGAAATAGCTCCTTTTAAGTTCCCTTTTCGATATTCGACCAGTCCCTGATTGGTTAGTTGCTGGCTGCAGGTCTTAAGGCCTGAGTCGAGATCTTCCAGCTTAAAGGGCAGCGAGCTGGTATAGCTTTTAAATTTTGACCAGTTTTTTTTAGCCAGACCATAATGCCAGCCAGCCCGGGCAAAATCGAGGTCGGCCAGGGATCTGTCGCCTGAACTCTTGAGCTCGACCAGCAGCTTCTCTATCTGCTTTTTCAATCGGGGTTCGCCGGGGTTGGCCTTTAAAGCTTCCTGCAGAAGACTCGAGACCTGTTCATATTTTTTAGCTTTGAGACTCTGGTCAATCTGAGCCAGATAATTTTCCAGGCGGCATTCTTTAAGGTACTGCTCTATTTCCTTTGAGTTAAAAGATAAATCAGATATAAGATGGGAAAAATAGTCAAAGTTCTCAAGTAGAAGCAGATACCCGTCCATTGCCAGGCTGTAATGTTTCTGGCTCCTGGCCTCGTCGGCCTTCTTTTTGATTTCTTCCAGAGCACCACGAGCCGCCGCCTGAATTTTTTTATTCTCCGGTTTCAGGCCAAGCTGGGTTTTATAGATGTCGAGAGCCTGAGCATACTGACCGGAAGCCAAAGCCTGATCGGCCTCAACCAGCGGTTGCTCCTCAGGCTCTATCACCTCTCTCTGGCTCACCCTGGCCTCCGGTTTCGGCACTGTCCTGGTCTCTTTGTGTTTGATAATTGAACAGGCTTCAGATAAACCCAAAAACAAAAATACCAGAATGACAGCTAATAGCTTGAACCTTGAATTTCTCATAGCGGTCTCTCGCTTTGATTTTCTCTAACCGTGGCCACCATTTCCCTCTTCTCAATAATTTTAATCATCAGTCTGGCCAGCTCCGGATGAAACTGACGTCCAGAATTTTTCAGGATAGCCAATCTGGCTTCTTCCACGCTCAACGCCTTACGGTAGGGGCGATCTGAGGTCATAGCATCAAAGGCATCAGCCAGCGAAATAATGGCGGCGGCCAGGGGGATATCGTCACGGCTCAAACCATCAGGATAACCATTGCCGTTATACCACTCATGGTGATGACGAACAGCTGGAATATATTTATAAAGGCAGGGAGCCTTGCTCAAAATTTCCGCTCCGTATTCTGGATGTTTTTGCATCTCCTTGATTTCATCAGCTTCCAGCCGACCACGCTTATGTAAAATTGAATCAGGAATACGAATTTTACCCACGTCATGAAAAAGACAGGCAATTTCTATTAAATCAATGTCTTCTTTTTTCAAACCAGCTTCTCTGGACAGAGCTACCGCCAGTTCGGCCACGCGAGTCGAATGACCCAGAGTATACCTGTCTCTGGCTTCAATGGCGGCAGCTAAGATTTTGACCGTTGAGACATAAGCTTCTTCCAGTTCACGGGCTGAAGCTCCGAGTTTTTCCTGCTGTTCGGTGAGGAGGCTGGCCATTTCATTAAAGCTCTGGGTCAGGCGTCCAAGTTCATCCGAGGAATAAACCCGCAATTGCTGACTTTTTCCCTGGCGCTTCATTTCTTCCACTCCCCGTGCCAGTTCCCTGACCGGCCTGGTCATCTGCCTGGAAAAAACAAA
>JAKPCG010000165.1 GCA_029553365.1 Acidobacteriota bacterium | reverse complement strand
TTTAGAAACTGATACCTTTTGGTTATCCCTTTTAGCTCTAACATCTTCAACCAGGGTCAAATATATCACTTATGATTTCGTTCTGACAACCATAATCTGCTATCGGGAGGTCAGGCTGCCTTCCGGAAGAAGTAGAAGGCCTTTTTTAAGTTCATCATCGCTAAGGAAATTATAAGAAATTATAAAAAAAGATCAGCCACTTCTTTTTGGCCAGCCACTTTGCAGTTTAAATCAGAGCAGGCCAGAGAGGTTATTAGGGTGAACCAATGGAGAATTTACGATGGCCAAATACCAAACCGACCTGACACCGTCGAAAAGGACAGCTGGAATCTTGCCTTTTTGAGTGTATTAATGACGGGAGTTAACTACTTTTCATCCTGGCGTGAGACCTGTTCCGCAGCCCTCGCCTCTTTCCGATCTTCTCACTTCAAGTCCTGGTAATAAAACCTGAACGTTTCTCATCCACGCTACCACGCCACTCCCCGGAAACCTTCCTTTCACCTAATACGATTCTTTATTTAATGACACAGTCTCGTCCTTAGAAGCCCGTGATTAATCCCAGTCCAAACCGCAAGTGCTTGGGCAGCTCACTTTTAAAAACATAGGTAGCCTCCACCGTCGCCCGAACATTTCTTCGCAGGAGGTAGCCATAATGGAGACCAGCCGAAGTATATTTCAGGTCTGGCTGGTCAGAATCAACCCAGTTACCAAGTGCCACCAGATACCAGCGCGAATCGTCGCCGCGAGGGAAATAGAGCAGTTCAGCAAATCCACCCTGCGTTTGAATTTTCTCCGCTCCGGCTATTAAAAAGTAGGGGTTTTTATCCTCTCGATAAAGATATTGCGCATTGAACTGGAATTTAGGCCGAGTCCAGGTCAGATCTCCACCGGCCATCCACAGACTGTCATTAACGTTGTCCTGCCTTTCCTTTCCGAGATAGCCAAAAGCCCCGGCTCTAAATTCAGGTGAAAAATCCTGTGAAATCCGCAACATAAAGTTTTTATATTTATCATTATCAAAAGTTCCAAAATCATCAACCGGGTCCAGGCCCATGCCATTAACGATCTCCAGAGTTAGATCAGTACCAGTAGGCAGCCCATAGGTTAGCATTACACCTCGATCGTAGGTCAGATCTGCCCTGGCCTGCCCGACTTTAACTCCATAAATCCGGTAATCCTCATAAGTTAAACGCAATTCTCTCTTAAAGAGCGGGTCTGCTACCTGAAATTGTCCGATAAAGAAGCTGAGGTCGGTTTTGAACAGGTTGTTGAACATAAGAAAAGCGTCTTCCAGTCCGGCGATCTCCCCTCCTTCGGTGAAAATAAAATATAAATAATAAGAAATATGCTTGGAAATTTCTCCACCAGACATCAACTTGATGATATAAGGCGCTGAAAAATCAAACCGCTTATTGTGAGCATTGTCAAAACTCATATAACCATCAAAACGAATCGCAATGGGCAGTTCTCTCAAGAGTGAAAGCGTATTATCACCGGTATCAATGTTATAGCGGGGTGTTTCTTTGTCCTTAATCACATAGCCATTACTGGCAAATTCATCGCCATAGGGCTTGAGCTTCGGAAAAGGATTGTGACAGACCTTACAGCTGATGCTGTATTTGCGGGCAAAAGCCGGTATTGACCAGGCTTCTGAACTGAAAATGAAAATCAAGCCGAGAGTAAGGAAAAGGACAACTGCTGCTCTTTTCATCTTTTTCCTCCATTTCACAGTGTTCAGTCGACAACGTTGATCGTCGTTTGATGTCTGTTCACCTCAATCGGTTCAGTCTCATCCGCCGGGACACCGAGAAAATCAGCCACCGGTTTAACCAGCCGCTGATAATAAAGAGTGGCCTTAACTGTCAGGGGTCCAGCTGGAATGGTATCCGGCAGAGCAAAGGTACAGGTTTCGATCTTGGTTTCTTTCGGACCGAGGCGATAATCAACTCCCTGGCTTTTGGTGTTCCACTGCTGAATGGTCATCCTTCCCTGAGGATCGAAATAAGGCATCCGGAAAATGCGGTCACCGACTGGCACACCGTCTCTCTGAACACCCTTAAAGTTCGGGTCATTAAGGGCTATACCCATATCCTGGTAAGCCAGAGTATCGGCAGCTATAGTGTATTCTTCTCCTTCAAATCCCTTTTTATCGATTGGCAGATGATAGACATTCCCTCTGGCATCAACCGCCTCAACATGCAGCCAGACGATTCTGTCTTCAACTGAACCGGTTGGAAACTTATGGCCTGTTTTCTGGTTAAAGAGGACCACGGTGAATTTGACCTTGTCCCCGGGAGAAGCTTCATTGATATCAGGGTGGACTCGGAGTTCAATTGTGCCGCGGACTTTACCCGGATCATGAGCCCCATGGAAGAGATGCTGGCGGACGTCAGGATAAGAGGCCCCCATCGAAGCGCTTTTGCCTGGAGCATAGGTCATATGGCAATCGTGGCACTTAACCCCTTCCTCAGCATAAGGCCCGGCTTTCCACTCGAGATGAGTAGATTTAACCCAGACACCATATGGGCTTTTTTCATTATGACAGGTTCCACAAAAATCAGCTTTGGCCAGAAAATCTGACTTGACTAAATTATGCTCAGGAGAATTGGCGTTCTGCCGCGGGCCATACTTATTCTTGCCTGGTTCTGATACCCAGTTAAAATTAAACGGAGTATCACCAGCCATTCCTGTTATGGTATGGCAAACTTCACAAGAAACAGATTCATTGGCTCGGGTCCCTTTGGCCGGAACAGCCGGTGGAATATCGCCAGCTAAAAAGGCCAGGGGCGTATGGCAACCATTACAGCCTGCCTTAACACCGGCCACCACCGGGTCCTTTTCTGCTTGAGGAACAGCCAGTTTAAAGTATTCGATTTCATCCCAGTGGTGGGTATAGGCCTGAGACATCATAGCCTGCTTCCATTGCTGATAGATGTCATTATGGCATTGAATTCCGCAGAAAGCCGGAGTCTGATAGTCGCTGTATTTTCTTGAGCCCAGGGCCTCATCTCCAGCCTTTTGCAGGCCGGAGGAAGTTATTAAGCCCAAAGAAATGGCCAGAATCAGGGGCAACCCAACGGCCAGCCATCTGGAGAGTCTGTTCATAACGCCCTCCTTTCTCTTTATATTCCCTATATATCCTATATGTTAAGTAAAGCAAAGCCCTGTGTCAACTTTTAAAAAGTAATTTTTCCAGCCAGAAGGTTTTTAAGGTTCAGACCAGACGCACCGCTTCAAGCCTCCAGAATCAAAACAAATTATAAAAACTTTAGCTGTTTTGAGTTTAAAATTCAGAACATGAGCTAATGGGTTTAAGCCTTAAGTTAGGCCTATTATAGGCTTTTGTCTCCTGAATGACTGTGACGGCAGCCCGATCAGCTTGACTACCTGGATAGACCTACCGCTTTTATTTTTTTTGGCCCCGCTGATAATTTGGCCCTGGGCCAAATTCCACAGAGGGAGTGCTCCTGACCGGCTGCGGGAATAACTCCATTAACTGAAAGACCTCAGCTGGAACTTCAGTGGTCACCTTCAAACCCAGCTGGCGGGCCACATCAACCGAGATCGGAAAATCATGTGTCCAGTGTCCTCTGGTTAAGGCATCAGAAATTCTTTTCCTGTCTTCTTCGGAATAATTATCAGGTAGCAAATCAATAATGCTGTGCTCCAGCTGACTGATAGCTTTTTGAGAAATATCGGCCAGGATCAAAGTCTCATCATCAATTTCAGCTATGGGCTTCTGCCTGAGAACATTGACAATAGAGGGAGCAGGATATTTATCTATTTGCGGATCAACCGGCCCCAGCACCGAATGCTCACCCATGGCTATTTCATCGGCTGCCAGAGCAATTAGAGTTCCACCAGACATAGCATAATGAGGAACATAAACAGTAACTTTTCCTTTGTGGCTCTTAATTGCTTTGGCAATTTGCAGGGCAGCCAGAGCGATTCCGCCTGGCGTATGAAGAATTAAACTGATCGGGGTATCAGGAGCAGTTGTCTGGATCGCCCGGATAACCTTTTCCGAGTCATTAATATCAATATAACGCATGACGGGAAAGCCCAGGATGCTCATTGTTTCCTGACGGTGGATGAGAGTAATAACTCTGGAATTGGTTTTCTTTTCGATGCGGGAGATTACATTCTGGCGCGACGCCTTAAGAAATTCCTGTTTGATGACAGGCTGCAAGGCCGAAATCATAAAGAACAGAATCAGGATATCAAAGAAGACATTCATCGTCC
>JAKPCG010000147.1 GCA_029553365.1 Acidobacteriota bacterium | reverse complement strand
TTATCATCACATCCGGGACCCGTTGCGAAAAACACAATGCAGCAATCGGCGGAGCGAAAAATTCAGCTCACCTTGTAAGGCCTGATGGCTACTCAAAGGCCGTTGATATCAAATGCCTGGACTGCCGGACGAGATTCCTTTTGGTCTCAATTTTCTTTTCTCTCGGCATTAAGCGGTTCGAGATTACAAACAAACATATTCACGTCGACATCGCAGACGACCTGCCACAAGAAATTATTGATTTAGCCTGGATTTAGGAGCCATTTAAAATGAAGCGGGATTGCGGGATAGAGCAGATGGAAGCTCGCCTGGCTCATAACCAGGAAGTCGCTGGTTCGAACCCAGCTCCCGCTATTTTTATATCATCAAGGAGGGAAACATGCTTTTAGACTTTATCATCGGCTTAATTTTCTTTGCGTATTTCTTTTTCAACTGCTCTCTTTTGGTTCTGCTAAACAGGAATGATGTCGAAATATCAATCTGGAAGCAGGTTGCTATTTTTCTTTTTGGCGTTTTTATTGATGGTTTTGATAACCTGAAGGCCGCTTTCAAAAAATGGTAAACTACGACCCTAATCTTCAGACACTCATCCTTACCTGGATTGGCGGAATCCCTGCCGTCCTGGGCATTGTAGAAAAGCTGAAGTGGTTCTACCGGAATGCTGACAGCCGGCTTAAAAAGATTCTGAACTATATCAATTCAGCCATTGTCTCCTTTGTGGTGACCGCACTTTTCCTTCTACGGACGAACCAATTCCGAATTGGTTTAGCTGTTTTGGAGTCAATTCCGGTTTGGTTAGCAGCCTCGGGTATATATGATTTCACACACCAGAAAAATGGGGGGCAGTGATGTCTAAGGGGGGCAAAATGATTATCATCGCCATAATAATCTTTGCCTTGATTATGGCCGGCCTCTATATCCATGAGAAACAAACGAATACTAAGCTTCAGGGGAAAACAGCCGAATCAAAGGAGAAAATAGCAGAGCTTGAAAAGGTCTCGACAGAGCTCGACGGCCGAATCAAACAGATGGTCTCCCTCAACCAGGAGCTTGAGAAAA
>JAKPCG010000001.1 GCA_029553365.1 Acidobacteriota bacterium | reverse complement strand
CCGAAATTATGGGTCTTATGTCCCGGCGAAGGCGTATTCGCCCACGAGGGGTCAGCCGGGTCATAGCTGATCAGGCTGATTAAAGAAAAAATAGCCAGAAAAATAAAAACAAGAGAAATAATCTCTACGACCGGACTGGTCTTCTGCCCGTTCTTCTTGTTTTTAGCCATTTTTCCTGATTATATCATAGTGGCTGGCGACTTTTCAGCCTATCTCCGGTCCCTCTTTTTAGACTCCTTTTAGCCCGCGGAAAACCTGATATAGAATCTGGGGTTCGAGTTCTTCGGCTCTGGTTTGTGATTTAAGCCGGAATTTCTCCAGTACCTGTGAGATTTTTTCCGGGCTGTATCCGGCTTTCTCCAGGTTCTTTTTCAGGGTCTGCCGCCGTCGGGCAAAAGAGGCTTTGATAAAATCAGTAAAGTCCTGGTCTTCTTCTTCCGGGAAAAATACCGGCTTCTGGCGCGTGGTAAATTTGACGCAAGCTGAATCAACTGCCGGTGGCGGGCTAAAAGCTCCAGGTTTGATGTAGAAGAGCAGTTCTATCTCAAAATAGTTTTGAAGCAGGATGGATAGAGGCGAATACTTTTTTGTTCCTGCCTGAGCTACGAGACGTTGAGCGACCTCTTTCTGGAAGAGGAAAACGGCCTGAGTGAGGCTATTTTTCAGCTCAAGCAGGACAAAAAGTATCTGGGTAGAAATATGATAGGGCAAGTTTCCAGCCATTTTGACTGAAGACAGTCCCGACCGCTTTCTCTCAATGAGCGGAGCCAGATCAAGTTTGAGAATATCACCGGTTATAATCTCAACATTTGCCGCGGCTTTAGCTTCAAGAGCAGGTATCAGAGACGGGTCTTTCTCAATGGCCAGAACGAAACCGGCCTTTTCGGCCAGGGGAAAAGTCAGAGCCCCTGTACCCGGGCCAATTTCTATGAACAGATCTGATTTTTCTGGCTGATTAGCTTCTACTATTTTTTTAATGATATTTTTATCATGGAGAAAGTGCTGTCCAAGAAGCTGCCTTCTGGTCTTTTTTGCCATAGCAGAATATTACCTGATTGACTTTAATTTCGCCCGCTTTCATTTTAAAGCAGAGACAGAGAGATGGGAAGCTACGATTGTTTGATAAAATTGGCTTTTTCCTCTGAGCTATGGATAAAGATAGAAGCGGCCATGTTGCCAATCATATTGACTGTTGTCCGGCACATGTCTATGATTCGATCAACCCCAAGAATCAGAGCCACTCCTTCCAGAGGAATATTGACCTGCTTTAAAACCATGGCCAGCATAATCATGCCAGCTCCAGGTACGCCAGCTGTCCCGATGGAAGCCAGCAAAGCCATCAGAACAATGGTGGCCTGAGCACCCAGGGTAAGGTTGATCCCATAAATCTGGGCAATGAAAACAGCCGCCACGCCCTGGTATAGAGCAGTCCCATCCATATTGATTGTGGCGCCGAGCGGAATGACGAAGCTTGAATATTCTCTTTTGACTTTGAGCTTATCCATACACTCCAAAGCGACAGGGATGGTGGCGTTGGAACTGGAAGTTGAAAAAGCAATCAGCATGGCATCGGTCGTATGTTTAAAAAATTGGGCTGGTTTCATCTTGCCCAGATACCTGACCAGCAGGCCATCCACCACAATGGCATGAACAGACAGACCGAGAATTACTACCAGTATATATTTGAGCAGAGTAAGGAGAATACCGGCACCAAACTGGCCGATAATCGAAGCCAGCAAGGCCAGAACTCCATATGGAGCGAATTTCATGACGAGATTAATGGCCTGAAGTATGGCTTCGTTGGCTCCATCGAAAAGTTGCAGCAGCTGGCGGGATTTTTCTGAATTGATTAAGGTCAGACAAATCCCAAAAAGCAAGGCTATAAATATGACCTGGAGCATTTCGCCCTCAGCCATGGCCTTGATTGGATTGGTCGGCACAATATTGACCAGAACTGAAATCAATGACGGTTTTTGCTCGATGATGGAGGTTTGATTCTCGGCTGATTGCTGATAATTTTTGAGCAAGTCCTGCTTGACCTGCTCATTAAGTCCGGTGCCAGGTTTCAACAGATTAGCAGCTACCAGGCCAATGACGATGGCGATAGCCGTGGTCAGAGTAAAATAAATAATTGTTTTCAGTCCGATCCGGCCCAGCTTCTTGATATCGCCCAGGCTGGCTGTTCCCAGCGACAGCGAGAAAAAAATCAGAGGGACAACAAGCATGGTAATTAATCTGATAAAAATGGTTCCGATGAATTCAATACTCCTGGCTTTAGGGCCAAAGATTAATCCAACCACTATCCCCAGGAAAAGTCCGATGAAGATTTTCATATGAAGTGGAACTTTTTTCATGGGTTAATATCTCCGTCACCTTGATTTCAGCCTAATACTAAAGTTTAATAGTAAACTTTATATGATAAAAGCGGGCAGTTTGTAAACCAATATCTTGTTGACAATCCGTAGGAGGTTAAACTACAATTTTCCTGGTTATGCCAGAAAAAAAGATTCTAGTAGTCGATTACGATCAGGCTTCCCTTGAAAACCTGACCCGCATTCTAAAGGACCTGAAAGTTCAGGTCATACAGGCGACAGATGGTGCCCAGGCCTATGATCTTTTCAAAGAAGAAAAGCCGGACCTGGTTATCCTGGAAGCGATTTTGCCTAAGCTCCACGGTTTTGACCTGACCAAAAAGATTTCTCAGGAATCAAAGGGCACCGTACCGGTTATAATAATCACCGGATTATATAAAGGTCCTCAGTACAAACACGAGGCTATGACCAACCTGGGAGCCTCCGAATACCTGGAAAAACCGGTCAATCCGGAAGTTTTGCTGGAAGCTGTCAATAGATTACTGACTGCTGAAGAGGACATTGAGGATGTCCTGCCTGACCTGGAGACAGTGATCGCTCTGGTAAATACCAGGGGAAAGTAAAAGGAAGCTCGCTCCATAATATCAAAGGAGGATGTAATGAATGAAGGCTTATGGTCACGTTGTAATAACTGCCAGAAAATTGTTTATAAGCAGGATATTATAGATAACCTGTATGTCTGTCCTTTGTGCAACTATCATTTCCGTTTGGGAGCGATGGAGCGTCTGAGACAGTTGTTTGATAACGGGCAATTTGAGACTTTTGACGAGAATATTTATCCGGTCGATTTTCTTGGCTTTAAGGACCAGTTACCTTACAGTCAACGCCTTGAGGACAGCCAGAAAAAAACCGGTCTGCCTGAAGCTATCGTTTCTGCCCGTGGAACTCTGGACGGTCTGCCGGTTATCATCCTGGCCATGGAATTTGGTTTTATGGGGGGGAGCATGGGCTCGGTGGTTGGGGAAAAAGTTGCCCGGGCTGCTGAGCGGGCCAGAGAAGAAAAACTTCCTTTGATCATAGTGTCCTGTTCAGGCGGAGCGAGAATGCAGGAAGGCATGATGTCCTTGATGCAGATGATTAAAACCTCAGCTGCCCTGGCCAGGCTGTCTGAGGCCGGTTTGCCTTATATTTCTATTCTGGCTGATCCGACGACTGGCGGTACAACGGCCAGCTTTGCCATGCTGGGCGACATTAACATTGGCGAACCAAATGCTCTGATTGGCTTTGCCGGACCACGGGTCATCGAGCAAACCATAAAAGAGAAATTGCCCAAGGGTTTTCAGCGGGCTGAATTCCTTCTGGCCCACGGTATGCTGGATGACGTCGTGGAAAGAAAATTTCTGAGAAATTATCTGAGCAAAGCGCTGAGACTTTTCCTGAATAAACCCCGATGATCTCTCCGGCCTGCAAACGCTATCTTGACCAGGCTCAGCTTTTTGGCATCAAACTGGGTCTTGACAATATGAGGGCTATGCTGAGCTCTCTTGGCCAGCCTGAAAAAAACTTCCCCTCAATTCACGTGGCGGGAACCAATGGCAAGGGTTCGGTCAGTGCCATGCTGGAGCGTATTTTTAGACTTAATGGCTTTAAGACTGGACTGTACACCTCGCCGCATCTGGTTGAGGTCAGAGAAAGAATCAGGCTTAACGGCCGGATGATTCCGGAAAAAACTTTTTGTCACTTGCTTCTCGATATAAAAAAGAGAGAAAAGAAACTTAAAAGGACGGGGGAGGTGAGCGGTTCACTGACTTTTTTTGAGATTCTGACTCTTTGCGCTTTTGATTATTTCAATCAGGAGGCAGTTGACCTGGCCGTTCTGGAAGTTGGGATGGGTGGCAGATTTGATGCGACCAACGTTGTTATCCCTGAAGTTTCAGTTATTACCTCAATCTCTTATGATCATCAGCAATATCTGGGTAAAACGATATCCACGATAGCTGCTGAGAAAGCCGGGATTATTAAAAGGGGAGTTCCCTGCCTGGCCGGGGTTCAAAATCAGACCGCCCTTGGAGTCATCAAGAAAAAATGCCAGGAAATGGGGTCTCCTTTGATTGAGGTTTTTGGCGAGGGCAGGAAATTAACTTATAAGCAAATAAAAGACGGATATGTTTTCACCTATGTAACTCCAGTTGCCACCTATCGTTTTAAACCTTCGCTTCCTGGCCTTCATCAGGGAGAAAATGCTGCTATCGCCATTGCTGCCGCTGAGGTCATGCAGAACATTGGTTATCAGCTCAGTAAGGACAGGCTGCTGGAAGCCCTGGAGACGGTCGTCTGGCCAGGGCGGCTGGAAATTATCAGCAGAACGCCTTTGGTCATACTGGATGGAGGACATAACGAGGATGGGGCCAGGGCCATCAGTGATTACATCAAGGAAAATGTCGCTCAGCCTGTTATTCTGGTTTTTGCCATTATGAAAGACAAAGAGGTGAAAAAAGTCGGCTCGAGGTTATTCCCATTGGCCACTCGAATCATTTTGACCAGACCTTCTCTGGCCAGGGCGGCTCTCCCCGAAGATATTGCCAGGCAATTGCCCGAATTCAGCCCAAAATTCTTCCTGGAAGAGGACGTAGCTTCAGCCTTGAGGCTGGCTTTGACTTTATCTGAAGGTAAGATTCCAGTCATTGTGGCCGGTTCACTCTATCTGGTTGGTGAAGCTAAGAAGTTTTTCTGCGGCTCAGGGGTCAGCCAGAGCCTGGCTTATCTTTGAGTGATTGCTTTTTATGGCTTGTAGTGCTAAATTTTTAACTTATGGGCGAGGTTTAGCCTATGCTCGAAATTGATTGGAATTTTATTATAGTTTTCGTTCTGGTCTGGATTTTAGTCCTGGTCCTGTCCAGGGTTTTCTTTAAACCAATCCTCGAAGTCAGAGAAAAAAGAAAAAAAATACTTAACGAAAACGAAAAAATATATGAACAAGCCTTGAAAGAGTATGAAGATCACCTGACTCAGGTGGAAAACAGGCTGAGAGAGGCCCGGCAAGAATCTCAGTCTATCCGTCAGAAGATTGTCTCTGAGGCCCTGGCTGAAAAATCAAAAGTGACCCAGGATATACAGATTGAGGTTCAGAGTCAGGTTGAAAAAGTCAAGAAACAGCTTCAAGATGAAGTGGAAAGGCTCAAAGCTCAGCTTGGACAGCGGGTTGAGTCGATTGCCAAGAAACTAGAGGAAAAATTACTGCAGTGAAATACCGCTCGACTTATTTTGCAGGCATTCTGTTTATTTTTATCATGATTATTCTTTCTGCCCCGGGTCGGCTGCTGGCAGCTGAGGCGGGTGAGGGTTTTGACCTGTCGCTCTTCCTGGGGCAGGTGGTAAATTTTGTGTTGCTGTTTGGCGGTTTGGCCTATCTCCTGTATAAGCCTTTGATTAAGTACCTTCAGCATAAATCTGATCAGGTTGCCGACAATTTAAAACAGTCCGAAGAACGGCGGGTAAGTTCTCTCCGCCGGCTGGAGGAGTCGAAAGAAAGATTGAGCAAGCTGGATGAGGAAATAGACAAAATCAAAAAAGAAGCCGAAATAGAGGCGACCAGGGAAAGAGAAAGAATAGCCCTGGAAGCCAGGTCAGAAGCTGAAAGATTGAAGAAACTGGCCAGGGAGGAAATTGATTCTCTGGTCAAAATCAGCCAGCGTGAACTGGAGGTTTATACCCTGGATCTGAGTATCTCTCTGGCTGAAGAGAGAATCAGGGAAAAGCTTGGCCCTGAACTCCATCGGAGAATTATTCATAAGGCTATTGACCAGCTGGAAACATTAGATGAACCAACAATCAGTAATTAGGAAATACGGTCAGGGGCTGGCCTCTGCGGTCAGGACTGAAGAAGAATTCTTTCTCTGTCTGCAGCAGCTCCAGTCTTTTTCAGATCTCCTGGAGTCTGACGAGAGAATTTATTATGCTCTGACTTCTCCTTTTGTTATCAAGAGCCGACAGCTGTCCATTCTGGAAGAAGTACTGGAGGAGCTGAATTTTGACCCACGGGTAAGCAAGCTCCTCTGGCTCTTAAGTAAAAATGGAAGGCTGGCCTGGTTGAAAACGTTGTTAATTGAATTGCCTGAAATCTGGGCCAGAGCACAGGGCATAGAGACACTGGAAGTCAGTTCAGCGGTAGAGCTAACTGAAGAAGAGAAAAAACAGGTTGAGGAAACTCTTAAAAAAGTGGAGAAAAAGCCGGTTAGATTGACCTTTTCACTTAAACCTGAAATTCTGGGGGGACTGCTGATCAGGAAGGGAAGCATTTATTATGATGTCTCCTTGAAGGGAAGTCTCTTGAAACTAAAGGAGATTATCAGTCAGAGGTAGAAGCATGGAAATTAAAGCTGAAGAGATTACCAGAATTATCGAGCAGCAGATCAAGGATTTTTCTGGCGGCGTTGATATTAAAGAGACCGGTACAGTTATTTCTGTCGGTGATGGGATTGCCCGGATCTATGGTCTGGAAAATGCCATGTACAATGAACTGCTCATTTTCGAAAATAATGTTTACGGGCTGGCTCTCAATCTGGAAGAAGATCTGGTGGGAGCGATGCTTCTCGGGGAAACCAGGCTGGTCAAGGAAGGAGACATCGTCAGAAGAAGCAAAAGGATCCTGGAAGTGCCGGCTGGCCCGGCTTTAATCGGTCGGGTTGTTGATTCTCTGGGCCAGCCACTTGATAACAAAGGGCCAATTAAAACTGATATAAGCATGCTGGTGGAGAGGCTGGCTCCGGGAGTGGTGGAAAGAATGCCGGTCAGGGAGCCTCTTCAGACTGGAATCAAAGCTATAGATTCGATGATTCCAATTGGTCGCGGTCAGAGAGAATTGATCATTGGAGACCGACAAACAGGTAAAACAGCTATTGTCGTTGATACCATTCTGGCCCAGAAAAATTCCGGCGTCATCTGTATTTATGTAGCCATTGGCCAGAAAAATTCAACTGTTGCCCAGGTGGTTAAGAGCCTGGAAGATTTTGGAGCGATGGCTTATACGACAGTAGTGGCAGCTACTGCCTCTGACCCCTCAGCCCTGCAATATCTGGCACCTTATGCCGGTTGTGCCATGGGCGAATATTACCGCGATCGCGGCGAGCATGCTCTGGTCATCTATGATGATCTTTCCAAGCATGCGGCTGCTTACCGCGAAATCTCACTTCTGTTGCGACGGCCGCCTGGTCGGGAAGCCTACCCGGGAGATGTTTTTTACCTTCATTCAAGATTGCTGGAAAGAGCAGCTAAGATGAACCAGGAACTGGGCGGTGGGTCATTGACCGCCTTGCCAATCATCGAGACTCAGGCCGGGGATGTTTCGGGCTATATCCCGACCAACGTGATTTCTATTACTGATGGCCAGATCTACCTGGAGCCGGCCCTGTTTAATGCTGGTATTCGTCCAGCCATTAATGTCGGAATTTCCGTTTCTCGTGTTGGTGGCAATGCTCAGATAAAGGCCATGAAGCAGGTGGCTGGAAAATTGCGGCTGGATCTCGCTCAGTATCGTGAACTGCAAGCTTTTGCTCAGTTTGGAACCGAGCTGGACAAAGCCAGCCAGGCCCAGCTGGATCGTGGCTTGAGGTTAACGGAAATTCTGAAACAGGAACCTTATTCGCCCCTGCCCGTTGAAAAACAGGTCTTGATTATCTATGCTGGTAACCGTGGTTTCCTGGATGAAATACCGCTGGCAGCAATCAGAGACTATGAGAAGAGTCTTTATAATTATTTCGAAACCCATTATGCTCATTTACTGCAGGCCATAGCTGCCAGTAAACAGATTGATCTCCACCTTGACCAGGAAATAAATCAAGCTCTGCAAGAGTTTAATCAGGTTTTCAGAGAGGAACTAAAAGTTGAGCACCATAATTGACCTGAGACGGCGGATTCAGAGCGTCCGTAACAGTCAGCAAATTACACAGGCGATGAAAACAGTGGCCACCTCCCGTTATAGAAGAGTTCAAAAGCAGGTAGTGGCCAGGAGGCCTTTCTGGCATACTTTTCCAGAGCTGGCCATTTCTCTGACCAGAGAATTAAACCTGGCCGATCATCCCTATCTTCAGGTCAGGCCAGAAAAAAAACTGCTGGTCGTGGTCATAACTTCGGATAAAGGATTATGTGGAGCTTTCAATTCCAATTTATTAAACCTGGCCGCCAGCTTTATCAATGAAAAGGGTCAGAACAGCCAGCTAGCCCTTATCCCGATTGGTAAAAAAGCAGTTAATTTTTGCAGGAATTTTCCCTGGCCGGTAGCGGCTTCTTATTCTGATGGTGTTGAAAAAAAGATAGCAGCTATCAGTCAGAGTTTAAGCCAGTATTTTGATTATGAGTTTATCCGCCAGAACGTTGATGCCGTCTATCTTATTTATAATGAATTCCGTTCGGTTTTAGCCCCCAGGCTGACTGCTACCAGGTTACTGCCTCTGGCCGCTGACCTATCTGGCCGCTCATCGGAACACCCGGAGCCAATCTGGGAGCAAGAAGCCTCGACCATAATTAACTATTTGCTAAAATTCTATCTTAAAGCCCAGCTGGAGCATGTACTGTTTGAATCGCAGGTGGCAGAACAGGCTGCCCGGATGATGGCTATGGAAAATGCTTCCAGAAATGCCGAAGACCTTATTTCTAGTCTGGTCTTACTGCTCAATAAAATGCGCCAGGCTGCTATAACCAAAGAGCTGCTCGAGATCCAGACAACAGTTGAGGCCCTGCAATAAGAAGGAGTAAGAACTGATGAATGAAGTAGCTGTAAATCAAATCAAGGATTCATCTGCCGGGGAAACCGGGCGAGTCGTTCAGGTTATTGGCCCGGTGGTCGATGTGGCTTTTCCCAGTGGCCAGCTGCCCGAAATTTATACTGCCATCAGGATAACCAGTGAGGGCTTTGAAGTGCCCATACCAATTGACATTATTGTTGAGGTTGAGCAGCATATGGGCGATTTTAAAGTCCGTTGTGTCTCGATGCATCCAACCGAAGGCCTGGCCAGAGGGATGAAGGCGATTAATCTTGGCCGGCCGATTGAGGTCCCGGTGGGTGAAGGCACACTTGGTCGGGTGATCAATGTTATCGGTCAACCAGTCGATCGGCTTGGTCCTATTCAGGCCACAAAATTTTATTCCATCCATCGTCAGCCACCGCCGCTTGAAGAACAGAGTACCCGCCTGGAAATGTTTGAAACCGGGATAAAAGTTATTGACCTGATGCAGCCCTTTTTAAGGGGAGGCAAAATTGGCCTGTTTGGTGGAGCCGGGGTGGGGAAAACAGTCATCATTATGGAGCTAATTCATAATGTGGCCACCAAGCACGGTGGTTATTCAGTTTTTGCCGGAGTGGGGGAAAGAACCAGGGAAGGTAATGATTTGTGGCTGGAGATGAAGGAGTCTGGCGTTTTAAACAAGACCGCTTTAATTTTTGGTCAGATGACTGAACCGCCTGGAGCCAGATTACGCGTTGGCCTGACTGCTCTATCTGTCGCTGAATATTTTCGAGATGAACTGGGGCAGGATATCCTGCTTTTTATTGATAACATTTTCCGTTTTGTCCAGGCCGGTTCAGAGGTGTCGGCCCTGCTGGGTCGTATGCCCTCGGCCGTCGGCTACCAGCCAAATCTGGCCAGTGAGCTGGGTGAACTGGAGGAAAGGATTACCTCTACTAAAAAAGGTTCGATAACTTCTGTCCAGGCCATTTATGTCCCGGCTGATGACTTTACCGATCCGGCGGCAGCTACGACTTTTACTCATCTGGATGCAACTACCAATCTGTCAAGAGCACTGACCGAGATGGGGATTTATCCGGCAGTTGATCCTCTAACTTCTTTTTCCAGAATTCTTGATCCTCGAATTGTCGGCGAGAGGCACTATAAAGTTGCCAGAAGAGTCAAAGAAATCCTGCAGCGCTATAAGGAGCTACAGGACATCATTGCCATTCTGGGTATAGAAGAACTGTCGGATGAAGATAAGCTCATGGTAGCCAGAGCAAGAAAGATACAAAGATTTCTTTCGCAACCTTTTCATGTGGCTGAGCAGTTTACCGGCCGGCCGGGGAAATATGTTCCAGTCGAGGAGACGATTAAAGCTTTTGAGGAAATTTGTAACGGCTTACATGATGATAAACCAGAACAGGCTTTCTATATGGCTGGTGCCATTGAAGAGGTAGTCGAAAAAGCAGAGGAACTTAAAAAGCTATGAGTTCGGAAAGTTCGGATTTTTTTGAATTAAAGGTTATTTCACCCACCAGGCTTCTGACTGAAGGCAGGGTGACTGAGCTGCAGGTACCAGGGCTTGATGGTTATCTTGGTATCTGGCCAGGCCATCGGCCTCTAAATGCCTGCCTCGGCCCGGGCGAAATTATCTTCAAGACTATCGATAACCGTGAAGAAAGGGTCACGATTAAAGGTGGCGTCATTAAGGTTGAACCTGCTAAAATTTTAATTATGGCGGACCTGGAAGAAAAATGATTGAAGTTAAACCTGCTGAACGACCTGACGAGACTCTGGATACTTTTTATAAAGGGAAAATTCTGGTTTTACAGAGAAAGAATGGCTTTCGTTTTTCCGTTGATGCACCACTGCTGGCCAGTTTTATTCAGACCAGAAACGGGGATGAGATTCTCGAAATTGGTACCGGCTGTGGAATCATTCCCATGCTGCTCAGTGTGAAGCCTTTTCATCATATCGTTGCTCTGGAAGTCCAGCAGGGGCTGGCTGATCTGGCCCGACGTAATATTATGCTGAACCATCTGGACGGCCGAATAACCATAGTCGAGAAGGACTTCCGTCAGTATAGGCCCTGGCGCCAGTTCGATATTGTCTTTTCCAACCCACCCTATATTCCGAAAGATTCCGGTTATCTCAGCCGGACGGAAGAAAAGAATATTGCCAAGCATGAAATATTAAGTTCGATCGAAGAAATTTTAAAAGCGGCCAAAGACTGGCTGAAAAGTAGCGGTTCAGCTTACTTTATCTTGCCTGACAATCGAAGAGAAGAATTTGAAAAAGAACTGAGCCAGGCTGGCCTGAAGTTAAAGCGCTGTCGCCTGGTTTATCCGAGGGAAGGCGAACCTCCCAATTTCTTTCTGGCGGAATGTGGTCAGACAGATAGCGAAGTGGAGATCATGCCGCCGCTCGTTCTTTATGGCCAGGACGGAAAATACACCGAGGAAGCTGAAGCTATATTTTCGGGACCATTTAAGAAGTAGATGGAGGTAGAAAAGCCGTCGTCTCCGATTTTGGTGATCTACCTTTTTAGCTGCTATTGACAATCTGAGGGCAAGAGTCCTTTAATAAAAGGAAAAATGATATAAGGGAGAAGGAACGAAAATGGAAAAGAGTCTGACCCTGAGTAGCCCATGGCTCAGATTCTGGAGCTTTATTACCGGCCTGGGCATGGCGGTAGCTTCCTATCTAACCATAGACCATTTTTTTAGAGCTAATTTCCCCGAGACAATCTTTACCGGTTCGTTTTGCGATCTTAGCAGTTTTTTTAATTGCGATAGCTCAGCTTATTCTTCGATTGCCCATTTTCAGGGAGTTCCCCTCGGCTATTGGGGACTGGTTCTGGGCATTCTGGTCATGCTGGGGGCCTTTTTGCCTTCTCCTCGTTTTGAAAAAGTAAATAAACTCTTATCTCTCCCCAACGCTTTGGGGGTTCTGGCCCTTTTCTTTTATTCAGTTTTTTATCTTAAAAGCCTTTGCCTGCTCTGTTCTGGCTATTACCTTTTTTCTCTTATAAATTTTTATTTATTCTGGAAATTCGGGTTGCCCTCTGAACCTCGGGGCCTGGTTGGTTTTTTCCGTGACTTTCTTTTTGGCTCCATCAAGCCCCTGGTGGCTATTGGTGTTTTAACAGTCATGGGTGCCTTTGGTTTTCATCTTTTTTATGAGGCTAAAAAGGACGCTCAATCGGGAGGTGTGGCTTTGAAAATTGTTAAGGAGTTTTACAGTCTACAACCGGTCAAAGAGCCGAGTTTGATTTCCCCTTATTGGACAGCCAAAGCAACTGAGGAATTTGATCAGGCACCGATCCGCATTATTGAATATGCTGATTTTCTTTGTCCTGACTGTCTTTTCCTCTATCATCAGCTGGAGAGGATCAAAAAGGAATATGAAGGAAAGATAAATATCGCCTTTCAGTTCTTCCCGTTGGAAGCCAAATGTAATGATGTGGTTGACAAAGACAAGCATCCAGGAGCCTGCGACCTGGCTTATATAGCTGCTTACGATCCATCTAAATTCCTTCAAATCCATAATGAGCTATTCAGGAATTTTGATAAGGCTAAAGACCCCGAGTGGCGGCTGCAGCTGGCCAGAAAATATGGAGTAGAGAAAGCCCTGACGGATGAAAAAACCAAAGAACTGGTCAAAAAGATTATTGACACCGGCAAGGAATATGAAAAAACCTCTGAACGATTCCCCTATGGGATAAGGTCGACGCCGACTATGATTATTAACAACCGGATGATTATCGGCACACTGCCCTATGCCCACCTGAAAGCTATCATTGATTCCTTGTTGACTGAGCAGGAACAACCGGCTTCAGGTGAAACTAAGTTTCTGGAAAACTGGGTCGATACAAGCAACTTAACGAAAAAGAAATAACAGCAATAAAAATTATCCGGTTGCCTGATTTAGAGCTTAATCCTTCCTCTTTAAGCGGGGGAGTCTTAATTCTGGCCTGCTCAGAAATCAAGGGTGACGTCAGGTCTTTAAATTTTCAGTCTGAAGTCAAGACTGTCAGCCAGCTTCCTTTTTTTCCTTGATAACTATTTCTCGGTTTAGAAGCTCTTTCCGGATGAAATTGAATACTTCTGGTTCCAGGCCTAAGAATTCTGGAGCAATTATTCCAGTTTTCTTAATCAGACCTCGAGCTACTGCCCTGGCGACGGCCGTAGCTGTATAGCCGGTAGTCCTGGCCATACTGTGAATCCCACTTTTCCGATCAAAACGATCAAAAAGATCATAGGTTAATCTGAGTGGCTGACCATCCTTTTCTCCGCTGACGACAACTCTTAAAATGGTCAGGTCTTCTTCCCCAGCTTCGATATTTAGCCGAGGGAAAAGAATTTTAGCTGACAGGTCAACTGGCCGGACTTTCTGGCCGGCTATTTCTACCGGCTGCTCAGAAAAAAAACCAGCCTGTCTTAAAGCCAGCATCTTTTCGCGGTGGCCAGGATAGCGAAGCGTCTTTTCGACCATCTCGGGGACAGTCAGGGTTTCGATCATGGTTCGCAGACCATCAGTGATAAAGGCCTCGAGGGTTCCCAGTTTTTCAAACTCCAGAAACTCAGGTTCAGACAGAGCCGGTTTGATTACGAGCTGCCCATTTTCCAGGCATCTGGCCGGCCTTAGATATTCCTCTATGACATCAACCGGAGAGAATACTGCATTGTATTCAAAAGGCCATTTTCTGATAACCGGCAGGCCGCCCACATAAATCGTAACTGAGGAAGCTTTATCCAGCTGACTGAGTCCGTAACCAGCCAGCATATTACTCAAGCCCGGTGCGACACCACAGTCAACTGCTGCCGTTAACTTTTGTTCCTTAGCAAGAGAGTCAAGTTCAAAAGGATTTTCCGGGAAAAAAGAAATATCCACTACCTTTCGGCCAGCTTCGAGACAGGCTTTAAGACTTTTGAAGCCGAGGTAACCAGGCACAGCATTTATGACCAGGTCATAACCACTGACTAGGTCTTTAGTAGCTTCAGACTGGCTTATATCCTGGCCTATAACCTTGATACCGGCGGCGGCCAGCTCAGCCAGAGCCTCCTGCTTCAAATCAACAGAGGTCAGATCGAATTCCGGCTCAGAGGCCAGATCCAACGCCATAGCTTTCCCCACCAAACCGGCTCCTAAAACAACAATTTTCATGATTTATCTCCTTTTTTGAATCTGTTTTTAGTCAGAGTAAAGGTCAAAGAGAAGATAGCAGCAGAGGCTCGAGATTATAAACCACTAAAACGGTTAAGATAACAAATTAATGTCCTGAGACTCACAGTTAGAGATATCTTTTTATTTTTGCCTAACATAGAGGAGGTGCCTCTCGTCTCCTTTTTTCCAGCCCGCTATCTACTCCACCCTGGCTAACAGTTCAAACTCGGGCGGGCCAGAACACCTTACTTCTGGCTGAAGGCCTGCTTGATTTCTTCCAGGCTGACCCCCAGGATTTTCCTGGCTATAGGATCCAGGTCTTTCTCTTCGCCCTGAAGGTGAATAGTGGTGTGGACGTGGGAAAGTGACTCACCCGGGTTGAGGGCAGCGGCTGGTGAGGAAGTTTCCAGCTCATAAAAAGGTCCCAGGGGTTTAGCTCCTGGAGAGACCGGCCCATCATTATAAGCATTGACCACATCTCCAGCATAAGGATCTTTCTGGAATTCCCAGAGAGAGTTGATGTATTCGGCCGGATTTTCAGGCAGGGTATAGTGAACAATGGTCAACACCTGATGAGTGGCGTCATAACTGCCGGCGAAAGGTAAAGCCCGCCGGGGAGGAATCCCGATTTTGCTCCGATACTGGCCGTCTCCTTTAAAATAAATAACATTGTCGGAAATTTTTAGCCGATCTGGTGGTATAGGTCCAAAATAGGTGTCGTGAACTATCGGACCAAGCTCGGCTTCCGGTCCTGGTTTATAAGGAACAACCATGGTGGTGGTAGGAGAAGGATTGAACATGCCCAGAATCCAGATAGAGACCAGGCCGGTTTCTTTCTTCCAGGGTAAATCGCCTGTGTTGGTAATCTGGTTATCCGATTCAAAAGCTACCCAGCTCAAGCGGTCGGATAGAGGTACCCCCAGCGATTCGACCTGGTTTTTATCCAGTATCCTGATTGTCCGGTCAACTTTTATTTTAAATTCAAAATTAGCATAATTGATCAGGTCCATTTCCTTTTTTAATACAACTTGAGTCTCGTCCTTAGCTACGAGGTCAAAACTGCCTTCATTGAGCGGTGGTGGGGTGAACCAGTGATCAAAGTCAAAAGGAGAACCGGCCTTAAAGAAAAGGGCAAACTGACCTCCTTCCGGTCCCAGCCAGAAACGGTCTTCACCGCCAAAAGCGTTCATATGGGGATCACCCTGACCGGAAGCAATTAGCTCTTGATTTATCCAGCCGAAGCTCAGGCCGGCTGGGCCCTTAGCTGTGCTGGTCATCACCCGGCCCTGAATATCAGGATTGACAGCTACCATGGCCTGGCCGTCACGGGCAGAGAGAACAATTACTCCCGTCCTGGCCTGAAGGAACTCCAGATCCTCTTTAAAAAGGCGAGCTTGATCTTTAACCGCTGGCCGGCTACAGGCTGCCAGCCAGAAAAAAGACATCGCGGTCATGATTACCAGCAGGTTAGAAAAAGTCTTTTTCATGTCATACCTCCTGATGGGAGTAAAATTAAGATATCAATTTGAATCTGATTTCTCAAGATATAAATAAAAAGAAAAATTCAATGAGTTCCAGGGTGATTGCTTTTTTCCATCATCCGGGTGAACCACTGCCAGATTTTCTGATGGAATTTAAGACTGGGTGGATTGTTTTTAAGAATGTTCCAGTAACTATCTGGTTTATCGTCGGGCCTCAGACCAATTTTTAAATTTTCATCCCACAGGCGATAGCTTTCCGGATGAAATTGAATGCCGAGAACATTGACATACCTTGTATGCTGTATAGCTTCGATTATTTTGCCATCGGAAGAAAGGGCCACGACTTTAAAACCCTGTCCGAGTTGATCTATGGCCTGATGATGCGAGCTTAAAATCCGAGGGTGATCTTTTTCTGAAAAACCGAGAACTTTGACAAAAAATGCTCCGGGCAGAAGATTTAACCGGTGGAAATAATAGCTGGAAATATTTAAATCGGGCCTTAATTTCTTATAAGGGTTGTTGTGCCAGCACTCCGCATCGAGAGCGACAATATCTTCCAGCTGGTTCAGACCATAGACCTCTGACCAGATATCCTGAATAAGTGTTCCTCCAGTTCCGACATTCAGACTCTGCGCTCCCAGACAGATGCCGAGGATCGGCAGCTCTGGCTTTGAGTCCAGCAAAGGTTTAAAACCAGGGTCCTGGTAGCCTCCCAGAAAATGGAAAATAGCGGAAAGCTCAAAATAATGGCGATAAGGATCTTCAATGACCGTCAGAAGATTAGTCTTTTCTTTAAAGATTGACGGTGGTATATCGGGGCCACCAAAGAAAATCAGGCCGTCAGAATTTTTTATGATCTCAACAAATTCAGGTGTGCAGGCGTTTTGATGGAAAATATCCTGCTCGCTGAGCTCAGCCGAGACCGGATGGAAACTAAACCAGTTAAGATTGCTGGCTCTGGCATATTTAATGGCTTCTTCATAATCAGTTAATTCTTTTGTATGATAAACGCCGACCACCTCGAGCTGAGGAATCTTGATAAACCCTTTTTCCCTCAGAGCCTGGAGATTCTTAATTGTACCAATAGAGGGATAAAAAACAGTTAACCTGACTGTCTTGGCTGAAGCCACTCCATCGAGCAACCCGGCTAGAAGTACAAAAGTTAGAATCAGAACGATTAAAGTCTTGTGCTTTTTCATAAAAGTCTCCTTCCATTCATCGAGATATATTTTGAACATTTAGCCCGGCTTGTGCAATCAAAAATTATCGGCTGCTCCCGGCGTCGAAAAAAAAGATTGACAATTGATATTGAAATGGCTTATACATTTCATATAGCATTAAATATATCAGATTAGATAGGAGGTGATAATTTTTTAAGATAAAAATAAAACTTTCATAAAAATCTCAATTTAATCTAATCCAATTTGCTCTTATTAAATTCCGTTTTATCCTTAAAAAAGAGCTCGTTCATTAAGAAAATTCAGGAGGTAAAATTCAATGGCTAAACTCAAAATGAAGAACCTATTTATGGTGATAGCAATTTTGCTGACCATAGGTTCTGGCTTATCACTTTTCGGACAAATTTCGAGCCGGGAGACAGGTTCGATTCGTGGTGTCATTACCGATGAAGAGGGTGCCCCTCTGCCTGGTGTCAGCATTATCGTTAGCGGCCCCAGCTTGATGGGGAAGGCGACTGATGTGACCAGGGCTGACGGTACCTTCAGGATTCTATTACTGCCGCCTGGTGTATATACCATGACTGTCGAGCTTCCCGGTTTTCAGACTTACGTTGAGGAAGGGATTGAAGTCAGGGTTGGTTCGACGATTACCAGAAATATCAAATTGGGCCTAAAGAAGATGGAAGAACAGGTAACCGTCGTAGGGGCAGCGCCGGTCGTCGATGTTAAAGCCTCGAAAACCCAGCAAGTATATAAAGCTGACCTGATTCAGAATCTCCCTATCAGCCGCAATCTTAACTCTATTATTACTCTTACACCAGGAACAGTTGATGCGAGTAATATCAAGGGAGCAACTGCTGCCGGTAATACCTATCAAATTGATGGCCTTAATGCCAATGATCCAACTAACCAGCAGCTCAGTATTCCAATTGATTTTAACGTCCTGGAAGAGGTAGAAGTCCTGACTGGTGGCGCACCGGCTGAAGTCGGCTGGACCCTGGGTGGTTTTGTCAATGCTGTTACGAAATCTGGTGGCAATAATTTTTCGGGCATGGTCCAGGGTTACTACACCAATGACGATCTGACCAAATCTGTCTTACCGGATGAACAGTTAAAAGCTATGGGGCTGTCCAAGCCATCTTCGGCTATTTATGATTATGATCTTTCTGGCGGATTTGGTGGACCCATCATCAAAGATAAGATCTGGTTTTATCTGGACGGACGCTATGCCAGAAATGCCTATCATTCCAGCTTTATTCCTTTTGTTTCTCCTTATGATGGAACCTATTATGATAACTTTGATCGAAAGAGCGAAACCTGGGCAGCTTTTGGCAAGTTCACCTTTCAGCTGGCCAGAAATGTTAAGCTGGCGGTGATGGGCAATGCTCAGCAATCTACTGATAATACTGCTGCTTCCGGCTGGAATATACCCTTTGATTGCCTGTATAAAACTGATCCGTGGGCCAATTATGCTTTTACCGGCGTCCTGACCTGGATGGTCAATAGCAACACCTTACTTGAAGCTCGAGCCGGTTATGCCACTGTCGATGCCACGCTACCGCTTATTCGTCCGGAGCAAACCAATATTCCTTATATGTGGGACGGCTATACAGGCTATTATTTTGGGACCGGTTATTATGCCGAACAGTGGAATGGCCGTCCATCCGTTCAGGCTTCAGCTCATCTAACCCGATTTGTTGATAATTTCCTTGGAGCTGATCACGAATTCAAAGTGGGAGTTGAGATTCAGCGGGGAGCAGCCAAATGGGCCAACTGGAAGACTAATACGATGGAATGGCCCTGGTATAATAACAGCCCCTATTACTGGACAACTCAAGGCTATCCACGGGATTCATATGGAGATGGCTATATCGGATTCTGGGCTCTCGGGCAGACAAAAGATGAAAGTATGGTCGAAGGTGACTTCTTGCGTTATGGTGGCTACCTTCAGGATTCTCTGACCATTAAGAACCGCCTGACCATTAACCTTGGCTTGCGTTTCGATGGCACCAAGGGCTGGATCCCGGACATTCACAAAGGGGCTACTGGCAGCTTTGCCAGTGAACTCGGTGCTTTATTGATCGAGCCAGAAATTGGCTTTAACCCCTATGATGAATTTACTATGGAGGGAGTTGATAATCTGGTTGATTGGTTTAATGTTTCACCCAGAATTGGTATTACCTATGATCTTTTTGGCAATGGCAAGACGGCTCTGAAGTTCAACTACGGCTTATATCGTGAATCAGTTTGGGGTTCGATCATTTACAAATGCCATCCGCTTTATTACAAGGAATACTTCTTCAACTGGTGGGATAATAATGGCAATGGCCAGCCAGATTCTCCCAGCCTGGGTGACTACTATGAAATGCTGTGGTCCTGGTCGAATCCAACCGAAATGCTGAGAGAGAGCTGGATTACCGGTATCTCCACTGATACTAAGGCACCTTATGACGAGCAAATTGTGGTCGGGCTTGATCATGAGCTATTTAAGAATTTTAAGGTCGGCCTGAACTACATGTATAAAGTTAAAAAGAATATTCTTGATGATGCTCTGTATGATCTGGAAACAGGCGAAACCTGGTATAACCCCGAAACTGCGCCTGGCAATGAATACTGGGTACCATTCACCACGACCGTTCCCGCCGTTGGCAACTATCCAGCTCAGGAAGTGACCATGTACTTTATGAGCAATGATGCTCCTCAGAACTGGATTCTTCAGATCAGAAATATTCCTGAGGCCTATCGCAAATATTCTGCTTTTGAACTGTCCTTCGAGAAACGCTATGCTAATGGCTGGCAGCTGGGTGGTTCGATTAATTATTCAAAGACCTGGGGCAACATAAATGGTAGCTACACTGATATTCACGGCTACACTTCAGCCGCTAATGATGCTAACTGGTTTGTTAATACAGATGGCCGAACCTATGAAGATCGTCCACTGGTTATCAAACTATTTGGTTCATTTAATATTCCCTATGGTTTCGTGGCTTCCTTTAACTATCGCTTCAGCAGTGGTACTCCCTGGGCTCGCGGGGTAAATGTTGTTCCACCTGAAGATTGGGCAGCTCAAAACAACGTCAATATCTATAATTCTTACTATGTTAATCTTGAGCCGGTTGGTACCAGACGAAATTATGCCTGGAATCTACTTGATGTTCGACTGGAAAAAGTTTTCAGCCTGAAAAAATATGGACGGCTGGGTCTGTTTGTTGATGTCTTTAATGTACTTGGCCAGCACTATGTCAACATCAATCAGAATCCGAGTGGAACCTGGATGCCGGTTGATAATAACTCGACTCAAGGTACCTATAACCTGAGCGGAACCTATAAGAAGATAACCAGTATTTCCAATCTGACCAGAACTCTCCGCTTCTCTGCTCGCTACAGCTTCTAATCGTCCTTTACAGTTAAATTTAAAAGGGAGGAATCAGCCGATTCCTCCCTTTTTTTATTGGTTTCGAGGGCTTGGTAGCAGGCAGTAAAGAAACCTTTCCAGCCTTAAAACAAAAAGGAAAAGGTCACAATTACCGGCTCTTTGCTATTTATAAACCGGGCAGCTAATCTGCCGTATTTGCTTTTCTTTTGAAATCTGGGAGGGAAGAAGTCTATAATGAAAACAGCAGGATATTAGCCATGGGAGCGGTAACGGTTAAAGGGACAAAGTTTGAGCAGGTAGAATATTATGCCGGAGGCTCTGGTCAGGAAAGGCCTCTGGCTGTTTACAGGGACGGCAAACGCCAATTAATTGAAAAATTGATATCAAAAAAGCGGATTATGGACAGCCGAACCGGCCGCCTCAAGGAAGTTTTTAGGTGTCAGCTGGCTGGTGGTGAAAAAATTGAGATAGAAAGAGAACTCGGACAGGATCAAAAATAAGCCAGAAGGATAGACCTGCCGGTTTTTCTCGTCTAAAATATTGTTGTGAGTCTTGAGTTTCTTCTGGATCTACCAGAGTTCAGGACCCTGGTAGAAAAGCTAAAAAAGGGGGAGGACTGCCTTCATTTATCGGGTTTGATTCCCGAAGCCAGAGCTTATTTTTATGCTCTGCTGGCGGGCCAGATTGACAGGCCGTTAGTTATTGTAGAACCACAGGCCTGGGCTCTGGAGGAAATAAAACAGGAAATCGAAAATTTACTGGGTTTTTTCTCAATAAAAAGACAGGTTGAATCACTGCCAGCGCTCAGCGCTGACCCCTATCTCGAGGTGCCTGTGCCTCTGGAGATGGTAGCTTCCAGATTAAAGGTCTTATATGGGCTTAATCAAGGGCATCAACCGCTGATCCTGACTAATCTTCCTGGCCTTCTCAAGAAGGTTCCGCGGCCGGAGGATCTGGCCCGGTCAGTGGTCAGAATAAATCGAGGGCAAACCTTAGACCGGGATCTTTTGCTTCAGCAGCTAGCCGATTATGGTTACACTCAGGAAGATCTCGTGTCTTCAGCCGGAGAATATGCTTTCCGGGGTGGCATTGTTGACATTTATTCAGTCTGGTCAAAAAATCCAGTCCGCCTGGAATTTATTGAAAACCAGGTGGCCTCCATCAGAGAATTTGATCCATCGACTCAGAGGTCTATAGGGAGGCTGGAATCTGTGGTGATTCCTTCCCTCAAGGAATACCCGGGAGGGAAGGAATTTCGGGAAGAGTTTAAGCGCCAGGCCAGGAAAAGGGAAATCGGGCTGGCTGATCTCGAGAGAAAGATCCAGCTGTGGGAAGAAGGAGAAATTCTGCCTTCTTTTGATTACTATGCGCTGGCGGCCAGCGAGCACTTCTGCCCGCTGAGTTCCTACCTATCCAATCCGCTCTTTATTCTGGAAGAAAAAGATTTAATCGAAAAGGAATGGGAAGAACAGTTCAGAGACTGGGAAAAAACATATGATAACCTGGTCAACCAGCGGAATTTCGCCCTGTCGCCGGCTGAAATTTTTTCCCTCGATTTGAGGCAAGAAATAAAAAGCAAGGCAATCTCCATTCAGGACCTGTCGGAAGAAAGCGAACAGCCTGCTATCCAGCTTGGTTTTCAATCAGTGCCCCGATTTGATAACCGGATTCCATTTTTTCTTCAATATCTTAAAAAGCGCCAGGAAGAAAGAGACATCTGTTATATTTTCCTTTCGAATCCCGGTAAAAAAGACAGGCTGGCTCATCTCCTCAGAGAGAATGATTTAACAGTTAGAGCGGTCTCGAATGTGACGGAAAAGCCAAGAGGTGAGGAAATCAACCTGGTCGAAGGACGGCTAGAAAAAGGTTTCAGCTATCCCCGCCAGAAGATCTACATATTTGCTGAGAAAGATATTTTTACCGAAGAAAAGGTTCTTACCAGTCGCCCTTCGAGAAAAGTCTTCTTTTCTCAATTTCAGGATCTAAAGCAGGGCGATTATGTAGTTCATACAGAATATGGGGTTGGGCTGTTTAATGGTCTAAAAAAAATTGACCTGGATGGTCAACCTCATGATTTTATTGAATTGATTTATCGTGACGATGATCGCTTACTGGTTCCGGTTGAGGATCTGAATCTTGTTCAGAAGTTTGCCAGTTCAGCTGGAGCCAGCCCTCAGCTGGATAAACTGGGCAGTCAGAGCTGGGTGAAAACCAGAGCCAGGGTGAAAAAGGCGGCCGAAGAAATCGCCCAGGAGCTACTCGAACTTTATGCCAGGCGGAAAACTGCCCGGGGCTTTGCCTTCAGTCCAGAAGGTCAGTGGGAGGGAGAATTTGATCAAATTTTTGCCTACGAAGAAACTGAAGATCAGCTGCGGGCTATTCAAGAAGTCAGAAGGGATATGGAGGCTGACCAGCCAATGGACAGGTTGTTGTGCGGCGATGTTGGCTATGGGAAAACAGAAGTGGCCATGAGAGCGGCGTTCAAGGCCGCTATGGATGGAAAGCAGGTAGCTGTTCTCTGCCCGACAACCGTTCTGGCCAACCAGCATTTGACCACCTTTAGACAGCGGATGCTGCTTTTTCCAGTCAGAATCGAAGGGCTGACCAGACTGCAGAGCAAGAAAGAGCAGCAAAAAATCCTGGAGGATCTAAAAAAAGGCTTTGTGGATATTATCATTGGAACTCATCGTTTGCTTTCAGCTGATGTCGAGTTCAAGGATCTTGGTCTGTTGATTATAGATGAGGAGCAGCGGTTTGGAGTCAGTCATAAGGAAAAAATTAAGCAATTAAAGGCCAATGTTGATGTGCTGACCTTAACGGCTACGCCAATTCCCAGGACGCTGAATATGGCCCTGAGCGGCTTAAGGGATATAAGTCTGATCGAGACACCGCCCCGGGACAGGTTAGCTGTCCACACAGTGGTTGCTCCTTTCAGCAGCCGACTGATAGCCTCGGCTATAAAGCAGGAATTGGAACGGTCGGGACAGGTCTATTATATTCATAACCGCATTGAAGACATCGATCGGATGGCCCGTCTGGTGGAGAAGCTTGTTCCTCAAGCCAGGGTTATAACCATCCATGGACAGATGCCGGGCAGGGAACTGGAAAAAAGAATGTCAGCTTTCATCGACCAAAAATATAACGTGCTGGTCTCCACCACCATCATTGAAAATGGCATAGATATCCCTCTGGTCAACACGCTGATTGTTGATGGGGCAGACCTTTATGGCCTGGCCCAATTATACCAGCTGAGAGGCCGGGTAGGACGATCTTCTCGCCAGGCTTATGCCTATTTTCTGGTACCTCCACTGTCAGAACTAACGTTCGAAGCCAGGGAAAGGCTCAAGGCCTTAAAGGAGTTCAGTGAACTGGGCTCCGGTTTTCGTCTGGCGGCCAGAGATCTTGAAATCCGCGGGGCAGGGAACATTCTGGGACACCGCCAGCATGGATTTATTGAAGCAGTCGGTTATGAGTATTTCTTGCAGTTGCTGGATAAGGCTATCAGGGAACAAAAGGGTGAGAAGATAGAAGAGGTGAAATGCCAGATTAACCTCAAAATTGATTTCAGGATCCCGGAGGATTATTTGCCTCAGGTCAATTTAAGGCTGAACCTCTATAAGAGACTATCTTCTCTGGAGCAGGCAGATGAGGCCTTAAGGATTAGAGAAGAAGTTGAAGATCGTTTCGGTCCTGTTCCACCGAGTGTGGAGAATCTTTTCTATTACGCCAGAATCAGGTTTTATGCCCAGAAGATCAGACTCAGTGCCCTGGACCGCAGTGGCCAGCGATTGGTGATTAAGTTCCCTCCAGAAACGAATTTTATCTGGAATAAAGTCCAGGGACTGCTGCGCCGTTATGCAGGTAATGTTTCTCCACTGGGGCTAATGTCATTCAATATCAGGGCTGAAAATGAGCAGGGTTTCCTGCAGGAGGTGCTGTTTATCTTGCAGGAACTAAGTGGCTATACTATAATTAATTGAGCAATTTATGAAAAAAACCCGTCTTTTAATTATAATCCCGGCAATTATCGTCATGGCAGGCGGCGGTTTCTTTGGTTACAGATACATTGAACAGCGGCAGAAAGAAAAAGCCGAAGCAAAAAAGGGCCAGCTGCCGGTTTTAAAAATAGAAGAGATAACCTATTCGCTGTCTGATTTTGAAAATTACGTCAGGCAGATTATTCCTCGTGGGCAAGATCTAGATAATGAGACTCTAAGCCAGCTGGTTGACCAGTTTGTTGAGGATAAGTTGATACTGTACTCAGCCAAAATGAGGAAAATGGAACTGAGCGATTCTGAAAAACAGGCTTTCTGGCAACGGTTGATCCGTGATTACCCTCCTCAAGAGGGACTTAAGGAGCAACTGGCCAGTGATCAGGGACTGGAAGACAGTTTGCTGGTGGCTAAATACAAATACGAAAAAATTAAAGAAGTCGTGGTAACTGAAGACGAAATTAAAGCCTATTATCAGGAGCATAAGAAGGATTTTTTAGTCCCGGAACGGGTCATGGTCAGTCACATTCTGGTCAGTTCGAGCGATCTGGCAGTTGAACTACAGCAAAAACTAAGTAAGGCCGATGAGACCGCTTTTCGGCAGGCAGCTCGCAATTATTCAGAAGCACCTGATGCTTATAAGGGTGGTTTAATGGGAGTTTTTAAACCTGGAGACCTTCCTTATGACATGGAAAAGGTGGTCTTTGGGCTGGAAGAGGGCAAGATCTCCCAGGTTTTTCAATCGCCTTATGGCTATCATATTTTCCGACTGGATAAAAGATATGCACCAGCTTTGCTGGAAGAGGAAGAAGTTTCACGAAAAATTAGAAACATTTTAATGGAAAATAAAGTTAAAGATATAATTGAGAAAGAAGTTGAAGAACTTAAAGCTACTTACCACTGGCAGGTTTTCACTGAAAATTTGCCTTTTAAGAATGAAGGGAAAGAAAATGCTTAAGAAGCGAATCATTCTGGGAGCTCTAGTCCTGATGGCCTTTTTCAGTCTGGTCTCAGCTGATATCGTGGAAGAAATCGTAGCCATTGTTAACGGAGATGTCATTACCCTGTCAGATTATAAAGAACAGTTTGATATGACGGTTCAGATGCTTCGTCAACAGCTGAGCGGCGAAAGCTATTTCAAGGAATATGAACGGTTAAAGGATAACCTGCTGGACATGATGATAACTGATCTGCTGCTTCTCCAGAAGGCCAGGGAGCAGGGACTCAACGTCAAGGAACAGGTAAAAGCTACCATTGCTCAGATCAAAGCTCAGAACAATATTGAATCGGACGCTGATCTTATTCGGGCGATGAATGCCCAGGGAATTGACTACGATCAATGGGTCAAGCAGCTTGAAGAGAATATGTTAAGGCAGGCAGTTATTTATACTGAAGTTGATCGGACGATTGCCCTTGATGATGCTGAAATCGTCAAATATTATAAGCAGCATCAATCTGAATTTATCCTGCCGCCCGAATACCGGATCAAGGCCATCTACCTGTCGAGTGTCACTCACGCTGCCTCTGAACTGGCTACCAAGAGAACAGAGATCAGCGAAAAGCTTAAAAGCGGGCAGTCTTTTGAAGATCTGGTGACGGCCTATTCGGAAGGGCCTAAAGACAATGGCGGGGATCTGGGCTTTTTCAAAAAAGGCGAACTGGAAAAAGCGATTGAGGCCGGTGTAGAAAAATTAAAGCCGGGTGAAATCAGTGATTGGATTGAAGCCAAGAATGGCTGGTATTTGATTAAACTGGAAGAGAAAAAGGAGAGCCATCAGCAGACCTTTGAGGAAGCCAGAAAGGATATCGAAGATAAGCTATTTAATGAAATCAGGTCAAAAAAGATAGAGGAATTTGTTAAAAAGCTAAAAGAGGAAAGCTT
>JAKPCG010000113.1 GCA_029553365.1 Acidobacteriota bacterium | reverse complement strand
ACCTTATCATCTTCGATATAAACGTAAACAGGCTTATCAGACTGACCCTCAAAAATAATAGCGTCATAACCAGCTTTCCTCATGTGTTCGGTCGCCCTGGTACCAAGGTTGCCGTCCCCGAAACCACCGGTTAAAGGGGATTTGGCTGCTACCACCGTCTTACCGGTATTGGGAGCAGGTACACCGGCAATAGGACCAACAGCGATGATCAGTTTGTTCTCTGGTCCCAGGGGGTCAATTCCTGGACGAAGTTCATCCCAGAGAACTTTTAAAGCAAAGCCCCGACCGCCAACCCATTTGTGGGCAAATTCCTCGCCAAATGTTTCTATTTTATGAGTCCTACTGGTTAAATCAATTCTCAATATATGACCCGTCCAGCCTTTCATTCTTAACCTCCTTGTAACTTAAAGATTAACTGATAACATAAACCAGGCTAACAGTCAATAAACCAGGCCCTCCCAGCGAGGCATAATCCGGTTATTCTGGTTGTAAATTTACTTGAATTAGCTAAAATAAAGCTTATCTAAAGTTAGTTGGGAAGGGAAAAATGGCGAAAAAGCTTTATCGTTCAACCAGACAAAAAATGCTGGGCGGCGTTTGTGGAGGTCTGGCTGAATATTTTGACCTGGATGTCTCTCTGATCAGGTTAATTTTTGTCGGTCTGGCCTTGCTGACAGCAATTTTACCCATGGTCCTTTTTTATCTTGTTGCCTGGCTGATTATTCCTCTTGAGCCAAAGAGTTAACCCGGAAAGGTTAAATTGAAAATAAATCAGAAGAGGCTGGGAAGATCATGACCACCGACATCAGCAGAGAAATTAGATTTCGGAATCTGGCCATTGAAGGAGTCTTTAAGTCACGGAAAACCTTGCTGGCTCATCTTCTCGCCCAAAAGATAGGAGGTAAGCTAATCCTTGACCATACGGAAAATCCTTACCTCAAAGACTTTTACAACGAGAGGGAAGGGGCGGCTTTTCTGGCTCAGCTGATCTTCCTGGCCAATCGCTATCACCAGCAATCGCAGCTCGTTCAGCGAGAACTGTTCACCGACCGCATTATCTGCGATTATCTCTTCGAAAAAGATAAAATCTACGCCTATCAGACGCTGACCGATGATGAGCTTCTGGTCTATGAAAGAATCTACAATATTCTGGCCGAAAGGGTGCCGCGGCCTGATCTGGTTATTTACCTCCAGATTTCGGTCAAAACACTGCTCAAACGAATTGAGCGGGAAGGACAGCCTCTGGAGAAAAAAATTTCCGAGAAATATTTAGAAGACCTGGTCGAAGCTTATGATTATTTTTTCTTCAACTATAAAAGAGCACCGCTGCTGGTTGTTAAGGCTGACGATCTTGATTTGACGCAGGAAGAACAGGTCTGGGATCTAATTGACCAGATAAAAAAGCTCAATAAAGGTAGTCTGTATTATGTTCCACAAAGTTTTCAAGCCAAAAAAACAAAAAAGTGATAGAATAGTCATCTAGCCTGGAGGTTCCCCAGGAGCCCCGGGACTAGCTTCATCACCATTGATCAGACTCGACTCTTTACTTCCAGCCGCGAGACAGGCGGGAGATAAAGAAAGGAGATATGATGGCTATAACAGGAAAGGAGAGAGTTACTGTACCCTATCTTTTTCAGCTGAAAGAGAGAGGGGAAAAAATTACGGTTCTTACCGCCTACGATTTTCCTACAGCCAGGATTCTGGATGAAAGTGGCATTGATATTATCCTGGTCGGTGATTCACTGGGTATGGCTGTTCTGGGCTATGAGACCACGCTGCCGGTGACCATGGAAGCGATGATCCATCATACGCAGGCGGTGACCAGGGCTCGCCGCCGGGCATTGGTGATCGGCGATATGCCTTTTCTTTCTTTTCATCTTTCTCTCTCTGACTCAATTTTTAACGCCGGTCGCTTTATCAAGGAGGCCGGGGCAGATGCTGTTAAACTGGAGGGGGCCAGTCCCCGGAGACTGGAGCTGGTCGAGGCTCTGGTTGAAACTGAAATTCCGGTCATGGGCCATATTGGACTTACTCCCCAGTCAATAAGGAAAATGGGCGGGTTCAAGGTCCAGGGAACGGTTGAAGAAAAAGCTGAAGAAATTTATAACGGGGCTTTAGCTCTGGAAAAAGCCGGGGCCTTTGCTGTTGTCCTTGAATCAGTGCCGGAAGAACTGGCGGCAGAAATTACCAGAAGTTTAAAAATTCCAACCATTGGCATTGGAGCCGGTCCAGACTGTGACGGGCAGGTGCTCGTCGTGAATGATATGCTGGGCCTGTCTACTGGCTATATGCCCAAATTTGTTAAGAAATATGCCAATCTGTCTGAGATTATTTCTAAGGCTGTCAATGAGTATATAGCAGATGTTCATCAGGGTCAGTTTCCTGATGAGGAGCATTCTTATCATCTAAAGAAAGAAGTAGCCGGACCGTTGTTAGAGAAGCTAAAGGAAAAGTCTGGCCGAATTGATGAGTGAGGTTAATAAGCAGCTGAAAGCTGGATAGAAAAATAAAATTGGGAAAGGCTGGGAATGGAAGTTATAAGTAAGGCAACGGAACTTCAGGAAAGAATTAAGGGCTGGAAGCAAAAAGGTCTAACGGTCGGCTTTGTTCCAACTATGGGTTATCTGCATGAAGGACACCTGAGTCTGGTCCGTGGAGCCAGAAAAAGTAACGATAAAACTGCTGTCTCGATTTTTGTCAATCCCAAGCAGTTTGGTCCAGCCGAGGATTATAACGTCTATCCACGGGACTTTAACCGGGATGCGGCTCTGCTGGAAAAAGAGGGGGTTGATCTGATTTTTTATCCTGGTGTTGAAGAAATGTATCCGGCTGGTTATAAAACTTATGTAGAAGTCGAAGATCTCGAAAACAAACTGTGCGGCCGTTCCCGTCCCGGGCATTTTCGCGGGGTTTGTACGGTGGTTCTAAAGCTTTTCAATCTGATTCAGCCAGATGAAGCTTATTTTGGCTGGAAAGATGCCCAGCAGGTGATTATCCTTAAAAAAATGGTAGAGGATTTAAATTTACCAGTAAAAATCAGGCCAATGCCTTTGATCAGGGAAGAAGACGGCCTGGCTCTTAGCTCTCGCAATATTTATCTGAACCAGCAGGAACGACAGGCTGCGCTGGTTCTTTACAGGAGTCTGCTGCTGGCTGAAAAAATGATCAAAAACGGAGAAAGAGAGGCGGCCAGAATAAGAGAGCAGATGGTCAATTTGATTTCAGCCGAACCACTGGCCAGAATTGATTATGTAGAAATTGTTGATCTGCAAACTCTGGAGCCGCTGGCTACTATTGAGGGTGATGCCCTGGTGGCGGTGGCCGTTTATTTTGGTCGGACGAGATTAATTGATAATTTAAGATTTATTTCGGGAGTCGTCGAAAAATGAGAACACTGTTTCTTAAATCCAAGATACATCGAGCCAGAGTCACCAAGAGCAATCTTGACTATGAGGGGAGCCTTGGTCTGGATGCCGAACTCATGGCTGCCGCCGGTCTGAGTGAATATGAACGGGTTGAAATTTACAATGTGACCAATGGAGAAAGACTGGCTACTTATTTAATCAAAGAACAAGCTGGCTCGGGTCAGGTTGGTGTCTATGGGGCGGCTGCTCATAAAGTCAAACAGGGTGATATCATCATTATCACTTCCTACGGCTGCCTGGACGAAGCGGAGATTAAATCCCACCAGCCGCGGATCATACTGCTGGATGAAAATAACAGAATAAAACAGATTAAGAAATGAGTCTTATTCGAGATGATAATTAGGAGCTTCTTTGGTGATTATTACGTCGTGAACGTGGCTTTCTCTCAGCGCAGCCTGGGTAATCTTGATAAACCTGGCTTTAGTCTGCAGCTCTTCTATCGTTCGGCAGCCAGCATAACCCATACCTGATTTAAGACCGCCGACCAGCATCTGGATGATAGAAACAGCACTGCCCTTAAAAGGCACGCGTCCCTCGATTCCTTCCGGGACAAGTTTCGAGTCGGAAACGGTATCCTGGAAGTAACGATCGCGACTGCCCTCTTTCATTGCTTCGAGCGAACCCATCCCGCGATATATTTTATAGGCACGGCCCTGGTAAATAACCACTTCACCTGGGGCCTCATCTGTTCCGGCCAGAAGATTGCCCAGCATGACAGTGGAGGCGCCGGCGGCAATAGCTTTGGTGATATCGCCTGAATACTTAATACCGCCATCAGCAATGAGGGGAATCTTGTTTTTACTGGTGACTTTATAGACGTCGGAAATAGCAGTGATTTGAGGAACGCCAATGCCGGCAATTACTCTTGTCGTACAAATTGAACCAGGGCCAATACCGACTTTGACCGCATCCACCCCGAGAGCAATCAAGTCTGCAGCTGCTTCAGCCGTGGCAATGTTGCCGGCAATGAGTTCAATATCAGGAAACTTCTTTCTTATTTCTTTGACCGTATTGAGAACCCGTTCTGAATGGCCATGAGCAGTGTCCACCACCAGCACATCGCAGCCGGCCTTGATGAGAGCAGAAACTCGCTCGATCACCTCTTCGCCGACCCCGACCGCTGCTCCGACCCGCAGACGTCCCAGCTTGTCTTTGGAAGCCAGCGGGTATTCTATTCGCTTTAAAATATCTTTGTAAGTGATCAGGCCTTTTAGATGATAGTCTTTGTCCACAATTAGAATTTTTTCAACTTTATGCTGGTGGAAAAGTTTTTCCGCCTCCTCCAGGGGAGTTCCTACTGGCACTGTCACCAGTTCTCTGGTCATGACCTCTGAGACCGGAATGTCCAGCCGGTTCTCAAATCTGATATCGCGGTTGGTAATAATACCTACCAGCTTGTTGTTCTCGTCAGTCACCGGCAGGCCCGATATTTTATATTTTTTCATTAATTCGATAGCCTGGCGGATCTTATCCTGAGGACGAAGCGTAATCGGTTCGACAATCATTCCACTTTCATGTCTTTTGACCTTATCCACTTCTTCTGCTTGAGCTTCAATTGACATATTACGGTGAATAATACCAAGGCCTCCTTGCTGGGCCAGGCAAATGGCCATCCTGGAGGTGGTGACGGTATCCATGGCAGAGCTGATGATCGGTGTTTTGAGCTGGATACTTTTAGTCAGCCAGCTGGAAACATCAGCTTCATTTGGCAAGACTTCTGATCTGGCTGGTAGAATTAAAACATCGTCAAAGGTTAAACCTTCTTTTAAAGTTTCATCGAGCATCTGGGTCTCCCGATTACCTGGATTTAATGCTTTTTCTTCTTTCCCGGAATCAAAGGTCTGGCCTGTCTGATGACCGCTCCGCCGGCGGTAGCTGCTGCTTGTGGTCGCTGGTAATAAACAGGACGTTCGCGTCGTTGCTGTAGCTGTTGTTCCTGGCCCTCAATTACAGGCTGGATAAGGAAGAGATAGCGAACAGCATCTTCTTCTATCCGGTCCAGCAACTGCTGAAACATTTCATAGCTTTCCTTTTTATATTCAATGAGCGGGTCGCGCTGGCCATAGCCGCGCAGGCCAATTCCTTCCTTCAGATAATCCATTTCGAGCAAATGATCTTTCCAGCGGGCATCTATGACCTGGAGAAGAATCAAGCGTTCGAATTCCCGCATCCTATCCGATCCAAGCAGCTGCTCTTTTTGCTCATAGAGAGCTTTCAAAGCGGCAGTCAGTTGCTCGAATAGTTCATCATAGGTGATTGATTCCTGGTCAAGGTTGAGCTGGCTGAGATCGAAGCCGAACTGAGAAAAAATTGCCTGCCGCAAAGCTCCCCAGTCCCAGTCTTCTGGGTGTTTTTCTTTATTGGCATGCTGGTCAAGATACCATTCGACCAGACTGTCAATTAGATTCAGATAATATTCACGCAGGTCTTTACCTTCTAGAATTTCACGGCGCTGGCGGTAAATTGTCTCACGCTGCTTGTTCATGACATCGTCATATTCCAGCAGATGTTTTCTGATAGAGAAGTTCTGGCCTTCCACCTGTTTTTGAGCCCGCTCAATAGCCCGACTGACCATAGGATGTTGAATGGGAACGCCTTCGCTCATGCCTATCCGGGCCATCAAACCTGACAGGCGGTCAGAACCAAAAATCCTCATCAGGTCGTCTTCCAGCGACAGATAGAAGCGTGAAGATCCCGGGTCGCCCTGACGTCCTGCTCGACCTCTCAATTGGTTGTCTATTCGCCTTGATTCATGGCGCTCGGTGCCCAGAATATGCAAACCGCCCAGGGACACTACCTTTTCGTGCTCTTCGCTGGTAATCTTCAAAGCCTGTTCATAGGCTGATTGATATTGTTCCGGAGTAGCTTTAGCCGGATCCAGGCCCTGTTTTTTTAAAATTTCTCTGGCCAGAAAGTCTGGATTACCGCCAAGCAAAATATCAACACCGCGGCCAGCCATGTTGGTGGCAATAGTTACTGAACCAATCCTTCCGGCCTGGGCAATGATCTGAGCCTCCAGCTCGTGATATTTGGCATTGAGGACCACATGCTTGATATTCCGCTTGCGAAGCAGATTGCTTAAGTGCTCCGATTTTTCAATCGAGATGGTGCCGACCAGAACCGGCCGCCCGATTTTATTCAGCTCGATTATTTCCTGAACAACTGCTTCCCATTTTTCTCTGGCAGTACGGTAAATAACATCGGGGTATTCAGTGCGGATCAGAGGCTTGTTGGTCGGGATTTCCACCACATCGAGGTTATAAATGTGTTGAAATTCGGCGGCTTCCGTAGCAGCTGTGCCTGTCATGCCGGCCAGCTTTTTGTACATGCGGAAATAATTCTGAAAGGTAATGGAAGCCAGTGTCTGATATTCTTCTTCGACTTTAACCCGTTCTTTGGCTTCCAGGGCTTGGTGGAGACCATCGCTGTAGCGCCGGCCTGGCATCAGCCGACCGGTAAATTCATCAACGATAATAACCTGGCCGTCCTTAACCATATAATCTACATCGCGCCTGAATAAAAAGTGAGCTTTAAGCGACTGATTGATAGCATGCACCAGGTCCATATAGTTGAGATCATAAAGATTGGGTACATTAAAGTATTTTTCGGCTTCCGCTACACCATTTTCATTCAGGGTGACTGTTCTGGTTTTTTCATCAAGAATAAAATGCTTATCTTTTTGCAAGCGGCGAACAAAATTGTCCACACGATAGTAAAGCTGAGTTGATTCCTGAGTCGGTCCTGAGATGATCAGTGGTGTCCTGGCCTCATCAATCAGGATGCTGTCCACCTCGTCAACAATGGCATAGTTAAATTCGCGCTGGACCAGATCTTCCAGACGGAACTTCATATTGTCCCGCAGGTAATCAAAACCAAACTCATTGTTGGTGCCATAGGTAATATCAGAGTTATAGGCGATCTGGCGTTCGG
>JAKPCG010000112.1 GCA_029553365.1 Acidobacteriota bacterium | reverse complement strand
GCCGATCTGGGAGTTGGTGAAGGCGATGGATGAGTTTATACCGGAGCCGGTGCGGGAGATAGACAAGCCATTTTTGATGTCGATAGAGGACATTTTTTCGATAACCGGGCGAGGGACGGTGGTGACGGGGAGGATAGAGCGTGGGGTGGTGAAGGTCGGAGACGAGGTAGAGATAGTAGGGTTTGGAGAGACGAAGAAGACGGTGGTGACAGGGATAGAGATGTTCCGGAAGATACTGGATCAGGGGCAGGCAGGAGACAATGTAGGGTGTTTGTTGAGGGGTATAGGTAAGGATGAGGTGGAGAGGGGTCAGGTCTTAGCGAAGCCGGGGACGATCACGCCGCACAAGAGATTTAAGGCGCAGATATATGCCTTGACGAAGGATGAAGGAGGGCGTCACACGCCGTTTTTCAATGGATATCGTCCGCAATTTTATTTTCGGACGACGGACGTGACAGGGACGGTTAAGTTACCGGCTGGAGTGGAGATGGTGATGCCTGGGGACAATGCTGAGGTCGAGGTGGAGCTGATCACGACGGTGGCGATGGAGAAGGGGTTGAGATTTGCTATCAGAGAAGGTGGCAGGACAGTTGGCGCTGGCACCGTCACTGAAATCCTGGAATAGAGTGAAGGAAGGCCTTTTTATGGAGAACGAGGAACGAACATGGAAAAGATAAGAATTAAACTGCAGTCATTTGACCACAGGCTTTTAGATCAATCGGTGAAGGATATTGTTATCAAGGCCAGAAGAACAGGAGCTAAAATCTCCGGTCCAATCCCGCTGCCGACTAAAATTCAGCGGTTTTGCGTTCTTCGTTCACCGCATGTTGATAAAAGGTCCAGAGAGCATTTTGAGATGAGAGTTCATAAGAGGGTGATTGACATAAGTGAATACAGCAATGAGACGATAGAAGAGTTGCAGAAACTCGACCTGCCGGCTGGTATTGATGTGGAAATTAAAGCCTTCGGGGCAGGAGAATGAAGATGATTGAAGGACTTATTGGCAAAAAAATTGGCATGACCCAGATCTTTGATGAAGCCGGAAATGTTATTCCGGTTACTGTCATCAAAGCTGGTCCCTGTACTGTTATCCAGAAAAAGACCAGAGAAAAAGATGGTTATGAGGCCCTTCAGCTTGGCCTGGTTGAAGAAAAAACCAGGAAGCATCCCAAAAAAGCTGAAACCGGGCATTTTAAGAAGTCGGGTAGCCCTGTTCTTAAAGTTTTAAGAGAGGTGAAATATCAGGGCACAGAAGATATTAAGGAAGGTGACCAGCTCCTGGTTGATATGTTCGAAGTCGGCGAAAAAGTTCAGGTTACCGGACTCAGTAAGGGAAAAGGTTTTCAGGGAGTTATGCGGCGTCACGGCTTTGCCGGTGGCGAAGCAGCCCACGGATCTATGTTCCATCGGGCACCGGGGTCCATCGGTGCTTCTTCTTACCCATCACGGGTCATCAAGGGCATGAAAATGGCTGGCCGGATGGGTCAGGATAGGATCTCAGTCAAAAATCTGAAGATTGTTCAGATAGACAAAGAGAACAACCTGATTCTGGTCAAAGGAGCTATCCCCGGGGCTTGTGGCGGTTTGGTCCTGATCAAAAAGGGTTCGTTTAAAGCCAAGAATTCATGAATAAAGAGTGTGCCATGAAAGTACAAGTTTTGGATCAAAGTGGAAAGCCGGTGGAAGAAATGAGCGTACCGGAAGAGGTTTTTAATTATCCGGTAAAAGAACATCTGGTTTATGAAACTGTGGTCAATTACCTGGCCAACCAACGACAGGGCACAGCTTCCACCAAGACCAGAGCTGAAGTCAGTGGTGGCGGTCGTAAACCATGGAGGCAGAAAGGAACAGGCCGGGCCAGGGCGGGTAGCAATCGTTCGCCACTCTGGAGGCACGGCGGCACAACCTTCGGACCAAGACCAAGGGACTATAGTTACGATCTTCCCAAAAAGGCCAGAAGAAACGCCTTGAAATCGGCTCTGGCGGCCAAACTGGCTGAAAATCTTCTACTGGTCGTCAATGAGATTAATATTTCTCAGCCCAAGACCAAAGAAGCTGCTGCCTGGCTCAAGAATATGAAGATTGACTCGGCTCTGATTGTTGATTCTAAAGAAAACAATAATCTTTTCCTGGCGGTCAGGAATATTCCCGAGGTTAAAGCAGTTGAAGGTGAAAAACTTAATACCTATGATGTGCTTAGGTATAAATGGCTGGTGTTCAGTCAGCAAGCCTTTAATTCCCTGGTGGAGAGATTGAAATGACCAAAAAAACCAAGCAAATAATCCTCCGGCCATTAATAACCGAGAAAACTACCAGGCTGAGAGATGCTAATCATGAAGTTTGTTTTGAAGTTGCGCCTGATGCTAACAAAATTGAAGTTAAGAAAGCAGTCGAAGAGCTGTTCAAGACCAATGTGGAAAGTGTGACCATCGTCCAGTTAAAGGGTAAAGTTAAAAGATTGGGACGCAGCCAGGGGCGAACTAAAGACAGGAAAAAAGCTTATGTCAAGCTGAAAAAAGGCGAGAAAATGATTGAATATTTTGAGGCAGTATAACCATGGGTATTAAAATTTATAAACCTGTTACGTCAGGCTTACGGCACCGAACCGGTTTAAGTCATGAAGAGGTGACAAGCGAGCAGCCCTACAAGCCGCTCCTGGTCTCTTTGCCAAAAAGCGGCGGTCGGAACAATAAAGGTCATCTGTCTACCCGTCATCGTGGCGGCGGTCATAAAAAGCTCTACCGACTGATCGATTTCAAGCGCGATAAGATAGGTGTTAGCGGTGTAGTGGAGACAATTGAATATGATCCAAACCGTTCTGCCTACATATCACTTATCAAATATCGGGATGGCGAACGGCGCTATATTCTTACTCCGGTCAATTTAAAAGTCGGTGACACTATTATTTCTTCTGATCAACAGGTTGATATTTTACCTGGAAACTGCCTGCCACTTAAGTATATCCCGGTTGGAACTATTGTTCATAATGTCGAACTAACTATTGGCAAAGGCGGACAGATCGCCCGAGGAGCGGGAGCTGGAGTTCAAATTCTGGGTAAGGAAGGCGATTATGCTCAGCTGAGGTTACCCTCGTCTGAAATCAGAAAGGTCCATATTAATTGCCGGGCGACTGTTGGTCAGGTTTCTAACCTTGATCATCAGAATATCAGTATTGGAAAAGCGGGGCGGACTCGCTGGCTGGGGATCAGGCCGCACGTACGGGGAACGGCCATGAACCCCATTGACCATCCACATGGTGGCGGTGAGGGCAGAACCAAAGGCGGACGCCATCCGGTCAGCCCGGAAGGTATCCCGACTAAAGGTTATAAGACCAGAAAAAATAAAAGAACACAGGCTTTTATTATTAGAAGAAGGAGCAAATAACTATGGGCAGGTCGATTCGCAAAGGGCCCTATGTTGAGCCAAAATTAATGGAAAAGGTTCAGGCGGCACAGGCGGTCAAAGAAAAGCGCCAGATTATTAAGACCTGGTCGAGACGTTCTATCATTACTCCAGAAATGGTCGGGTTGACTTTCGGAGTGCATAACGGCCGAAAGTTCATCCCGGTTTTTGTGACCGAACAAATGGTTGGTCATAAATTGGGTGAGTTCGCACCGACCAGGACTTTCAAGGGCCACACTTCTAAGACTGCCCGTCAGCTTAAAGTGGGTAAATAATCATGGAAAAAGAAAATTATCTATCAGAGGCTAGCGCTCGTTATGTCAGGATGAGCCCCAGGAAGGGGCGCCTGGTAGCCGATTTAATCAGGAATAGACTGGTTGGAGAAGCGCTGACCATCCTGAAATTTAACGAGCGAAAAAAGATCAGTGGTATCATAGAAAAAGTTTTACGGTCGGCCATTGCCAATGCCCAGCAGAAATCACCCAATGTTGATGTTGACAATCTTTATATAGCCAAGATTCAGATTGAGCAGGGGCCGGCCATGAAGAGAATCAGACCAGCTCCTCAGGGTAGAGCTTATCGCATCTTGAAGAGGATGAGCCACGTAAAAATCTGTTTAGACGAAAAGAAAGGGAGATAAACCTTGGGACAGAAGACGCATCCAATCGGTTTTCGCTTAGGCTTTAATAAACAATGGACTTCCCGTTGGTTTGCCAGGGGCAAGGATTATGCCCGTTTGGTTCATGAAGATCTGCAGATGAAACAGGCAGTCAGAGACAAATATGCTCACGCTGGTATCGCCAGTGTTGATGTGGAGAGGGTTGGACCAAAGGTCCGGGTGATTATCCATACGGCCCGGCCCGGAATTATCATTGGCCGGGGCGGGAAAGAAATTGAGAATCTGAAAAGCTTGCTGGAAGGAATAGCCAAAAGAGAAGCTTATGTGGACATCAGAGAAGTTGATAAGCCCGAGCTCAATGCCGCTCTGGTGGCAGAAGGCATTGCTACCCAGCTGGAGAAAAGGATAGCTTATAGAAGAGCTATGAGAAGAGCAGTTGAGAATGCTCTGAAAATGGGAGCCAGGGGTATTAAGGTTATGTGTTCAGGGCGGCTGGGCGGTGTGGAAATTGCGAGAACAGAATGGTACCTGAAGGGTCAACTCCCTCTGCAAACTCTCAAAGCTGACATTGATTATGCTTTTACTGAAGCGTTTACCACGTATGGTCAGATCGGGATTAAAGTCTGGATATACCGGGGAGACGTGGAAAAGGCCAGAGTCTCTTCTCAAATTATTGAATCAGAGGAGATTTAACCATGTTGATGCCGAAAAAAGTTAAGTACCGGAAGCAGCATCGAGGCCGGATGCGCGGTCGAGCCGAGCGAGGAGCAGAGCTGGCTTTTGGTGAGTACGGCCTGCAGGCTCTTGAGCCGTGCTGGCTGACTGCCAGACAGATCGAGGCTGGACGGGTAACCATTACCAGATTTCTGAAGAAGCGCGGCAAGATGTGGGTCAGGGTTTTCCCCTGGAAACCGGTTACCAAAAAGCCAACCGAGACCAGGATGGGCCGCGGTAAGGGCGATCCCGAGTTCTGGGTGGATGTCATCAGACCGGGTCGGATTATCTTTGAAGTAGAAGGAATTGATTTCGCAACTGCTCAGGAATGTATGCGCTTGGCTGGACATAAATTGCCGATCAAGACCAGATTAATCTCCAGAGAACACAGGGAGTTAAGATGAGAATAAGAGAAATAAGAGAGCTATCGGCTGATGATTTAAGACAGAGGGTAATTGATCTTAAAGACCAGCTATCCAGGCTGCGTTTTCAGAAAGCTATGGGGCAGCTGGATAATCCAATGAAAATCAGGAATATCAGAAAAGATATCGCCAGAATTAATACTGTGCTGCAGGAAATTCAGAAAAAAGAGGCAAAGTAAAAAATGGAAGCTAAACAGAAAAAAAGAGTGACAACTAAAGTGGGCACGGTAGTGGCTAAAAAATCGGCCAAAACCGTCAAAGTCCTGGTTAAAACTCTTGAGAAGCATCCGCTTTACAAGAAAACGATCAGAACAAAGAAAGTGTTTCTGGCTCATGATGAGTTGGACAGATGTCAGGTTGGAGATGTGGTCAGAATTGCGGAGTCCAGACCGATCAGCAAGTTGAAGAGATGGCGGGTGGCAGAGATTGTTGATTTAGCTTCCAAAGACATAGAATCTGAAATTAAGGATGAACTAACATGATTCAGATGAGAACCAAGCTCAAGGTGGCCGATAACTCAGGGGCCAGGAAGATCATGGCCATTACCCCCCTGGGCGGAGGTGTTGGCCAGGTGGCAACTATTGGTGATGTTATTTCTGCTTCCGTCAGAGAAGCTGATCCGGACAGTAAAATTCAAAAAGGGAAAGTGGTCAGGGCAGTCATCGTCCGAACCAGGAAGGAAGTCAGAAGGAAAGACGGTTCTTATATTCGCTTTGATGACAATGCGGCAGTTATTATCGATAAGACAGGCGAGCCACTTGGCACCCGTGTCTTTGGCCCGGTGGGCAGGGAGCTCAGAGAAAAGAAATTCATGAAGATTATCTCTCTGGCTCCGGAGGTACTCTGATGGCCAAATTTCCTTTTAAGAAAAATGATCAGGTTATTGTCAGAAGCGGCAAGGATCGAGGAAAAACCGGCAAAATTCTTAAGGTTATCCCTGAAGAGAATAGGGTGGTGGTGGAAAAGATTAATTTTGTTAAGGTTTTCGTCCGTCCTGACCGCAGTCAGAATATCCAGGGCGGGATCATGGAAAAAGAAGCTCCGTTGCCGGTGTCACGGGTCATGTTATACTGCCAGGAGTGTGGCCGCGGGGTCAGAGCCAGATATAAAATTTTAGAGGACGGGACTAAAATCAGGGTTTGCAGCCGATGTCAGACCAATCTGGAAAAGTCCTGAGAGGTTAGAAGATGAGCAGGTTATTAGAACGCTATAAAACCGAGATCATTAAAGATTTGCAACAAGAGCTGAAAATTGATAATGTCATGGCTGTTCCCAGACTGGAAAAGATTGTCATCAATATGGGGGCAGGGGATGCCATCCAGAATATAAAGTTGCTGGATACAGCCAAGGTTGAATTAAGCTTGATCACGGGTCAATACCCGGCTATCGGCCGGGCTAAGAAATCCATATCAGCCTTTAAGCTGAGGAAGGGCCAGCCGATTGCCTGTTATGTAACCTTAAGACGGGCAAGGATGTATGAATTTTTTGATCGTCTGGTCAATATAGTGTTGCCCCGTGTCAGAGATTTCCGGGGAGTCTCTCCCTCTGGTTTTGACGGACGAGGCAATTATACCCTTGGCCTGAGAGATCAGCTGGTTTTCCCCGAAATTGATTATACTAAGGTAGAAAGGCCGCGCGGCATGAATATAACCATTGTCACCACGGCCAGAAATGATCAGGAAGCTTATGCTCTGCTTAAAAAGCTGGGCATGCCTTTCCGTGAAGCTTGATGAAAGGAAGGATAAAAAGTGGCGACCACTGCGAAGATTTATAAGGATTTATCAAAGCCAAAATACTCTATTCGCCATCGGAACCGCTGCCGCCTCTGCGGCCGGCCGAGAGGCTATTATCGTCAGTTTGATCTGTGTCGTCTGTGTTTCAGAAAACTGGCTTTAAAGGGTGAAATTCCCGGCGTCACCAAGGCTTCCTGGTAAAATTGCTTGAAAGGATGAAGTCATGAGCGCGACTGACCCGATTGCCGATATGCTAACAAGAATCCGGAATGCCGTCAGGGCAAAAAAGAAAGAAGTTAATCTGCCTTCTTCCCGGCTTAAAGTTGAAATCGCTCGTATCTTAAAAGAAGAAGGCTATATCAAAAATTACAAACTGATAGAAGATAACAAGCAAGGCATTTTAAATATTACTTTAAAGTATACTGATAATAACCAGAGTGCCATTACCGGGCTTCGCCGAGTTAGTAAACCAGGCTGTCGGATTTACTGCAACCAGGATTCAATTCCAAAGGTTCTGGATGGTCTGGGCATTGTCATTATCTCTACCTCCAGGGGAGTGATGACTGGCCAGCAGTGCGAAAAACTTGGTCTTGGTGGTGAGGTCCTGTGCGAAATCTGGTAAAACCAGGTGTGAGGTAAGAACATGTCGAGAGTAGGAAAGAAGCCTATAGAAATACCGACCGGGGTGAAGGTAACTATCTTCCCTGATCGGCTGGAGTTTGAAGGTAAGCTGGGGAAATTATCCTCGCCTCTTTATGCTGGCCTCAAGGCAAAACTGGAAGGTAATCAACTTCTCCTGGAAAGGGATAGCGAGGAACAGCAGATCCGGCAATTTCACGGCCTGTGCCGTTCTCTGGCTCACAATGCGGTGGTCGGCGTCACTCAGGGATACACCAAGCAGCTGGAAATCACCGGGGTCGGCTATCGGGCCAGAGTTGAAAAAAATAAACTCGAGCTAAATGTTGGTTATTCGCGTCCGATTATTTATGAAATCCCCGAGGGGATAGAAATTATTGCTGAAAAGCCAACACTGCTAACCGTTAAGGGAATAGACAAGCAAAAGGTTGGCCAGGTAGCTGATACGATTAAAAGATTTAGACAGCCTGATCCGTACAAACAAAAAGGTATCAGGCTGGTTGGAGAAACGCTGATCAAGAAAGAGAGAAAAGCGAGGGTGGCCAGTGCTTAAGTCAAAGTCTGAAATAAAAAAAGTTAGAAAAGAAAGAATAAGAAAAAGAATAAGAAAAGAATTAAAAGGTACACCGTCCAGACCGCGATTGATTGTCATCAGGTCTAATCGTTATATCTATGCTCAGGTGGTGGATGATCTGTCGGGTAAAGTTCTGGTCTCGGCTTCCACTCTGGAAAAAGAGTTTCGGGAAAAGGTCAAGAAGACCAAAGACAAAGAAGCCAGCCAGCAGCTTGGTTCTGTGCTGGGCAAAAGACTGAAAGAAAAGAATTTGGAGACAGTCGTCTTTGACCGTAGAATTTATCCTTACCATGGCCGGGTAAAAGCTTTAGCTGAGGCCCTGAGGGCGGAAGGAATTTCTTTTTGAGTGAGGATCTAAGGAGGAATTAGCGTGGAACATGAAGATTTTGAAAAGCTTGATGAATCACTGAGTCCAGAGATTGAATTAAAAGACCAGGTTATTTCGATCAGAAGAGTCACTAAAGTCGTTAAAGGTGGAAAAAATCTCAGTTTCTCTGCCCTGGTGGCCGTGGGTGACGAGAAAGGCAAAGTTGGCGTTGGCCTGGGTAAGGCCCGAGAAGTTCCTCAGGCCATAGCTAAGGCGGTCGAAGATGCCAAAAAAAATATGATAGAAATTCCGCTGAACGGAACGACCATTCCTCATCAGGTCAA
>JAKPCG010000086.1 GCA_029553365.1 Acidobacteriota bacterium | reverse complement strand
CTTAATCTGGCGGGAATAACCTTGCCTTTTGTGGCCAATGAAGGTCAGTGGGCTGATCATATTAAGTATCAAGCCGGCCTTTTTTCAGGAAAGTTTCTGGTGACTGAACATGACCTTGTTTATTCTTTAACTGTAGCCGATCAGCAAAGAGTTAATGGGTTGATAGCCATTCCCGAGATGCCTGGCAGTCAGGCTTTGGGCAGGTCAGAATTAACCAGAAACAACACGGTTGAAAAACTCCGGTCTGTCTCTTTTCGGGAAAGCTTTGTAACCCCAACCGGCTCTTTAGCTACTCTTGCGCCCGGCGGTCAGGAAAAAGCCTCGGGCTGTATATCTTATTTTGAGGGCAACAATCCAGACAGGTGGAAAAAGGGACTGGCCAGCTATAACAGTCTGTCTCTGGGGACTATCTATCCAGGGATTGAAGTTGAGCTAAAAGCCTCCGGGCAAAATGTTGAAAAACTTTTTTATTTAAGGCCAGGGGCAAATGTAGAAGACATAAGAATAAGAATAGATGATGCTGATTCTCTGAAGATTGATGAATCTGGGGAATTGATTCTCTCTGCCAGCCAGAGCGAACTGGCTATGATGAAACCGGTTGGCTTTCAGGAAAAAGATGGGCAGAAGACGGCCGTTGAGGTGGTTTATGAATTAAAAGGTCAGAACGAATATGGATTTAAAATCGTTGGTTCCTATGATCCTCAACTGACGCTGGTCATCGATCCGGCTTTAAGTACTCTATCCGCTTCCACTTATCTGGGCGGAACAGGTAACGATCGCAGCTTTTGCCTGGCTCTGGATAATTCGGGGCACGTTTATGTGGCCGGTTATACTCTTTCCTCTACCGCTGATTTCCCGACCACTGACGGAGCTTATGATCGCACCTACCATGGTGAATATGATCTTTTTGTCTCGAGGTTTTCTTCTGATTTGAAGACGCTGGAAGCTTCAACTTATCTTGGAGGAGCTGGAACTGATTATCTTTATTCTATGGCTCTGGATAGCGCTGGCCATGTTTATCTGGCTGGAGCCACCAGTTCCAGAGATTTTCCCATAATTCCTGGAGCTTTTCAGGGGACTTACCTGGGCGGGGAGTATGACGCTTTTGTCGCCAAACTTTCGTCAGACCTTAGCAGCCTGCTGGCTTCTACCTTCCTTGGTGGGAGCGAAAATGACTATGCAGCCTCTTTAATCCTCGACAGCTCGTTCAATATTTACCTTACTGGAACTACCAGTTCAGCTGATTTCCCGGTTACACCCGGGGCCTACAGTGAGGTTTATAAAGGCGGGTATGATATTTTTGTAGTCAGATTGTCTAATTCTCTTAATTCTCTATTAGCTTCGACTTATATCGGGGGAGGAGATTATGACATCGGCTCTGCCCTGGTTTTAGGAGATGCTTATCTTATCCCCGGCTCGATTAGAACCTCTGTTTCCAGCCAGACCAGGACTGCTGTGGGGAATAATAAGATCAGCTCAGAAAGAAAGTCCAGCGGAAAATTGGCCGGCAAAAGGCAGGCAGAGGCGAACGAAGATAGCGAAAATTCAACTTTTAGCCGCAGCGGTGAACTGGCCAGTCCTTCGGTTGGCAATGGCTATGGATATACCATTTATGTGGCTGGTAGGACTAAATCCACCGACTTTCCTGTTAACTCCAGAGGCTATGACCGGTCTTTCCATGGTGGCTATGATGGGGTGATTTTCCGGATCAGTCCGGATCTGAGCGAACTATATGTCTCGACCTATCTAGGTGGAAGCGGAGATGATAATATCTATGCCCTGGCGCGTGACGGCCAATCGAAAATTTTGGTGGCTGGCTACACGGCCTCAGCTGATTATCCGGTATCATCAGCAGCCTATTCCAATAGTTTAAAAGGCGGTTTTGACCTTTTCATATCTAAACTGTCTGCCGATCTTGATTACTTGCTCTTCTCCAGCTATTTCGGTGGTACCAGCGATGACTACTGCCGTTCTATAATAACCGATTCTTATGATAACGTTTATCTTACCGGCTGGACTCAATCAACAGATTTCCCGGTGACCAGTGGAGCTTATAGCACCAGCCATAAGGGTGGCCTGGAAGCAATAGTCTGCAAAATCTCGTCCAATCTCCAGGTGCTGCTGGCTTCAACTTATCTGGGCGGTGTGGCTAATGATCTGGGTTATGCCCTGGCTCTTGATAATAGCGGAAACGTTTATGTTACTGGTTATACCTCCTCTTCTGCTTTTCCGGTAACTGATGAGACTTATGATGATAGCGTTAGTGGAACAGATGCCTTTGTGGCCAAATTGGGGGCAGTTGATCAATATTTACTGACAGTAAATGTGTTTGGTTCGGGCCAGGTGGTCAGTCATGATGGTGGCATAAATACCGATTTCGATAATTCTCAAGTCTATGACGCCGGCACAAAGGTCATTCTGGAAGCCACCCCTGCTGCCGGTTATATTTTTGGCGGCTGGGGCGGGGATGTCCATAGCACAGACGCCACCTTGACTGTCACCATGAGCTCGGATAAAGTCATCACAGCCAAATTCGCTCCTGAGGGAGCCACTTATACGCTGACTATCTTAAAATCAGGCTCAGGGAGTGGCACAGTTACCAGTGATGATGAAGCTATTAACTGCGGGACAGTCTGTTCTCAGAGCTACACTTCAGGCACCTTGATCAAATTAACTGCTACCCCCGATGAAAATTCTGGTTTTGAAGGTTGGAGTGGAGATATCTCATCCACCAACAGCACAGTTCCGGTCATTATAAATGGTGACCTGACGATTATAGCGGTTTTTGGTCCACCGCCTCTACCTGATCTGACGGGTGAGTGGCATGATCTTAAAATCACCAGATTTTTGGGCCGAACGACTATTATCACTGGTTTCTTCGAGCTGAAAAATATCAGCGAAGCTCCGGCTGATTATGGCTATAAAGTTTCCTATTATTTGAGTTCGGATGGGATAAGCCTGGATATACCTTTAAATACCAGAGCGATTACGCTGGCTTTACTGGGAGAGAGCAGTCGGAAACTGATGTTTACCCGCTATGTTGAGGGTAGTGTCAATGTCTCGGGTAAATATCTGGTAGCCGTGATTGATCCAGAAAATGTCCTGACTGAAGAAAACAAGACCAATAACCTGGTAGTTTACGGGCCGCTTCCATAACCACCAGGTAAAAACGGAGACCATGCTGGAGGCAACAATGAAAATAAAAAAGCTGATGATCGCCCTGCTGGCCATGTCCACTCTGGCCTATGCTCAGGATGATAACAGAAAATTTTCTTTTTCCTTGAAGGGGAGCTATTTTATTCCTTATTCCAAGACATTCAATAAACAACTCAGGCCGGCTATTAATAAAGATCTTAATGCGCTCGAATCCTATCTGAAGGAGCTGGGCCTGACCAGTTACCTGAATGAGATGAGCAGAATGAGCGGAGCTTTCAATTTCGGGGGGGAATTAGAAGTCCGGGCCAGTGAGCAGGTTGGCCTCGCTCTGGGGGCTGATTATGCCTTCAGGACGCTAACTACTTCCCTTGATTCGGCGGGAACTGTCAGCTCGGTCAGCTATGGTGTAACCGAGACCGGGAAAATAGGTTTATCGGTCATACCCATTACTGCTACGGTCCGAATCAATCTACCGTTTTCAAAGATCAAAGCTTACATGGGGGGTGGTCTGGGCTATTATTTTGCCCGCTATACTGAAAAGGAATCCTGGACCTGGGTCGAAGGAGATGAAACTGTTGATACCGGTTCGAGAAAAACTGTGGCTACTGGAGATGCTGTGATACCTCATGCCGAGGTCGGAGCCGAATATAGATTATCCAGCCGGGTTTCCCTTCTGGCTGTAATCAGATATCCTTTTGGCACAATCGGTTCTTTTAAAATTAAAAAGTCAGCAGATGATCCGGCTGCGGTCGGACAAAAATTGACCTTCTATGATAGTGATGGTGTCCTGCGAGATTTTAAGTGGGAGCTTAGCGGACCAGCTCTGGGAGTAAATTTAAAAATAAAGCTGTAATAAGCTAAGGGCAGATCAAAGGAGAAAAAGGGTTGATTGACCGATTTCTCCAGATAAATTTTTATTGACCAGGAAGCAGAAATCGTGATATAAGTTGATCATATTCTGAACAGAAGGAAAGCTGATCGGCCGAGGAGGGTCAATGCCCGAGATAGGGAAAAAGGGCTTATCAGGCAAAGAGCTGGAAACGATTATCGCCATTATTATTGTTCTGGTCATTGTGGGGGCTGGTTTTCTTGTCCATTATAAATTCATTTTACTCAATTTCTTTTTCCTACCTGTAATTTTTTCTGGCTATTATCTCGGGCGGAGACGGGCGCTCCTTATTGCTATAACCTGCATTTTGCTTGAAACTCTTTATCTGGTTTTTTCTTATGAGGTCATCAGAGTTAAGTTTCTTTTTAGTCGGGATGATTTATTTTTTCTTATTTCCTGGGCAGTTTTTCTGGTCCTGACGGCCTGGATTGTTGGTACGCTAAGTGAGAGAACGGAAAGAGAAGTCTTAAATTTGAAAAAAGCTTATCTGGGTATCCTGGCTATCGTGTTGAAATATTTAGAAGTGGGTGAGGAAGGCAAATCGCGAGCAGAAAAGATAGCTGATTTAGCCGGGAAAATGGCTGAAGTTCTCGAATTAAACAAAGCTGAGGTGGAGAATATAAAATCAGCCGCTTTATTGAGCGATATTCAGGAACTCCAGAATTTCCTGCCGCTTTTCAGTGAAACTTCCAAATTAATGAACGAAGAAAAGTTTGTTCAAAATAATCTGAGTGATCGGGAAAAAATTATGCTGAAGACTGCCGCCCTCATTCTAGATGAGGTTCAGCCTATTCTGCAAACTTATTTTGTTCACTACCGCCAGAAAGCCAATGAGCTGGAAAAAAGTCTCGCTGTCATTCCCCTGGGGGCTTCTCTCATTGCTCTGGCTGAGCTTTATATTAGACTTCGGCAACAGGGCAAAGTTAAAATAGGGCCGGAGGAAATTTCCTCGCTGGATGATATCAGACGCCTGCGTGGCACTTATTTTCCGGAAAAAGCCATTGATGCCCTCTTTTTAGTAGCCTACTAACTCCCGGAAAACCAGTAAAATAGACGTTACAGGCGGAAGAGATAGGACAGTTTAAAGGTGAAAGAATGTCCTTTTTCTGTTACCAGAAATTCCTTTCGCTGGCTTTGCTTGAAGCTGAGTTGAATTAAATTGCCAGCGCCGAAATAATAACCAATAAGAAAATCAAAATTATATTGATCTTCTCTGGTCTCGCCCAGAAGTCGGGCTGTTAAAAAAAGTTCTCTGGTAACCTGATAATGAATTGAAGTTTCATAAGTTAAACCTTCGAAAACGGTCTGTCCGGAGTCTGAAAGCTTCTGATTTATCCAATCTGCTTCGAAAGAAAACTCCAGGTTACTGCGAGGTCTTAAAGACAGGGAGCCTTCCAGGGAGAACTCCGTGCCGGGGCTGACGGCTGTAAATTCTTCGTTATAGATACCTCTTTTTTCCCAGCGGCTTTCCAGACCGATTTCTTTTAAGAAGCCGCCACGTTCCCAGCCAAAATCAAAATGTCCACCATAATTTTTTAAAAAACTACCATTCCAGACCAGCTCTTGTGATGAGGTTAGCACTTGATACTGGTCTTTCCCGGTAAAAAATCCATAATGAAAATCAATTCGGTTAAATAAATTCCAGAACATCATCAATTCAAGCTGATCTCCTACCTTGTGTCCATGTGAATCCTGGCTGATGGTGCCAGTTAGATCCCAGCTTACTCTCTGGATTGTTCCGCGATTAAATCGCCAGGCATAGCCAATCATGGAGTGAAAAGACTGAAAATCAACCCGATCCAGATAACCAGCCTGTAGTTTAACATTATCTTCTACTCTTTCCAGGCCGGCATTGAACTGCCAGCCGGTATCAGGTTCACGGTTAAACTGAACTAGATGAAGACCGTTGTTATTATTTCCTCCTTGTGAATTAAAGGCAAACAGGTGAGATCCACGCAGATAATAGATTTCTTTAAAATTAAAGCTATAATCAACCGCCACGTTATGATTGGTACTGGTCTCGCCACCGACACCTGTATAATAGATGCCGACCTGGGAATTTTTAAAAATATCCTTGGTGATTCTGACCACACCAAATTCCGCCGAACCATATTCTTCTTTGTTCAGAGCCCCCAGCAGACCAAAAGAATAGCCACCTGTTTTGCCAGTAATTTTAGCGGCGAACCTGGGATCGCTGATTCGTCGCGAATAAAAAACGCGGGCCTCAGTTGACAGATCATAACCATTTTCAGTGGCCAGCCTGAAATACTGACTGCCTTCAGTAAAAAAGGGCCGTCTTTCACTGAAATATCTTTCATAGGGAGAAAGCTGATAAATGAAAGGATCGGATTCGATCTGGCTGAAATCAGGACTGGCCGTCACGTCGAGGTAAAGATTTGGCTTTATCCCGTATTTAAGGTCAGCCCCAACCGCAAGTTTGTCATCTTTTTCGCCTGCCCAGCGGGTTGAACGCAAACCGGCATAGGGGAAAATTTCAAGATTATGCCCTGGTTTTATCCCGACCAGACCACGAAGTTCACCCATCTGCTGAAGCTTTGGCAGGTCACGCTTGACTTCTGTCCAGTAGTCGGTTTCATTCAGACGGTGGATATAACGCATAAAATTAATCCCCCAGATCTGTTCTGAGGCTGAGGAAAAACGCAAGGATTTAAAGGGAATAGCCATTTCAGCTGACCAGCCATCGCTATTAATCCTGGCTTCTGATTTCCAGATAGTTTCTACGGAGTTTTGCTGGACACCTTTCGGGTTGAGAGTAAAGCTGATGCTCGTCCGGCCATCATGATAAGTATCGAGTATGACCGTAATAGAGTCATTATTTTCATATTCATTTCGTGGAGTCAACTCTGCCCAGATTTTTTCTGGCTGAGAATCTTTCATCAGAAAAGCAAAATAAATATATCTATCGTCATAACCGGCCCAGACCAGTGTTTCTTCCGAGGCTCTGGCGCCATTTACCGGGTCATACTGGACGAAATCTCCAACTGGCTGGATAATCTTCCAGGCATCATCGTCAAGCCGTCCATCAATTTTTGGAGGGGAATCTAATTTCTGGACATTGAGAATCTTGTTTTGCTGCTGAGCCGAAGACGGAAAAGAAATTAGAAGGACAATTCCTGTCAAACAAAAAAAGGTGAGAACATTTTTGTAATTTTTCTTATCAAGATTCAGGTACATCAATTACTCAATACTTCTGGAATCTTCCAGAAGATCAGATTTTTGATAAATCTTGCGATATTTTAAACGAAAGAGTGATGAGACAGCAAGGATTTTTTTCAGAAAATCCAAGCCTGAACTGATAAGATCAGACTATTGGTGATAAGCTTTTTTATTTTCCTGACTTATTTCTGATTCCTTTTAAATAGCTATTAATCCCGCTACCACTATTGCTTTTCATCAACCATCGGCGCTGTCTGTTTCTGGCCAATCATTTGCCTTCAGGACTGAACTTTCGACTTCAAAAACTGAGGCCGGCCATGATTGAAAAACCGCTGTTTCTGGCTTTGTCAGTCATCTCCAGCAGCCTGGAAGTGTCAGATAGAATGTTATTCAGCCCATAATGATAGCGGGCTTCCAGTGTTACCCTGAAGAGCAGAGGTATTTTTAGATCTACTCCCAGTCCGCCAACGATAGCCAGGGCCGAATCCTTAAAATCACTTTTGATATTTTCGGTATCAGTTTGTCCCCCGGTGGTGATGTCCAGCTTGGCCTTCAATAAGATACCATAGGAAGGACCGCCAAAAGCATAAACTTTAACCGGCCCTAAAGGAATTATATTAAGCCTGACTAAAAGGGGGATTTCAATATAGTCCAGCCTGGCTGTACAGGGGGCAAGATAGGCAGAGTCGCCATCTGCAATTGGTGGTGCTATTAACATTTGACACTCCAGACCACGCTTCGAATAAAGAACTTCTGGCTGCAGTCCGAGGCGGCCCAGGTTAAAAGTAAAAAAAACACCAAAACTTGCCCCCCGCCGGTAGTCCTGATTGGAAAAGCTATCCGCAGGGCTAAACAATATCTTAGAATTATTAATCCCGCCTTTAATTCCAAAATCTATCAGGGCTTGAGCTGGCGGGGCCGAAAGCAAGATCAAGGCCAGAGCCAGGCCAAAGACGGCTGTTTTTTTCATTTTTATCTTCCCCTGTAACCAAGACCTCTAAACCTTAATAATATTTATTATGGCTGCTTTTTGTCAAATTAAGGGCTCATTCAGGGCTAACCCGTAATCTCCGGTGGCTGGAGGATTGGAGAGGCCTGCCTCGAAATAGAGTCTAACCAGCAGCCAGAATTCAACTTGTCAGCTGCTGGAAATTATTATAATTAATATAAAGAAATCTTTAATTTCCGGAAAGCAGCTTAGATGAATCTGTTTCTGATGGCCGAACTCCTGACTGTCCTGGCTGCCTCTATTCTTGTTATTTTTATCTTCCACCGGTTAAGAATACCAGCCGTAGTTGGCTTTTTGATTACCGGTATAATTCTTGGCCCTGGAGGATTTGGTCTGGTCAAGGACCTTCAAGCGATTAATGCCCTGGCTGAAGTTGGAGTCATGATGCTGCTGTTCACCATCGGTCTTGAATTTTCGCTGGACAGGCTCCAAAAAATTCAACGGTATTTCTGGCTGGGTGGCAGCCTGCAAGTTCTCCTTACCATCGGCTTGACGGCCGTCCTGAGTATGCTTTTGCGAATAAGGTTGCAGGAAGCGATTCTCGATGGCTTTTTGGTGGCTTTGAGCTCAACTGCCGTCGTCTTGAAAATTCTGTCCGATAAAAATCAGCTTGATTCTCCTCAGGGGCAGGTTTCTTTTGGGATTCTAATTTTTCAGGACATAGCTTTAGTTCCAATGCTGGCTCTGGTCCCGGTTCTGGCTAACCTTCAGACTGTTTCTCTTCTGACCGTGGGCAAACATCTCATTCTAAGTGTGGCGGCCGTGGCGGCTGTTTTCCTGCTGGCCCGAAAGGTTATGCCGGCCTTAATTTCGATGATTGTTGGTACCAGAATAAAGGAAATTTTTCTCCTTTCTTCTTTAGTTGCCTGCCTGGGCATGGCTTACCTGACCGCTTCCCTCGGTCTGTCTTTGGCCTTGGGGGCCTTTCTGGCTGGTATGATTATATCGGAGTCTTATTATAGCCATCAGGTGGTGTCTGATATCCTTCCTTTCAAGGACGTTTTCAACAGCCTCTTTTTTGTCTCCATAGGCATGCTTCTTGACACTAAGATAGTCTGGAGTCTTATGGGTCTGGTTCTGGCGGTGGTGGCCGGCATCATTCTAATTAAGGTCATAACTGTCTTTTTTACAGTCAGGCTGCTCAGCTTTGATCCCAGATCTTCTCTCCTGGCGGCTTTTGGCCTGGCTCAGGTCGGCGAGTTTTCTTTCGTTCTGGCCAATGTCGGCCGGGAAAACGGTTTCCTGGCCGGCCAGGATTTCCAGGTGTTCATTGCTTCTTCAATTTTGACCATCCTGGCTACGCCTCTTCTGGTAGAGTTAGGACCGCGTCTGGCTGATAGAGTTGGCTCTAAATACCAGAGCGGCCAGAGGCCAGAAAAATCAGGCGTCGAACCGGCCTTTCTTGTCAACCATGTTATTATTGCCGGTTTCGGACTCAACGGTCAGAATCTGGCCAGAGTACTGAAAGAGACAGGCATTCCTTATGTCATTCTGGATCTTAATCCAGATACCTATCGCCGGATTTCCCGGGCAGGAGAGCCAATTATCTTTGGTGATGCCTCCAGTTCTGTAATCCTAAAGGAGGCGGGGATAGACAGGGCCAAAGCTCTGGTTATTGCCCTTAATGACCCCCTAGCTACCAGACGGGCGGTCAGCCTGGCCCGGCAACTAAACCCTGAGATTTTTATTATCGTCAGGACAAGATTTGCTTCCGAGATAGAAGAGCTCTATACGCTTGGGGCCAGTGATGTCATTCCGGAAGAATTCGAGACCTCAATTGAAATATTTGTCCGGGTCCTGGAAAAATTCCATCTGCCAAGAAATATCATCAATACCCAGGTTCAGATCCTCAGGAGCGAACATTATGGGCTTTTACGGGGTGCCAGATCATCATCCCGCCGTCTTGATGAAAAAATTTATGATTTCCTGGAAGCAGGAGTGGTCGAGACTTTTCTGGTGCCGGAAACAGCCTCTATAGCCGGTAAGACCCTGGGCGAAATTGATTTGCGAGGCAAGACAGGCGTGACTGTTATAGCTGTAGTCAGAAATGAGAAAACCTGGAGCGGGCCTGGCGCTGATTTCCGTCTTCAGGGACACGATGTCCTGGTTCTGGTCGGCAATCATCAGGCTATTGACCAGGCTCTGGCCTATCTCAGCAGCTGAAGCCTTTAGACCGGGTTAAAAATAAAAAAGACGTTCTCGATTATTTCTGATTGTCAGGGATTGGCCAGTACCCTGGAAGAAGCCATCCAGAACGGTAACAGGTAATTTCCGGTTGATAAGTTGCCTGAAACTGAGGTTTAACAGGAACCCTGAAAAAATAATGGGCCGGCTCTTCCCTCGCCGGGGGGAAAGAGGGAAGAACCGGACACCAACTTTCGTTTATCTGTTTTCCAGCCTTCTGACTGCTTCCTTTAGTCCAGGCAAAAAAGCATCTAATCCTGGCCAGCAGCCAGCGACTCATCACTTAATCAGCTGCTCAAAAAGCAATACCAATCGTCGCTGACCAGACGCCATTCTTTACATCCGGCGATGTCCCTTCTTCAACCGCCGTTATAATTTTCTGTAAGCCAAGGCTATATCGCACATCAATCATAAAGTGCCGGCCAATGTCGAGGCCCGCCCCAAAAATAGCTCCATAATCATTATTTTTTAGAATTTTTTCTTCGAGAGGCAGTTCCTCGCCATTTAGTTCATATTTTTCCCTTAATTTGAACCCAACTGCCGGCCCGGCAAAAACAACTGGTTTTATTCCGGGCAGAGGAATCTTGACTTTGATAAGAAGGGGAATTTCTAAATAATCGCCATAGATTTTTTCGCTGTATTCGCCGGTAGTATCTTCTACAGTGCCGCCTTTCATGGTGTAAAGAATCTCTGGTTCAATGGTGATCATCTTACCCAGATTAAAAGCCAGAAAAATACCGCCTACGAAGCCAATTTTGCTTTTGACCGTGGCTTCGATATCCTCCAGGTCATTCCCGGTCAGCTTGGCGGAGTTGCCACCCACTCTTAGACCGAACTGGACATCAGCTTTTAAGATTGAAGGGGAGACCAGAAGAAACAAAAAAACAGCTACCAAACAATAACTGAATACTTTTTTCATCTAAACCTCCTGACCAAAGATGACTTTAGAATAATTGCCGAAAAGAACGGTGTCATCACCTGCCGGGGTGATTTCAGTGGGTAAATCATGGAATAAAAAGGCTGGAAAGTTGTCTGCAGGCGGGGTAACTATTGCTCCCCGACTGTTATAGTGTAAAATAAATCCTGATAAAATCATCAGGGAGGTTAAGAGTGAGCAATCAGGACATAAAAGTTACTTTTGGCGATGGTTTGGTGGTAAAGGCTGAATGTCGCGGCCATCTGATTACCACCGATCAGCCGCTGGCGGCGGGAGGGGGTGATTCCGCCCCGACACCTTTTGAGCTGTTTTTGACCTCCATTGCCACCTGTGCTGGTTTCTATGTGCTGGCTTTTTTGAAACAGCGCCAGCTGTCAACTGAGGGAATCTATCTAACCATGTCAACGGAGAGAAGCCCGGAGTCCAGGCTGGTAAAAAATATTAAGCTGGAGATACATCTGCCGGAAAGTTTCCCGGATAAATATCGGGAAGCAGTAGCTAAAGCCGCCGACCAGTGTACTGTCAAGGCTCATTTAGAGCAGCCCCCCAGTATTGAGATCAGAGCCATTAAAAATTAGACAATTTTCATTCTCTGGCATGAAAAACAGGGCGGCCTTAAGACTCAGCCATCAAACAGCTGGCGAGCAGCTGGTAACCCTGGCTCTCGTATTTTTTTCGTTACTGGCTGTTATTGATTATTTCCTTCACCGCCGCCATTCAATTTATTTTTTGCCGCTAAATTTGCTTATTATCTTAATCTTTTTGAACCTGCCTGACTGGAGACGGAAGTCCCAGGCAAAGCCCGAACTCGAATTCTGGCTCTTAGCCGGTCCCCTGGCTGGGTATGCTTATCTATATAAACTGGCCGGCAGTCTGGTTGCGCTGATCACTTCCATTCCTTATGACCGGTATCTGGCCAACCTGGATATGAAAATTTTTAGCGTTAGCCCCAATAAATGGGTGGTTGGCCTTTATCGACCCTGGCTAACGGAGCTGTTGATGCTGGCCTATGTGGCCTATCTACCGCTGGTGGTCATTCTGGCCTACTTACTTTTCAAAAAAAATGGCCGGGAGCAAGCAGAACTTTATATTTTCAGTCTGGGGTTGGCTTACCTGGCTTGCTTTGTGCTTTTT
>JAKPCG010000076.1 GCA_029553365.1 Acidobacteriota bacterium | reverse complement strand
CGTTCGTTCAAGGGAATAAAAGGGGAAGGCAGCGCAATTTCTTGATTCTGCAAACGTTTAAGCAAGCGTTGAAGCTCATCCGAACTGCTCTTCAATTCGGCCACCATCTGTTCATGTGCCTTTTTATCTTTTTTTATCTGGGCCAGGAGCTGCTGGCTGATGGTTTCTTGCTGGAGAAGGTCCTGTTGTTTACTGGCTGCTTCCCGGAGTAAGCCGTCAATTTCTGCCTGTTTGGCTTTGATTTCCTGCTGCAATTTTTCCAGCTCTTTGATCGTATTCAAATAAGCGCTGATGGCTTCACCCTGGTATCTGGCCAGAAAAGTCAAATTCTTGCTCTCCTGCAGGAAAACCTCAAGGTCGTTGGCTTTAAGAAAAAAGTGCATAAAATCCAGCCGACCGAACTTATATAAAGTGACCAGTGTCTTTTCCACTGCCTCCTTTTCTTTTTGCAGGCTGATCCTGGTGGCTTCAATTTTTTTATTGAGGTCAGATAGCTCTCGCCTGGCCATATTCTGCCTGAGATTCAGGGCATCAATTTCAGCCTGCAGGACCCGGCGTTTCAGCCTGATGGTTTCCAGGGTTGAGAGTAGAGATTTTTCTTTTCTGGTTTCTTCTTCCAGCCTGGCTTTAAGCTGAGAAATCTGCTGATCAATTAGATTCAGTCTTTTTTGAATATCAGAAGCAGCCGAGTTTTCCTGTTGAGAATAAAGGGACAACTGGACTAAAATAAGAAGAGCTAGCTGAAAGACGGCCAGCTGGCAGCCCCTTTTAAGAGTCGATCTTAAAGACGATGACGTTCGATTTGGTTGATCAAAAGAAGTCGTTGATAAGAGCATTTCGATCCCTTTATTATTTTTACCATAGACCCGCTCAAAGTGAAAGATTTTAAAGGTTAAGGGAATAAGGATGGAGACAGCTATGGATTTAAAGACAATGGCCAGGCGAGCTGCCCGAGCGGCACTCGATTCAGTTCAGCCAGAACGGTTGGTGGTTGAAAACGTTACCAGGGATGGCTCAAGGCTCGTTATTAATGGCGAAATATTTGAGCTCGAGGCTTCCTCAACCATCAGGCTGATCAGCTGTGGAAAAGCCGGGTTTCCCCTGGCTGCCAGTCTTCTTCCCATGATCGAGGATAAACTGGCGGCCGGGGTGGTGACCGGGGTAAAAGAATACGAGGAAAAGGATAGAATTGTCTATTTCCCGGCTGCTCATCCCCTCCCTGACGAATGGAGCCTTCGGGCCGGAGAAAAGGCATTAGAGATGGCTCTCGTCACCAGCCACAGGGATCTTCTGCTCTTGTTGATTTCGGGCGGTGGGTCGGCGCATCTTTGTTTGCCGGCTGATGGGGTTAGCCTGGAAGATAAGCGAACGGTTACCCAGCTTCTCCTCCAGGCCGGGGCCGATATCCATCAACTTAACACGGTAAGAAAGCATATTTCAAAAATAAAGGGAGGCCGGCTTCTGGAAGCCACCTGGCCAGGCAAAGTGATAAACGTTATCATTTCTGATGTGATAGATAACAATATATCTGATATTGCCTCTGGCCCAGCCTGGTATGATCCTTCCACTTATAGAGAGGCTCTCGAGGCCCTGAACAAATTGGGCTTGATATCAGTTGTCCCTGTCTCGGTAAGAAATGCTCTGGAAGAGGGGATGGCCGGGTTGAGAAGGGAAACACTAAAAGAAGATAATAAAATCCTC
>JAKPCG010000074.1 GCA_029553365.1 Acidobacteriota bacterium | reverse complement strand
CAGTTAGAGATGATGACGTCTACTGACCCGTCGGCTACCGGCAGGTTTTCGATTTCTCCCAGCCTGAATTCGACATTGGAATATTTATTCTGGCGGGCGGTGGCTCTCGCCCGGTCAAGCATTTCCGGGGTCATATCGACGCCTATGACCCGCCCCTCAGGCCCAACCCGTCCGGAAGCCAGAAAACAATCCAACCCGGGACCCGAACCCAGGTCCAGCACTGTCTCTCCCGGCTTTAATTCGGCCAGGCCGGCCGGATTACCACAGCCAAGGCCCAGGTTGCTATCTGCCGGAACCGCGGTCAGGTCATCGGGGTCATAACCGACTTGTTGACTGACCTGCCTCGTGTCCGGCCCGGACTGTCCGCAACCACAGGCCGCTGTCCCGCAACAGGAACTGCCAGTGGCGGCCGTTCGGCCGTATCTTTTTCTAACCTGCTTTTTTATTTCTTCTTTATTCACTTTTCTACCTCAAAATTCGTTTTTCAACTCAAAAAATGCTTGTTTTTAAATTTTATCATAAAAATTCACTAAACGTCGCTGGCTTCCGTTTTTTCCCACTCTCATATGTTTCGCTTCGATGTGGCCAGAGTTGGTTCATATTCAGTTTAATTCTTACTCTGTTTCATAAAATCGTTTCCAATAAGCTTTACAATTTTTAGCTGATTGCCGACAAGGAGGATTCGGGATGTCCTCCTCCCGGTCCTCCCTTATTCTCTGCTTTGCCTGGAAGAAGAACCCCAAGGAAAAAGATGTTTCTAAAAAATGGAAATGTTATAATTGTTTCTCAAATTAAAAGGAGGCTTTAGATGAAAAAGGCAGTTATCCTGAGCACCGTGCTGGTTTTTCTTATCGGCACATTTTTTATTTACGTTTCAGCTCAAACTAAAACCCAGGAGACCACGACCAAGGTAGATCAAAAAAGCGCGCCAGTTAATCCAGCGTCCTGTACGAATGATAAAGCCGGTTGTTGTTGCTCAGGCGGTTGTCAATCAGGCCAGCATCAGATGGTAGCTAAGTCGGCAGAAGACAAAGCTAAAATGAAAGCCGAAATGAGTAAGGCAGAATGCAACGAGAAGCACATGGCCATGGCCGGAGCTAAGGCTGAGACGATGGTTAAAACCTGCAGTCAGGCTGCTGCCGGGACGACTGCTCCAGAAGCTCATCAGGGCTGCCCTGAGGCTCAGGCCGCAAGCCAGGGCCAGCAGGCCAACACCAAAGCCCAGGCTCAAGCTATGA
>JAKPCG010000061.1 GCA_029553365.1 Acidobacteriota bacterium | reverse complement strand
CTTTAATTCTTCATTCTTCAGGGCTTCCTCAAGGACCCGGGAAATCTGCTCTCTTCTGGCCTTAAGGAGTTCCATTCTTCTCTGCAATTGAGCCTGGGTCAGAATCCGGCTGGCCTCCAGGCTGGCTTCCGTTTCAGCTTGTTTGATAATTGACTCAGCCTGAGCCCGGGCTCTGGCCTCAGCTTCTTTCTTCAGGCTGTCAGCTTTTTTTCTGGCTTCGCCGAGAATAGCCTCAACTTCCTGGCTGGCTTCCTGCTCAATTTTTTCCAGAATCTTCTGAAGACTCATTTTTACCCTGGCTGATTAAAGTTTAATTCCGTTGAGTAAAAGAACCGTGGCTAACAGGCCCAGAACAGCATAGGTTTCGACCAGAGCACCCATAACCAGGGGCTTGGTCATATCTTTTGGTTGCTTGGCCACCATGTAAATCCCGGAAGCACAAACTTTACCCTGATAAATGCCCGAAACCAGGCTAGCAAAAGCCACGGGAAAGCAGGAAAACATAATCTGCAATCCCTGTTGAACAGTTGGCTGAATTATCTGGCCTCCCAGGAGACCTAACTTTAAAATGACCAGAAATCCGCTCAAAAAGCCATAAATGCCCTGGGTGCCAGGCAAAGCTGTCAGTGGGATCAGGATCCCGAATTTAGACGGATCTTCGCTCATTACACCCGAAGCCGCCTGACCAGCCAGCCCGATACCAATAGCCGAGCCTATACCGGCGATAAAGACAGCCAGTGCAGCTCCTAAAATAGCCAGTGTCAATCCTAAAGACATATTTACCTCCTGCTGGAGTCAGCAATTATTTATCATTTGATAAACTCAATATATTTGTTTACCAATTTAACCGGCTGAAAAGGTTTCCCGCCGGCTTCATAAAATCTGCCAAAAAATTCCACAAACTGCAGCCTCATCGAATGGACAAAAGCACCAAGAAGACCAATAGCCAGATTAAAAAGATGGCCACCGGCAAAAATTAGAATAGCAACCAGCCAACCAATGAAAGGAAAACCCCAGGCGATCTGAGCCAGCGAGTTAACCACCATGGCAATTACCCCGGTTGCCAGGCCCAGAGCCAGCAATCTGGAATAGGACAATGTATCAGAAAAATAGTTGGTTATACCATAAAGAGCATAAAGACCATTAAAAAAACGGGCAAAGATGTTTCGCGAAGGCGAACTGAAAAAGACAATACCGGCTGCCCCCACCAGAGTCAGGATACCCAGGAGCGGTGGTTGCTTAAGAAGGAAATAAAACAGGAGAGAAGGAAGAAGCAGCAGCCAGCCGCCTTTGACGGCAATAGCAGTTACTTTGTTTCCCCTTCTGAACTCTTTCACCAGGCTGAGAAAGGTGGAGAGCATAACCTGAATAAAGCCAAGAGCCAGAGATAGAATTAAATAAGGAATCGGATTCTTAATCGGGTCAATAAGAACCAGAGGCTTGATCGGAAAGCCAAACCAGCCGCCAAAAAGCGTTCCAAAAATCATATTGGAAAGGCCTAAATAAAAAAGAAGGGTCATAAAGAGCCTGGTTCCGCCTTTGGGTTGAGCTTTTTTCAGATAGAACAAACTGAGCAAAGCCATAACCAGGCCATAACCACCCTCGCTGAGACACAGGCCAACAAAAACAAAGAAGAATGGGGCCAAGTAAATGGTCGGGTCTATACCTCCCGGACGCGGTAAGCCATATAAGGTGGTAACTACTTCAAAAGGTTTAATCACTTCCGGGTTGTCCAGAATAACCGGAATATCGTCTCGTTCTTCCGGTTTTGGTTCCCTTAGATTCAAATAAATATCCTGTGAAAACCGGCTGACCCTTTCTGCCAGATAATCAGCTTCGCTGGCCGGTACCCAGCCTGCTAACCAGGCAGTTTTTTCAGTCAGGCCAGCCAGACTGGCCGCAGCCAATTTTTGCTTTTCGTTGAGAAGCACATCATAAACAGCCATCAGAGGCGAGCGGTGAACAGCAAAAGAGGTCATCTGCTTTTCCAGCTCGTTGATTTCTTCCCTGGCCCTGGACTTCTGCTGTTCCAGCTGGGCCAGCAGGTCAGAGACTTTTTCATCTCCCTTTAACCTCGAGAAGTAAGATTCAAGGGAAATATAAGTGAATTTAAAGCCAGAAAAAATAGCTTCGATCTCTTCTTTCAGACTCTGATGATAAATAACAAGAATGTAAGCCAGATTTTTCTCGGCTGAGATGACGGAGACAGCGGCCGGCTGCTCGGTGAGTTGCTCCTTTATATTTTCTAAATCCTCTCTTTTAACTTCAGCCATTTTTAGCTGGCAGCAGTCAAAACCGGTCAGGTGGCGAAGAGGGGCGTCCAGAGCCAGCAGGGGCTTCAAAAATTCTTCTTCTTTTTCAATCTGCTTTATGTTCTGCCAGAGCTGAGCCCGCTTCGCTTCCAGTGCCTCATAATCTTCGACCACTTTCTGGTAACCATAATCAAGGAGAACTTTTCTCAAACTGGCCGAATATTTTGGCTTAGGCGCTAAGAGTTTCTCCAGGCCCTTTTTGGGCTCTGTTTCGGGCAGGTTTTGAATCACATGGTTGATTCTTCCCAGCCAGCGTTCATATTCTGTCAGCTCGAGCGGTGAGCTGGCCAGCTCCAGTTCTTCATAAGGAAGCGGGTCAAGCTGAGCTATTCCCAGCTCCTGGAGATAAGAGACAAAGCCTTCCAGCTCAGTTCTGGGCAGAAGGACTTCCATTCTCTTAACTGCGGCTATAGCCATCTTTAGAACTGCCTTTCTCTTATAATCTGCAGGAGCCGCTCGGTGGTTTTTTCTACCGCCTGATTAAAGTTGGCCGAAGCGATCTCCATTAGCTTCTTTTTCTCTTCTTCCGTCTTTTCTTTTATCGCCCTGGCCTCTTTTTCAGCTTGCTGACGCGCTTCGGTTTTAATCCGGGCCGCCTGGTTTCTGGCTTCAACCAGAATTTTTTCTGTGAGCTTCGAGGCTTCCTCCGTCGCCTCTCTGATTATCTCGGAGGAAGTTTTCTGCCGGGCCTCCTCAATTTTCAGGCGGGCCCGGGCCTCAGCCTCCTTCACCTTGAGGAGAATCTCAGAGGTCTGGGTTCCTTCTGATTGGCTTCCATTGAGCTTCTTATCTTCCATCTTTTATCCTGAATAAATAAATTTCTGTGACTTTTTTCTTAGAATCGCAGAGAAAAAATCTCCGTTTCTGGCTGGCCGGGGAACCCGGCTGAGTTTAACTCAAGCCATGAAATCCTGATAAAGGTAAAACACCTTTTCAGGTAATTTTTTCTTATTCCATGAAGATTCAAGCCTGGACAGCCTGCTTCTGGTTTCAATCGGACCAAAATTAAAGATCAAATGGGCACCGCCCTCACTAAGACTATTAATATAATCGAAAGAGGCCGGTATATCAAGATGAATAATTACATGAGCCTTCTTTTGTTTTATATTTTTGAGAAGTTCCAGAACAACCGGTTGACCGCTCTCATCAAAAAAGCGGTTCGACCAATGCAGCCAGCAGTTTTTTTTAGGCCATTCAGCCAGACTCTCCTCAGGCTGTCCGTGATGATAATAAACAAGTGTAGTGCCGCCGGCCAGGGTTTCCTCCGCCAGTCTGGCGAGCTGGCTGGTTTCCCAGCTTTTCTGGCGCGACGAAATAAAAACCGCTTCCAGTTGCGCGGCCAGTTTCTCATCAAGGGCCTCAACCCTGGAGCCTTCCTCCAGGAAGAAATACACCGGGCAGTTATTTTTATTCAGAAGCTCAGTTATAGCCGCCAGTTGCAGAAAATCAGGCCGGGCCAGGTCTCCACTGTAGAAAGAAAAATGGAAGCGAGAAAGAATGGTCAACTCATTCAGACCGAAAAGGCCAGTATCGAGGATGATTGGTTTTAGTTTTTTTCTGGAAGCCAGCTCCAGCACTCCCTGCAGTTCATTAAACTCATGGACATCATCACGGATAATCAGTCGTTGGCCCTTATTAAGCGGTTGAACCTGCTCTTCCAGTTTTACCCAGTCCATAAGAAATAAAAGTTAACATCTAAAATGACAGGTGTCAACTAAAATCGCGAGAAGAAGGCTTAGATTTGAGACAGAAAGAGAGCTGCGGTATGATGGTTTGAGAGCTAGCTATAATTGAAGCCATAGAC
>JAKPCG010000042.1 GCA_029553365.1 Acidobacteriota bacterium | reverse complement strand
GCGGTTAAGGCCGGCGATGTTGTCGAGCCAAAAGTCAGTCTGGCCATGTCGCATGAAAATGCGGCCCTGGTCATCAACCAGTTTCTGGAGATTTATAAAGATACAGGTCTTAAACCAAAAGTCTGGGACCCGGATAAAATTGCCATAATTCTGGATCATCGTGTCCCGGCAGAGAGTGCTAAAACGGCCACCAATCAGAAGAAAATACGAGAATTTGTGGCTGCTCAGAAAATTAAAAAGTTCCATGATATTCGCGGTGACGAAGGCGGCATCTGCCACCAGATTTTACCTGAAAACGGCTATGTTTTGCCCGGGACAGTGGTCGTTGGGACGGATAGCCACACGACCAGTCATGGTGCTCTGGGAGCTTTCAGCTTTGGTATCGGGGCGACGGAAATGGCCTCAGTCTGGGCCCTGGGCCGGGTTCTTAACGTGGAAGTACCGAAGACGATCAAAGTTGTGGCTAAAGGGAAATTCGGGCGTTATGTGCTTCCCAAGGATTTTATTCTGTACCTGATCGGTAAGATTTCAGCAGAGGGAGCCAATTTCAAGGTCCTCGAATATCATGGCCCGACCATCCAGAAGATGCCCACCTCGGGGCGCCTGACTGTAGCCAACATGTCAGTCGAAGCTGGAGCTACTTCTGGTATTTTCCCGCCTGATGAGGAAACTCTCCGTTATCTTAGAGAAGAAGCGAAGGTCAAAGGTCCAATCGACATCTTCGGACCTGATCCCGAGGCTGAATATGACCAGGTGATTGAGATAAATGTGTCTGAGCTCGAGCCAATGGTGGCCTGCCCTCACACCGTGGACAATGTCAAGCCGGTCAGTCAGGTCGGGCGGGTTAAGGTTGACCAGATTGTCATCGGTTCCTGCACTAACGGCCGCCTGGATGACCTGGCCGTGGCTGCCCGCCTTCTCAAGGGCAAAAAGATAGCCAGAGGAACAAGAATGCTGGTTTTCCCGGCTTCTTTCCGCATCTATCAACAGGCTCTTCAGCTTGGTTATCTGGCCGATCTGGTTAAAGCCGGGGCGGTGGTGATGAATCCCGGTTGCGGTTGCTGTCTGGGTGTGCATGAGGGAGCCCTGGGCGATGGAGAGGTAGCACTTTCTACCACCAACCGCAATTTCAAAGGCCGGATGGGCAACCCCAAAGCTGAAGTCTATCTCTGTTCACCGGCTGTAGCGGCGGCTTCGGCCCTGACCGGTTATATCACTGATCCCAGAAAAGGAGGTAAATAACATGGCCAAGGTCGTTCTTAAACTGGGAGACGATATTTCAACTGATATCATTTATCCGGGAAGATATATGGCAACTGTGCTGCCTTCCGAGACGCCACAGTATGCTTTTGCTGATCTGCCCGAGTTTAACTCGAAATTGAAAAGCGGTCAGATCCCAGCTGGAAGTGTGATTGTTGCTGGCAAAAATTTTGGCTGCGGCTCATCCCGGGAACAGGCTGCTTCCTGCCTCAAAGGCTATGATTTAATCGTTGTCGCTAAGAATTTTGCCAGGATTTTTATGCAAAACGCCATTAATTTAGGTCTGCGCCTGGTGGTTTGCCCGGAGATTGAGGCCGAAGAAGGTGACGAACTGGAAATCCTACCGGATAAGATCATTAATAAAACTTCCGGTAAGGAATTTAAAGTTGAAGCACTGCCGAAAGCCAGGCAGGCGATTATTGATGCAGGCGGTCTTATTGCCTATACCCGTCAGCGGCTCCTGGCCAGAGCAGGCTCCAGGAAAAAAGCCTGAGATTGCGGCTCTCAGAGGTTAAATCCGAGAAGCTCCGGATGTTATAAATTAGGTAAAATACACCAGATATCTGACTAACAGTTATATCTAATTAGCTTGCCATCTCGCCGAGCCACCATAACTGTGGACAACCGGGCGATGATCTTTAGAAATCAGGGTCAGTTATCTTTTTTTCCTCCCACCGGCCGTATTTCCCCAGCTGTTTTTTAACCTCGCTGGCTTTACCCACAACGACCAGGGTGTAATTTTTTTCTGGTAGGAGTTTAATAGCGGCCTGCTTGATCTCCTTTGGACTGGCTGCCTGGATATCGGCCAGGTAACGGTCGAAGTAATCAAAGCCGAGGTCATAATAGATAAGGCGAAGGTAGGCACTGGCCTTGCTTCCGTTGGTTTCCAGGGTCTCGGGAAATTGGCCAATAATATAATTTTTGGCGCTTTCAATTTCTTCCGCTGAAAAGCCCTGGCTCCTGGCTTTCTTCAGCAGCTCGAAGGTGATATCCAGCATTTCGCCAATTTTTTCATTCCTGGTATAAGAACTGGCCATAAACAAACCGCCGTTTTTCCATGATTGAAAGCTGCTGCTTGCTCCGTAGGTCAGGCCGCGTTTGATCCGGAGCTCGGTACTTAACCAGGAAGTAAAACGCCCGCCCCACAGAGTATTCATGATGGTGGCCGGCACAACTATTTTATCTTTTTGAGGAAATCCGGGAGAGCCCAGGGCGAAGTAAGCTTGAGTGGCGTCCGGCTTGTCCACCAGGACGAGTTTTTGACCGACCGGGGAAGGCAGAGGGGGAATACTGGCTGCAGGTGCTGGCCCAGCTGCTTTCGGCCAGCGGCCGATGGTCTCATTTAAAAGTTTGACCAGGTCCTCTCGCTTGACGTCGCCAACGAGAGCCATCATGGTCATATCCGGTCTATATCTTTGAGAGTGGAATTTCTTGAGTTCCGGGAGGGACATCCTGGCCAGGGAAGAATCAGTGCCAAGAGAAATATGGCCAAAGGGATGCTGCCCGAAATAGGCCTTTTTAAAATA
>JAKPCG010000041.1 GCA_029553365.1 Acidobacteriota bacterium | reverse complement strand
TCTTTGCCTTCCAAAACATAGACGCGCGTATCCGCTTGACTACCTCTGATTGCCGGGAAAAAATCACTCAGTTTTTTGACTTCAGTGACCCCTGGCCCCAGGACCAGTGGAACCTGATAATGACGTTGCTTCCAGAGGGGCCAACCTCCGGCTATAATCAAAATAACCAAAACTACCGTCGCCAGTAGTTTGAATTTGAATAGTCCTCTTTTCATTGCTTACCTTTCATTTTAACCGGAGCAGCCGAGCAATAAAGGGAATAAGAGTAATCAGGTACAGAACAACTTTATCCTTACTGGTCTTTTCTTCGATGAGATTTTTGATGGTGATGGCGGTAAAAAACAGGCAGATTAAATAATAAATAACCATAATGATTTTAGCTATCATTTTTTACCCTTTTAAAACCGATATCCATAAAAGTTTGCCCATCAAAATCTTCTAACCGATGACCAGAAAGCTCAATTTTGAACTAAAGATGACCATCAAAATGGCTACCGCTGTTATCATCACCCATGGCAACCAGGCTTTTTTAATCGATGACCAGTAACTGCCCTCATAACCAGTAACAATTAAACTCAATCGGCCAATGAGTGCAGTTGGAGGTAAGCCGTCGCCCAGTGGCCAGAGCAAGCTAAGTGCAGAGATGACTATGGTGGCATGATAACCAAGTGAATTAAGATACCAGACCAGCGGAATGCCAATGATAGCAGCTCCTCCATAGGTAAGAATGCCTTCAGAAAAGGGAATGATAATCGGCAAAAGACAGAATAAAAGGCCAAGCGGGATTATTAGCACAGAATAGGAAATAAGCCCCTTAACGCCAGAGGCCGCCATAATTTGCTGCAGCATACCAACTATGACCATTATTGAGAGTAGAGGCAGAAGTTTACTAACCGTGCTGCTGGCCACCTTGATCAGATTTATTTTCACCGGACTGATGAGATAAGCAGCCAGCGAAGCTATTATAAATTCCAAAGGTAAGCCCAGAATCGGAAAAGAAAAAGGCCACAGCCGGTAGGCTATGACCAGACCGAAGAAGACGGCGAAAGGCAACAGCAGGCGCCACCAGTTCATGCCAGGGACAAGCTCAATTTTATTGAGAAATTCATCTAATTCGGCTTTTTTGCCCTTCTGACGGCCCAGGATCAAAATAGTAGCTGTCCCCAGAAGGAGTACCGGGATACCCAGAGGCAATTCAAAACCGACGTAAGGAATAGCTGTACCGGCACATAAAATCATGGCCCAGATATTGACCGGCGGGGCAGCTGCTGCCAGGCCAGCCAGTATAAATAAAATAGCCGGAATTTTATTCTCCTCTACCCCCAGACCCTTAAGAGCGAGCGCAACTGGTGTCCCTACGACCAGAAGAGAAACACTACCGGCACCGGTGAGAGCACCAGGTATAAGAACAATGATCATCAGCAGGAAAAGCGCCAGAAATCTATAACGGGCAAAGCC
>JAKPCG010000037.1 GCA_029553365.1 Acidobacteriota bacterium | reverse complement strand
CATAATCTTTAGAAAAACGATAAGCGATAGCTCTATGATAATATATATATGCAGCTGTAGAGTCCATTTCGATGCACTTAGTAAAATCTTTAATAGCATTACTATAATCTCCAGAATTTCTATATGTAATAGCTCTCATGAGATATCCATCTATATCATTAGGATCTAATTCTATCACTTTATTAAAATCATTTATTGCCAAAATATATTGCTCTAATGCATTTAATATAGATCCTCTATTATAGTATGCATCTAGATATTCAGGATCCAATTTAATAGCTTGAGTGAGATCTTGTAATGCTTTTTCATATTCACTAATATAATAATATGCCATGCCTCTATTCAAATAAGCACTGCTATAATTAGGATTTATTTTAATAGCTTTATTAAAATCTTTAATAGCTAACTTGAAATTTTCTAAATTATAATAACAAACACCTCTTATACTGTAAGCAGTTTCATTTTTAGGATCTAATTTAATTGCCATATTCATATCATTGATAGCCAAATCAAATTGTTTCAGCATTCTATAAGAATAACCACGATTGAAATATGCAGATTCGAAATCTGGACTTAGCTCGATAGCTTTGGTGAAATCTATAATAGCACTATCATATTCATTTAAATTCAAATAAATCAATCCTCTACGATTGTGTAGATATGAATTAGATGTAGATTTCAGAGCTGCATTATAATCATTTAATGCATTGTGGTAATCCTGTAAGTCATAATAAATAGAGGCTCTAAAATAATAAACTGCTTTATAATCAGGATCTATTTCTAATATTTTAGTAAGATCTTCTAGAGCGGCAGGAGTATTATCATCTTCATAAAAAACTACTGACCTATTCAGATAATAATAGGGCTTGGGATCGAGTTCTATTGCTTTAGTATAATACTTAATAGCATTATTATTGTCATCTAATTCTTTATATATATCACCTAATCTATTATAAGCATCAGCGAATTGCGGATTAATCTCAATAGCTTTTTGTAAATCATCCATCGCTTCACTATATTTATTCTCATAATCATAAGTAATAGCCCTACTATAATAAGCTAAAACAGAACTAGGAAAAATCTCTATGGCCTTAGTAAAATTTTCTTTTGCAGATTTATAATTATTAATATTGCGATAGGATATCCCATTGAGATAATAGGTGAAAGGATTAGATGGATTTATCTTAATAGCATTATTATAATGTTTAATAGCTGATTTATAATTATCATCTAAATAATAAGAATACCCTTTACCTACAAAATCCCAATAAGTTACTGGAGAAATAGAATAAATTTTTGTTAACAAATTTTTAATATCATTTTCATAAATTGAG
>JAKPCG010000034.1 GCA_029553365.1 Acidobacteriota bacterium | reverse complement strand
CCGGTTACGATTTTCAGTCTGGTCGGCCAGCAGGCTGTCGGACAGGGGAAATAAGAGTTGACTTATTTTTGCTTTTTAGCTAATATTTTATCTAAATTTAGAAAAGAAGAGAGCTGATAACCAATGATTAAACTTCGCCTTATGAGATTTGGAGCTAAGAAGAAACCATCATATCGAATCGTGGCTATTGATTCAACGAGAGCCAGACAGAGTAAAACACTGGATACCCTGGGCTATTATAATCCCAGGACTGAACCTCTCCAGTTTAAACTCGATCTCAACCGAGTGAATTACTGGCTCAGCCATGGAGCTAAGCCTTCAGAAACGGTTAACTCATTAATTGATAGAGCTGCTAAGGAACAAAAATCAACCCAAGATTCTAAGTCTTAAAGGAGGTTACAGTGAAAGAACTGGTTGAAATGATTGCTAAGGCGCTGGTTGACAATCCGGACAAGGTTCAGGTTTCCCAGCTGGAAGGGGAACAGACCACCATCCTGGAACTCAAGGTTGCTCCTGAGGATCTGGGAAAGGTAATCGGGAAACAGGGGAGGACAGCAAGGGCCATCCGGGTCATTCTTGGTGCGGCCGGCATGAAAATGAAACGGAGATTCAACCTCGAGATCATTGAAAAAGGCTGACTTAGTAACTGTCGGCAGGATTGTCCGGGGTGAAGGGAAGGATGGTACTCTCAAGATCAGGTTTTTCCCCTGGATAAAAGAGTCTTCCTTCAAGGAAGTTTTTATCGAAGAAGAAGGGGAGTGCCGGGTTTATAGGGTCGAGCGCTATAGTCAGGCAGCTAACTCTTCTTTCCTGAAATTGGAAGGGGTAAATGGTTTAGAAGCAGCGGAAGCACTCCGCGGACGGGAGATAATGGTTAATCCCGCTGAATTACCCCGTCCCGAGGAGGGCATGTTTTATGACTTTGAGTTACTTGATTGCCGGGTGGAGACGCTCGATGGCCAGACGGTGGGGACCGTCACCGGATTAAATGAAGCTGGCCCCCTGAATTTTTTGATTGTAGAAAGAGCCGGCCGGACGATTGATATCCCTTTGGTTGAGGCTATTTGCCGGCGGATCGAACTTGATAAAAAATTAATAATAATAGATCCCCCAGAGGGATTGCTGGACTTAAATGAGATTTGATATTATTACCATCTTCCCCGGTATATTGGAGAGCGTTTTCTCGGCAGGAATTATAAAGAAGGCTCAGGATAAAGGCATGATTGACATTAAAGTTCATGACCTGAGAGATTATACAGCTGATAAGCATCGCCAGGTGGATGACCGCCCTTATGGGGGGCTGGAGGGTATGGTGTTTAAGCCTGAGCCCGTTTTTAGGGCAGTCGAAAGCCTGAAACAAGCTGATAAGAGCAGCCGGGTCCTTTTGTTAACTCCTCAGGGAAAACTTTTTAACTCTGCTCTGGCTGAAGAACTGGCCGGCTATGATCAGGTAATTTTAATCTGTGGACGTTATGAAGGCGTGGATGAAAGAGTCAGTGATTACCTGGTTGACGAAGAGATCTCTATTGGTGATTATGTTCTGAGCGGTGGAGAACTGGCCGCGGCGGTGGTGGTTGAGGCGGTCTCCAGATTTGTGCCGGGAGTGGTTGGTCGGGAAGAGTCAGTCCGCCATGATTCATTTGCTACTGGCCTCCTGGATTTTCCCCAATATACCAGGCCCAGAGATTACCGCGGCTATAAAGTTCCATCAGTGCTTTTTTCTGGCGACCATCAGAAAATAGCTCGTTGGCGGTTGAAGAAGTCCCTGGAAAAAACACTGGCTAAAAGGCCAGATATGCTAAAATCAAGGAAGCTTTCTGCAGAAGAAGAAAAGCTTCTATCTGAAATCCTGGAAGAAAGGAAAGAGTCATGAATAATCTGATTAAAGCTGTAGAAGAAAAACAGATGCGTCAGGACATAGAGCCATTTAAAGTTGGAGACACAGTTAAAGTCCATGTTCTGATCAGGGAAGGCGATAAAGAACGGGTTCAGATTTTTAAAGGCGATGTCATTGCTAAACGTGGTTCGGGTCTGGGCGAAACTTTTACTGTCAGAAAAATATCTTATGGTATAGGCGTGGAAAGAATATTTCCCCTTCATTCCAGAATGATTAAGAAGATAGAAGTTGTTCGCCATGGCAAAGTGAGAAGAGCCAAGCTTTATTACCTGCGTAACCTTAAGGGTAAAGCGGCCAAGCTTAAGGAAGAACAGCAATAATCCGGGTCTGTTCTGGAAATTTTTTAAAATAAATTTAATTTTAGACTGTCGGTTAACCTGACCTCTCGACCAGAGAGGTTTTTTTTGTAAAATTAGACCAAATGATGGGTTTTGAGACCGAGGAAGACCTTCTTAATCAGGGGTTGGTTTATCTGGCCGGCCTGGATGAAGTTGGCCGCGGTTGTCTCTTTGGACCGGTGGTGGCAGCCAGTATAATTTTCCCTCCAGATTTTTTCCTTAGAAAGAAAGCCGGCTGGACCCGGGAAGTTACCGATTCCAAGCTGCTTCCTCCGACTAAAAGAATAGAGTTAGCCAGGAAAATCATGGGCGAAGCTTATTGTGTCGGCATCGGTTCTGCTACCCATCTGGAGATTGATCAGATTAATATCTACTGGGCGACCCAGCTGGCTATGAAAAGGGCTTTATCTAACCTGGACCAGCAACCGGATATGGTTTTGGTTGACGGCTATCCCTTAAAAGGTATAAATTATCCACAGGTGGCTGTACCCCAGGGAGACAGGAAGGTATTTTCGATAGCGGCGGCTTCGATTGTGGCCAAGGTATTCAGAGATCAATTGCTGCAAGTCCTGGATAGGTTATATCCGGGTTATGGCCTCAGTGAGAATAAGGGCTATGCGACGGAAGGTCATTATCTGGCGTTAGAAAAGCTTGGCCCCAGTCCACTGCACAGGAGGAGTTTTAAGCTTTTCAAGGATAGAATGCTGATAAGATGAACGGGAAAATTGACCGGCTGAAGATTATAGAGCAGGCGGAGAAGTATGTCCGAGCTGGCCGGCTGAAAGAAGCTATAGCTGAATACGAAAAACTACTGGAAGATGATCCATCAGATGTCAGCATCAACAATCTGGTTGGCGATTTGTATGTCCGTCTTGGCCAGAATGATAAAGCTATCAAAGCTTTTGAAAAAGTGGCCGATGAATATGAGAAAAGGAGCCTGAATTCCCAGGCGCTGGCTATCCTGAAAAAGATCTGCCGGTTGAATCCAGATAAACCAGACTATTTCATAAAAATGGCTGACCTCTATACCAGGCAGGGATTTCTGGCTGAAGCCAAACAGGAGTATCTGCGAATAGCTGAAAAATTTCTACGGCAGAAAATGGTAGAAGAGGCTATTGAGCTTTATGAGAAAGTGGCCAAACTGGACAAGGATGACCTCAATATCAGGATACAACTGGCTGCTCTTTACAAGTTGAATGGCCAGCAGGATAAAGCTGTCAATGAGCTCCTCAAAGCAGCTGACCTCAAGATCAGCCTGGGTCAGATTGATGAAGCTGAAAAACTCCTCAAAGAATCTAATAAACTGGCTCCGGATAACGCCAGAACCAAACTCCGGCTGGCCCAGGTCCTGAGATTAAAAGGACAGGCTGAACAGTCCCAGGAGCTGGCCCGCCAGGTCCTGGAGAAAATGCCTCACGATCTTGATGCCCTGACCTTTCTGGGCAATCTCTATTTTGAAGAAGGTAAGTTTGGTCCGGCTAAGGAAATTTTCACCGAGGTCCTGAATTTTTATCCGATGAATGTTAATGCGCGCTATAAAATTGGCCGGATTAACCTGGCGGAAGGAAATGTTGATGGGGCCTTTGAGTATTTTGAGCCACTTATCGACAGCTATCTAAAAAAGAAAAAAGAAGATAAGGCTATTGGCTTGCTGGGGCTTATTCTGACCGTTAGAAATGATTATATCCCGGCCCTGGAAAAGCTGGTGGAAATTTTAAGGGAAAATAATGATTTTAGCCGGCTGGAAAAGGTTGAGGAAAGACTCATAGAAGAATTCAAGAAAATCGGTGAAAAAGGCAAGATGCTCCCCTATTATGCCGAGTTGATTAAACTTCGCCCAACGGATGAACAACTGGCCAGAGAATATCGGGAGCTAAAAAAAGAATTAATGATCAAGGAAGAGGAACTACCGCCTGAAACCTGGGCGTTATCGGCGGAGGAAGAGGAAGAAATCCAGGCGGGTCTGGCTCAATCTGATATCTACATTCAGGAGGGACTGGTTAGACTGGCCAGACGGGTCATAGAAGGGCTACTCTTGAGGTATCCTAACGATCCTCTGCTCAAACAAAAACTGAACTATATTGATAGTCTTAAACCGAATCTTAATAAGGAAGACCTGATTCGTAAAATTGAAAAAACAACCGCTATCGAGACCCAGGTAATGCGTCCGGCCAAAGCTAAGGAAGAAAAAGAAAGCAGGAAAAAGCCTGAATTTGACCTGGAAGAACAGATCCTGAGTGAGGAGAAAATCAGCCCGATTGACCTGTTCACCGATACCGGCATCATTCCTATCATCAGCAGTGATGGCCGCGAGAAAAAGTTTTATGACCTCCAGGAGAATATCAGAGCAGAACTGGCTATGCTGAGTGCTGTTTATCTGCACCAGAAAACCGGGATAACGACTCAGTTTGAAAAAGAGCTAATGACTATTGTCAATGATTTCAAAAAAGGCATCAGAGAAAAAATACCGGCCGAAGATTACCAGATTCATCTCCAGCTTGGCCTGGCTTTTATGGAGCAGGGGCTGGTGGATGAAGCCATTGAAGAATTTAATATTGCCGCTAAAGACAAGAACCTGACGCTCGAATGTCTGACACTTATCAGCCACAGTTACCGTCTGAAGGGCAATCTGGAAGAAGCGGAGAGCTGGCTTAACCGGGCCATCAAGCTGGTCGCTCCTGGCACTGACCAGTATTTTGCTCTGATGTTTGACCTCGGTATGATTTATGAACAGAGCAAAGAATATGATAAAGCGCTCTCCATCTATCGTGATATTCAGTCCTGGAATCCTGCCTATCAAAGTGTCGGTGAAAGAATCAGCCGGCTGCAGGGTCTGGCCGGCACCTCTAATACGCCGGTCAATTAATTTTCTCCGGTCTTTTCAGATAATATTTTGACTTTTTAATTTTTATCATATTGCCTTTTGTCACCACCCTGCGCTTAAAAACGGTCTTTTTCCTTTGATTTAATTTCCGGTTTGAAGTAAAAGGGATGAAGAGAAAGCGAATTCTTTAGACAGAGACAGCGAAAAATGAAAGGAAAAATAATGAGCAGGCGGAAAGAAAAAATTTCCCGGCGTCAATTTTTAAAAACAGCTTCGATGTCGGCGGCTATTGGCCTTGGTTTTCCGGCTATTGTCCGGGCTTCAGCCCTTGGTCTGGATAAAAAAAGGCCAGCTCCTTCCAACCGAATTGTCATGGCCGGTATCGGTTTTGGCATGATGGGTCTGCCCAATATGGAGGCTTTTCTCAACAAAGATGAAGTGCAATGGGTGGCCGTTTGTGATGTCGATAAAAATCACCTAGCTCAGGCTAAAGACATTGTTGACCGGAAGTACGGCACTAAAGACTGCCGGACCTACACCGATTTCAGGCAGCTTTTTCTGAGGAAAGACCTGGATGCTGTCTCCATAGCAGTCCCGGATCACTGGCATGCTCTGCTGGCCATTGAGGCTGCCCGGGCCGGCTATGATATCTATGGTGAAAAACCTCTGACGCATGACCTGGCTGAAGGCCGGGCGCTGTGTCAGGCTGTCGAAAGATACGGCCGCATCTGGCAGACGGGCAGCTGGCAGCGCTCGGTTGAAAATTTCCATCAGGCAGCGGAACTTGTCTGGAATGGCCGGATAGGAAAAGTTATCAGAATCGAAGTCGGCCTGCCTGAAGGCCATTATGATTTTGCCGGCACCTTTGGCCAGGACCGGATCGAACCGCCTCCGCCCGAGCTTGATTATGAGTTGTGGCTTGGTCCCGCTCCGTACTGGCCTTACTGCCGGTCACG
>JAKPCG010000013.1 GCA_029553365.1 Acidobacteriota bacterium | reverse complement strand
CACTGGTTGAACAGATAATCCTGACCATGGTGGTTCTGGCTACCATCGTTGTCTTTTTCATTCCAGTTATCAAGCGGATCTGGATTATTGCTTCCTGTCAGTACGAAAACCGCTTTGACTCGCTGCTCAGGAGACTTTTCTATACTTTCTTCCGGGTAATTCTTCAGCTCTGTACGCTGCGCAATGAAAGAATCTGGACCGGTCTGGCTCATATCATGATTTTTTATGGTGCCCTCGCTTTTGACACCATGACCATTAATCATGTGCTGGAAGGCTATGTGGATGGCTTTTATCTTTTTGGATCGTCTGGTTTTGGCCTGGTTTTTTCAGCCCTGGTTGATGCTTTTGCTATCACTGTTTTGGCTGGTGTCTGCTTCTTTGCTTTCAAGCGGTTTGTTCTCAAGCCAAGAGCTTATAGCACCTCATCCCTTGATTCAGCTTTGATTTATACCTTTATTTTCCTGGTGACAGTAACTTACCTTTATTATGAAGCAATTCTTGTGGCCAGTCACCCAGGAGAAGCCCGCTGGGCCTGGCTCAGCCAGTTTATCGTGTCCAAACTTGGCCTGGCCAGCCTTTCTCCGGCCGCTTTAGGGCTTAATTTAAAAATCTCGTACTGGCTGCATACCCTGGCGGTTTTTTCTTTTATAGCTTATGTACCACACTCCAAGTATTTCCACATGTTTGCCGGGCCGGTTAATCTCTTTTTTAGAAAAAATGAGCCGCCAGCGACGATTAAGCCTTTTGATCTGGAGACAGCAGAGACTTTTGGAGCTGAAAAAGCCACTGATTTTACCTGGAAGGATGCTCTCGATTCTTTCTCCTGCGTGGAGTGCGGGCGCTGCCAGGATGTTTGCCCGGCTTTTTCCAGCGGCAAGGCCCTATCGCCCAAAATGATTATTTATAATCTGGAGAAACATTATCTGGCGTCTTTTATGGCAATTAAAAAGAGGAAAAGAGAAGAACTCAAGCGGCTCGTGCCGGAGGTTTTTAGTGAAGAGGAAATCTGGGCCTGTACCACCTGCGGTGCCTGTCTTCACGTTTGTCCTTTTGAGATTGAACATCCAAAAAAGTTGATTGATCTCAGGCAAAATCTGGTCCTGGCCGAAGGTAAGTTTCCGGCTGAACTGCGTGACTTTTTCCATCATCTGGAAACTCAAGCCAATCCCTGGGGGCTGCCGGCAGGCAGTCGGATTGATTGGGCAAAAGGTCTGAATATTAAAACTGCGGCTGACAACCCATCAGCCTCTTATCTTCTCTGGACAGGCTGTTTTGGTGCCTATGATGAGCAGGGAAAGAAAATTGCCCGGGCGATGGCTGCCATTCTTCAGGCTGCCTCAGTTGATTTTGCTATCCTCGGGAATGAGGAAAAATGCTGTGGCGATTCAGCCAGAAGATTGGGTAATGAATATCTCTTTCAGACACTCGCTGCCGACAATTTAAAAACTCTGGCCAGATACCGGATTAGAAACATAATTACTTTCTGCCCGCACGGTTACAACACTTTAAAAAATGAGTATCCCGCTCTGATTGATATATCAGGAATCTTCAATAAAGAAGAAAAAGAGTTTTTGAAATCAATGCGGGTTATCTCTCACCTGGAGCTTCTGGCCAGTTTATTAGCGGAGAAAAAATTGCCTTTGAAAAAAGATGAAAGCCGGACTGACCCAGGCCAGGCTTATACTTACCACGATGCCTGCTATTACGGACGCCACAATGGGTTGTTTGACGAGCCACGTCAGGTTGTAAGGGCTGTCCTTGGGGGCGAGGCTAAGGAGCTTCAAAACTCGATGGAACACAGCTTCTGCTGCGGCGCCGGCGGCGGACTGATGTGGCAGGAAGAAAAAAGAGACCAGAGAGTAAGTTATCTTAGAGCCAGGGAAATAATTAAAAGCGGCGGCAATCTGGTGGTTACCTCTTGTCCATTTTGTCTGAATATGCTTCAGGATGGATTGCGGGATGAAGGTGCCGATAACATAAAAGTTATGGATGTAGCCCAGATCGTGGCTGCCAGCCTCGATATAACCGAACTAAAGGATCAATCTTAAAACTAAAAGTCTGCCAGCCTGGCTCAGGCTGAACGTAGCCAAAAAGTCAACAAGAAAACAAAAAGTCTGTTAGTTCCAGGCTAAAGATGTGAAGAAAACAGGGCAGAGTAGGTCCGGGCTTACCTGATGAATCCAGGATAGTAATTCTAGTAGGTGAGAGCCATTTTAAAAAAGTAATTTTGGTTTTTAAACTTGACCCATAAATCATAATTTATAAGTTAAGTAATGATTGCTTTGATCTGACAGGTCTTCTTTTGAGGTAGTCCGAGTCTATTTAAAGTCTATTTTCTCATCTAGAAGAACTACCCGGGCTTCTTTCTCCTCTACGCCTGTTGCTATCGGTTCTGAAATCAGCTATAAGTATTAAGATGCGCCTGTAGCTCAGCTGGATAGAGCGACGGACTCCGGATCCGTAGGTCGCGCGTTCGAATCGCGCCAGGCGTATTTTTTCTTTTGGAAGGGAATGGGGTTATATAAAAAAAAGGGGAGGCGGTTTCTCTCGCCTCCCCTTGTGTCTAACTCAACTCAGAATGAATACCTGACGCCCAACCGGAAGATTCTTGGATCAGTAATGGCGGTTGCTTCGCCGAACTGAACAATGTGAGAAACACCACCAATGGAGATGGTGGTAGGGCTGCTGGAAGTTGTATGAACGGAAGTAGTTATGGCCACATTGGTAGCATTGAAAATATCGCAGAAGACACCAAATTGCCCGATTTTAGCCGGTAGACGGAAGGTCTTTTCCACTCTCAAATCAACCATAGTCAACCAGGGCAGGCTTCGGCGACCGCGTGGTTCAGCATAGACGGAAGTGTTACCCTGAGCAAGGGAGAGTCCCAGATCCAGGCTTCTAACCGTTCGGGCATAACGCTGGCCATCAAGGGCCCGATAATAAGCACTGACCATGATTCCCCAGGGGCCCTGCCACATAGCCTGAACTTTAAACTGGTTGCGTCTTTCAGCGGCGAAATTGCCTAAGGCATTAACGTGGGCGTTAGGATTATCGAAATAAGATTGACCCGACCAGCTATCATCAAAATCGGTGCCAACTAGTCCTCGCGATTTTTGCCAGACATAGGAGACCATAGCAGACCAGCGATGGGAAAATCTCTTATTCAATGTGACTTCAACGCCATCATAGTCCCTCTTGGCCCCGGGAGGATTGGTAACAAATTCATTAGAAGCGGTTGTAAGATCAAACCGATTCCAGAAGGTAACCGTTTTCTGGTTATAGGGGTCGGTTATGGTTACAGGCTCATACGTATACCAGAGTGATGGGTTAAAAATAGCATCATGTCCGTTCTCTTTATATAGCTCTCTATAAAGATCCAGATTGAAGGCATTGATATTGACATCTTCCATCAGATTCCGGTCCCACTTGTGGATGTATCTTATTCCTAACCTGGTGTCAGCTAAAATCTCTCTTTCAATCCCGATTGTGAATTCATCCAAGTATGGAGACTTAACGTCTGGATCCATAGTCGCACCGGCTGTGGCACTGAAGCTGTACATCAGCCTGTTCTGATCGGGAATGGGTTTTCCGGTTCCATCATCGACGTAATGGACGCGCCAGGAAATAAAGCTGTTAGGATTAACAGTGGTGAACCATTGAATGATATTGGCCACATAATACCGGGAGAAGCTAACCTTCAGGGCTGTCTTGCCATCTCTGGTCAGGTCAAAAGAAGCGCCCAGCCGGGGAGCCAAAGTATTCCAGACAAGTGGCTTGAACGATTTATCTACTCTCGGATCATAGGTAACACCCTGATATACGACCGGTTCTCTTTCCTGCCCCTGAACTGGAATGATTCCTTCCTGATGATCAAATCTAAAACCTATATTCAGGGTGATCCAGGAAGTGGGCGACCAGGTGTCCTGGACAAAACCAGCGATAACCAGTTTTCGGTCTTTTCTGGTGAAGTCCAGATAGTGAACCATGTAGGGATAAGTATTGTTGAATATGATTGTTCCGGTAGAAGTTGTTGGCATGTAAAAGAATGGGCCATAGCCAAATTCGTCCCGGTTGTGCCGCCGATAGCGGCTGTCCCAGGAATATTCAAACTCGAGCCCGCCCTTAAATTCATGTCGCCCAAACCACTCATCGACGAAATAGGTGGCATCAGCCAGGGCCTGAAATCTGTTTCTGGAATAAATATCATCGTAACCATAGCTGCCGCTGTAGTGGCGAGTGGTGCTGTCATAAATGCTTACCTGATCATTTTTAGCAGTTAGATTCAGAGCGTAATCCATATAAGCAGCTTTCAAATTCATATACAGGTTTGGATTGAAGAAATGAGTCAACTGGAAGTTATAGGTATAGATCGGGGTGGTCTGTTTCCAGGTGGTATCGACTGTCTGCGAGGCTGAAGCGCCACGGTGATTCCTGACATAATCAGAAAAATTGAAGGACAGAACTATCCTGTCTTTTTGGGTAGCTTGAATAGTTAACTTAACAAAGGGCATTGGCCTCTTATAATCAAGTGGCTGCTGGGTCGGCTGATCCCATGGGTAACCAAGAACATATTCCTGGCTCTTCTGCAAAGAAAAATTAGCAAAAAACCAGATTTTATCCTTGATTATTGGGCCGCCCAGGTTAACAGCCGGCTCATACTCATAATCAAAACCACCAGTTGCACCTTCAAAAATTGTGCCTTTCGTATTTGTACTCTGCATGTCTTTGTTTCGATAATAGAAGCTGGCTGAGCCGCTGAACTTGTTGCCACCAGACCTGGTTACCACATTGATGACTCCTCCACGGACACTGCCATATTCAGCTGGCAGACCACCCGTCTGTATGGACAGCTCTTCCATTACGTCCATGCCAAAACTTCCGGCCTGGGTACCTGTCACCGGATCAGTTATGTTGACCCCATCAATATTGTAAGTATTGTCTCTTTCGCTGCTTCCATGAACGATACCAGAGGTAACCCCAGGAGCCATATTGAAAAATGTCCCGAGATTACGAGCAGCTGGCAGGTTCTGTAGCATTTCTCTCGTCATACTGGCCGTCATTGTGGTCCTCTGGATATCCACTGTCGGGGCTTGCCCGGTGACGACAACACTCTCTTCAACAGCCGATTGTTCAAGAGTGACATCCAGATTGGTATTGACGCCGACATTGACCTGGATACCTTCTCGGATAAGCGTCTTGAAGCCCGGCAGCTTAAAGGTCACAGTATATGTGCCAGGCGGCAAGGCTGGAAAACGCCAGTGGCCACGTTCATTGGTGACTGTTTCCATAGAGGGGAGAATCAGAGCCGGCGAACTGATTGAAACAGTTACACCGGGAAGAGGTTGCTTTTCCTGATCATAAACGGTTCCATTTAAAGTACCGGTTTGGGTAATCTGAGCAGCTGCCGGAAAAGCAACGATGATAAGCAGCGCTACCAAACTTAACACTCTCTTTGCCATTGCACCCTCCTTTTAAGATTTGCTGTTTATTACCATTACCCCAAAATTACCTTTTTCCCTTAATTGTTTTTGTGGTTATTAGCTCAAATATCTCACCTCCTTTCTTTAAAACAAATTTTGCATCTCAACCGCTGATTGTTGCTGTAATCAGTATAAGCAAAATTCATGCCAGAATTGGCCAAGTATTAAATCTTTTATTATCAATAATATCAGCTAAAATCCAACGCAGAATTGGAAGAAATTAGTCCAAAGATTTGAATAAAGTCCAAAAATTTGGACTAGGCTGAACCAGAATAGGGAGTTATCAGCATAAAAATTCTTATATCCTCCCTACCGCTGGAAGATGGTCAGATTGGTTTGACACTTGCAGATTACTTGATTAATCTGTTAATAAAAATAACAGAGAGAAAAGAAAATGAGAAAAGGGGCAGCGAGTCTGGCCAGGCCTGTTAGAGGCTATCTATTTGCCAGCTTCTTTAGAGGCTTGGTTTCATTTTTCTGCTTGGCTTTTTTATTGGCTTCAATGGCGGGACAGGCTAGGACAATTGAACTCTCGTCTGACTATGTCTTTGTCTTTAATAAATCAGCAAAGATGGTTATGGCCTGGCCATTTCTTCCCTTGTCCAGATCGGCTGAGGCCACAGGAGTCTTCTTTTCTCTTTGCTCCCATACACAGCCTGACCCGGACAAGCAGCCACGATTTTACCGGGTTTTGCGGGTGGTGGATGGAGATACCCTTGAAGTTGAATCAATCGGGGAAATCAGGCTAATTGGTGTTGATACGCCCGAACTTTATCATCCCCTTAAACCGGTTCAGTTTTTCGCTAAGGAAGCTTCCGATTTGGTGAAAGAGCTGGTGTCTGGCCTGTCAGTCAGGCTGGAATATGACCGGGAAAAGAAAGACAAATATGGGCGGACTCTGGCTTATGTTTATCTACCAGACGGCCGCTGTTTAAATGAAGAGATTATCCGCCGCGGCTATGGGTTTGCTTATATCAGGTTTCCTTTTAAATATTTAATGAAATACCGTCAGCTGGAAGCTCAAGCCAGAGCCGAGGGACTTGGCCTATGGGCCAATCAGGGGTTGGATGAATTCCGGTGGATTATCAGCCAGGGCAGTGTTCCCTATGAGATATTCGAAATGGCTAATAACTGGTGGGGAATAAAATTTAAACAATATGTCAAAATCAGATTGACCTCAGAAGAACTATTAAAGGAAATTAATAATCTCAGGCAGTGGACTAACGAATTTTCTGACAGCGATCTGAGGGAGACACTTTTTAGTCACGGCTGGTTGGAGGTTAAGGAATGAAAAGAACACCGACCCTTATTGTAGCTATCGCCTTCCTTCTGGCTGGTCTTGCTGCCATCCAGGCTGTGGCCCAGGAAAAGGTTATACCTTTTGAAAAGGCTGGCGATTATGTTGGCCAGACTATAACAGTAGAGGGGACAATTGTCAGCAGCCACAATTCCGGCCGGGCCTGTTTTCTCAATTTCGACCCGGATTACCAGCACTATCTGAGCCTGGTTATTTTTGCTTCAGATTTTAACCGCTTTCCGCCGCTGCCAGAAGAACATTATCTGAATAAAAAAGTCAGGGTGAAGGGCAAGATATTGCTTTATAAGGGCCGGCCTGAGATTATCCTCAGTTCTCCAGACCAGATAAAAATAGTAGGAAGTGCGGACGAACAGCCTGGGCAGGAATCGGCCATAGCCAGGGAAGATAATAAGGCACCAGCCACTGGCGGAAAGGTAGAAAAAGGAAAAGAAGCACCGCCCGGGCTCCGATCAGGGAGCAAGCCTGAAAAAGAAATTTCCTGGGAAGAGGCAGCCAGTTATTATGGACAGACGGTCTGGGTAAGGGGAAAAGTGGTGGCGGCCAGCAACACCGGCAAAGTCTGCTTTCTCAACTTCCACCGCAACTGGAAAAGATATTTTACAGTGGTTATTTTTGCCAGCTCTTTTTCCCTTTTCCCCGAGCCACCGGAAAAGCTCTATTTAAATAAGGAAATCAGGGTTTACGGCCGCCTCAGAGAATATCAGGGCAAGCCCGAAATTATCGTTGAGTCGCCCGATCAGATAGAAATTATCAAATAGGGCAGACTGCTTTTTTGTTTTTCTTAAGATATTGCTGATGATACTCTTCGGCCCGGTAGAAATGGCTGAAGGGTACTATCTCGGTCACGATTTTTCCGTGGTATCGTCCGCTTCTCTGGAGTTCTTCCTTAACTTTTTCGGCTATCTGCCGTTGTTCGTCATTATGATAGAAAATGACCGAGCGGTAATTGGTGCCGATATCGGGCCCCTGACGGTTAAGCTGGGTTGGATCGTGAAGGGTAAAAAACTGACGGACAAGTTGTTCGTAGCTGACCACCTGCGGGTCGAAGACCACCTGAACGGCTTCAGCATGGCCGGTTTTTCCGGAGCAAACCTGCTCATAGGTAGGATTAGCTGTTTTCCCGCCACTATAGCCAACAACAGTTGAGATAACACCTTCTATTTGACTGAATCTCTCTTCAACTCCCCAGAAACAGCCGGCGGCGAAGGTCGCAACCTGCGGGAGTTCTTTGGCCGCTTGTTCTTTGGGCTTAAAGTTAAGAGCAGCCGAGTTTATACAGTAATGTTTGCCTCCTGGGCCTGGCCCATCGTCAAATAGATGTCCAAGGTGAGCTCCACAGGTAGCACAGGTCACTTCAATCCGGTGAAGGCCAAAAGAAAAATCGTCTTTATATTCAAGATTAGCTTCGACTACGGCTTCTTTGAAGCTCGGCCAGCCGCTGCCGTGGTCATACTTGTCATCTGACTTAAAAAGAGGAGCACCACAGGCGGCACAAAAATATGCCCCTTCTTCCCAGAAATTATTGTATTTTCCGCTAAAAGGCGGTTCGGTCGAGCACTTGAACATTACTTTATATTGTTCGGGAGTGAGTTCTTTTTTCCATTCTTCTTTGCTTTTATTGATTTTTTTCACCGGTTTATCTCCTTGAGCCGGGCTGAGGGCAGCGGCTTCTCCCCGGTAAGCCAGGGCATTTAAGCCCTTCCAGCCAGCCCAGGCCAGCAGGAAGCTCAATCCAAGGATTATAACTTTTTGATAAAATCTAGTCATCTGACAGCTCCTGCCCAAGAAATCCTACTAAATTAGTATACATTAATTTCAGGTCAGGCGTAATAGATTGAGGCCAAATATTTAGTTTAGCTGTTATTAAAGTTGATCCTCTCTAAAATCAGAGGATGGCAAGGGCTTGAGGGGTCTTATTCAAACGACAGGCAAACGCCAACTGCTCCCAGACCATTGTGGACGCCAACGACCGGTGAGGCTTCTTCGATAAAGCTCACCTGGCGGCCCGTAATCCGTTCAATTTCCCGGGCATAAGCTTCAGCTCTCGGGCGATTACCGGCGTGAACAATCGCAAAAGAATGAATAGGATGGGCGGCCTGCTTTTTTCTTACCATCTTAAGAATCTTTTTGAAGTTCTGCCGCCGGCTGAAGGATTGACGGCAGGGAACAGCCTGGCCGAGCTTATTAATAGTAATGATTGGCTTGATGTTGAACAATTTGGCCAGTAAACCCTTCATCGGGCTAACCCGTCCGCCTTTGACCAGATATTTGAGGGTTTCGATGTCAACCAGGATTTCGGTTTTGTCCACCAGCTCTTCGGCCTGGCGGGCCAGTTCATCCACTTCCCGGGCATCTTGCGGCTCATGCGGCCAGTTTTCAAGCAGTCGCTCAACGATAAGCCCGGAAGAGCCTGAAATGTGGCGGCTGTCAACTATTCTTATTTTTTTCTCGGGAAATTTGTCTGCCACCGCTTTGACCAGGTTATAGAAACCAGACAGGGCGCTCGAAATGGTCAGAACCAGAATGGAATCATAATGACTGCTCAGAAAAGAAAACCAGTTTTCTATGGTTTTAGGTGAAGGCTGGGCGCTGCCGGGCATTATTTCCTCTTCGGCCAGCATCTTATAAATTCTCTGGGGAGAGATGGTCAGCTTGTCGAGGAAAACGTGATTCTTGATATTTAAAAGTAGCGGAATAACCACCACCTGATTCTCTTCGAGAAGAGAGGCTGGTAAGTCACAGGAAGAATCCACCACCAGCGCTATCCTGCTTTTTGGCCTGAAGCTTATTTCCGACTGGAGTCTCATGTCTTCTACCTTCGGCTGGACGATCGTGCCCAGATCTTTAAGGGCCTCAAATAGCTGCTCCGGCTCATTGGTATGAACATGAAATCTGACTCTTGTTTCGGAACCGCCGACTATGGCCGAGTCACCAGCTTTGACTACCAGCTCTTTTATCCGATTAAAGTCCAGATTATCTCCAGTGAGCAGAGCCTCGGTGCAATAGCGGAAGGGTATATCCTCTTTGGGCTGGTGCGGCGCCTCCTCCAATTCAATTTCCGGCATTTCCTGATTTAAGACGTCTTTCAGATTGCCCTGATGGATGAAATTTACCACGCCCTCTATAAAATCCACAAAGCCTTTGGCTCCGGCATCAACCACCCCGGCTTTTTTCAGGGCAGGTAGTTTTTTGGGCGTTTCTTGCAGAACCTGCTTAGCCCGCTCAAGAGAGTGATGAAGTAGCTCATGGAAATCAGAAAAACGGTACCGGCTCTGGTAGATTTCTTCAGCCCACTCTCTGATGAGAGTCAGGATCGTTCCTTCCTGGGGGCGAGCAGTGGAGTTATAAGCATAACGAACGGCATTTTTAACTGACTCACCGAAGCGGGCGGCGGAGATTCTCAGTTCGTTGCCCAGTTCCCGGCTAAGTCCATAGATATACTGGGCGAAAATAAGACCTGAGTTTCCCCGGGCGCCGGTCAAGGCGGCCTCGGCTATGGAATTAAGCGATTCTTTGGCCGAGCGGGAAGGACGGGCCTGTTCGGCTATGGCTTTCATGGTCGAAGCCAGGTTGGTTCCGGTATCACCATCAGGAACAGGATAGACATTTATCTTGTTGAGATAGGCAAAATCCTTGATAACCGCCTGGCCGCCCGCCAGAAAAGCCAGATATAATCTTCTTCCATCAAGATATTTTATCTTCATTACTGATTATCTATCCTCTAAAAATTGTCGGCCTGAGCAATTTCTGCGTCTCATTAAGGCAGGCTATTTTACCAGATTGCTATTAAATCTGCTATCGAAAATATCTAAAATATAGAAAATATCTAAAAAAATAAAAATTCCTCAAAGTTGAGGCGAGATAGTATTTTGGCCTTCTTCATATTGGGTAGGGGAAAGGGGCCTTTAATCTAGGCCCATAGTTTCAGCGGTTAGAGTTAGAACAGGGTTCAGCGCGGAGATAACGGGGCAGGTAGAACATGGATAAATGAGTTTGACCGTCGTAAAAACGCAGCTGGCCATCAATTCTCCTGGTTATCAGCTGATCTAGATGTTCCTGAGGTGGCCGGGGATCGATATAACTTTTTTCTCCCAGCAAAAACCCCCAGGGACTGTCATAAGAAGGAATATAAGTTTGATAGCTAGATGTATATTTAAAAATTGCGGCCAGATTCTTCCTGATGGCTAGATGATTTTCTATCTGGCCTGGTTTTATTCCTTCTGCCTGGGTGACCAGAATTCCGTCCGCAGTCAGCCGGTCATAAGCCATCTGGTAAAATTCAGGCGTGTAGAGGCGAGAGGCGGGAGAATCAGCAAATGGTTCAGGCAGGTCCATGATGATCACCTCATAAAACTCTGTTGTCTCCTGAATAAAATCCCAGCCATCCTTGATAATCAGCTTAAATCTTGGATGATCAAAAGCTCCTTGATGCCATTCACCCAGGTATCGCCTGGAAAATTCAATTACTTCCTGATCGATATCAACTCCGGTTATTTTCAGGTTGTCGTATTTTAGAAGTTCCCTGATGGTGGCACCTTCTCCTGCCCCTATCACCAGGACATTAGCCGGTTGCGGATGAAGAAGTAGAGCCGGATGAACCAGGGCTTCATGATAGATGAATTCATCTTTTTCAGCTGACTGCATTCTGCCATCTATGATCAGGCATTTACCCAGGCTTTCAACTTCTATAATCTGAATTTTTTGATAATTTGATTGGTAATCAATCAGCACTTTTTTAATTCCAAAACAATGCAATTGATCGGAACCAGTCTGATCAACAAACCATTGAAAAAATGGCTTACGTTTCATTGGTCCCTCCTTGAAATCAGGCTCAGAGGAAACTAGTTTACGTTGGGTAAACAACCTGACCTGATTAAAAAATCTGATGGCTGATTTTCTTTAAAAACTATTATAACAGAATCGGCTGGTAGAAAGCCAATGATTTATTATTGGGTGAGATAATCAGACCTTGAGGTAGGGAGACACACCGTGAAAAGATAGCTCAGAAAAGAAAGAAGCAACGAGCTTAAATACCTTCTGCGCTCCTGGACACTGCAGGTCTTTTTATTCTATTATTCTAAGGGCCAGTTAGGTTTTAAAAATAGCTGGGCGTTTTAACGACGCTCTTATTATCAGTTATCAGCTGCTCAGCGGATAACCTGGTAAACCTCCCGCCAGGACTTGACTTTGATTAATGTTCCTCCTACTGGCTGTTCCAATCTCTCTAAGGTCGAATCATATTCCTGGATGTAAACTTCTCTCTTAGATTGGCCGTCTCCTGTTTTAGTTTTTTCACCCAGGGTTACGGCCGAACGTGTTTTGGAAAACAGAGTTAAACTCTCAACATTGCCAGTTTCAGTTTTAAAAGCTGTCCCGCCCATGATACTGCCACCAACCTTTTGAACAAATCGGCCATAAAGTTGTCCCAACCCAGCCAGGTTTTCGCAAGGATTAACACTTTCTATGCTACCCGCAAAGGTGTTGAAATAAACTATATAGTTTGCTACTTGCGGGTCAGCCCACACTTTTTCTCCCGGGCTTAAGTCGCCGACGTCCTTTTCAATGGGTAAATTCAAGGTAGTCGGATTGCCCATGAACCATTCTACTCTCTTTGCTTGGGTAGCCTGATTATTATCCTGAAGAGCAATAAAAGAATAAGTCGCATTGCTGGGAGCCCGATCATCTCCACCGGTTCCAAAATAAAGGCAGGGGACCGCTCCAGGACTGGAATAGTTCATCCAGATAGCCGGCTTGCTCAGTATTGGATAATGGTTGGAATCTTCATAAATTATTTCTGCTGTCCAGCTATTTTTATTTTTCCATTCGGGGCTGACATCAATTTTCCAGATTCTGCCATCTAAATCCCCGACATAGACCCGGTCAGCATAGCCATTTTTGTTCATATCAACAATTGAAGGTGAGCCTGGAATGGTATTCTGGATGTCCGGATAACTGGCCGAGGTGTTAACATTGGGGGCGGTAAAAGACCAGAAAGATTGTCCTGTTTCTATGTCTATAGCATAGAATTTGTTGCCAACCACATTATCGGGATCGTTATCATAGCCGGAGCCAACGAAAGCTACCCAGGTATCTTTATTTTGCTTTTTTACCCTACCGATAGCCGGTACAGACCAGGTTTCTCCCAGTCCCTGATCAGTAAATTCCCATAAGGGCTGAGGACTGGTAACATCGGTGATATCAAGAGCAAAATAATAATTTAACCCTCCACCGATGCTACTGCCTTTACCCGGTCCCTGACCACAGATCAGAATGGTATGCCAGTCTCCGCCAAAGTAAACGTCAGCTGAAGTCGGCGATCCGTCAACATAAACATCTCTATTGAAATATCTCTGTCCTGTTGTTGGGTCAACAAGTCGCATGTTTTTCAATTTGGGAAGCAAATTATAAGGAACATATGCCCAGAGTTCCTGACCGGTAGCCACATCGAAGCAATGGAGCAGGCCGTCATTGGCTCCGACCACAATAACTTTTGGCCTTTCTTCATGGGTTTTTTTGAAACCAGCATAATCAGAGCCCATTACATTAGGGTCCCCGTCAGGCGGGGCAACCAGAATGGGATTCGAATGATTTATATCACCCAGTTTCCAGTACCGCCCTCCAGCCCTTATAAAATCTATCAGCCCCTCGTTATCATTATTCTGGTCGTTAAGAATTGGTCCAAGAGTCGCGACATTAGTGGTTGAAAACTCAATTCTCTGCAGACCAGAACCAGCAGGAACAGCCGTATAGATATTGCGGCTACCAGCAGAACGAGAATTCAATAATTCAGCCGCATCCCACAAAATGTTAGCCCCCTCAGCTACTATTTGCCTACCTGTAGTCGAAGATAAGTCCGATGTACTGATGGTCCTTAAAACAGTTGTAGAATTGTTCAAGGCCGTCATCCCGGTTACATCATAAGCCCTTAAATGACCTTCCCAGCCAGGAAAGATAAATGAAGCAGCAATAATAAGCTTTTTCTCATCATTTTCAGTACCAATTTTAACCTGAGCAGAGACAGCAGAAGTTCTTGAATATTCTCTTCTATCTACATAGGTATATTTGATCTCGATTCGATCAATTCTTGGTGTGTCGTTGGAAGTTCCATGATATTCGTCGCTTTCTTTAGGATAATCATCAGTTGCTTCCAGCACTGCTTTCCACCTTAAATCAGTCCCGAAAGAAGTGAAGGTATGTTCGGGCAGGTTGGTATAATTACGAATTTGATTGCCTGAGAACTGGGCATAAAGCTCCCAGCTTGTCCCTCCATTATTGGAAACATAGTAAGTGACGGCCAGCCCGGACGAATT
>JAKPCG010000008.1 GCA_029553365.1 Acidobacteriota bacterium | reverse complement strand
GGACGTATCTCCAGGCTCCTGCAGCTTGGTGGTATTCCAGCTGCAGCCGAAGAGATCATGGTGGCCAGAGATATTATTCTGGCCAGAGACTTCGGCTGGCCCGTTCATCTGGCTCACCTGAGTACAAAAGGCTCAGTTGATCTCCTGGCCTGGGCAAAGGCTGAAGGTGTGCCGGTAACGGCTGAAGTCACACCGCATCATCTACTGCTGACAGAAGAAATCCTGCTGACCGGTAATCCTGATGCCAAAGTCAATCCCCCTCTGAGGACAGAAGAAGACGTTAAACCTCTGCGCCGGGCCCTTGAGACCGGGTTAATTGATATTATTGCTACTGATCATGCTCCCCACACCGAAGATGAAAAGAAAGCTGGACTGGAAAAAGCTCCCTTTGGAATAAACGGGCTGGAAACTGCGCTTCCTTCCTTGCTAGATCTCCTGGTCAAAAAAGAGGGTTTCCCGCTGGATCGATTGATCGAAGCATTCACAGCCAGACCGGCTAAACTGCTCAACCTCAAAAGTGATGGAAGAATAAAAAAAGGAGAGCTGGCCGACCTGACCATTATTGATCTGGAAGGGAAAACAACTATCAGGCAAGAAACAATGGCTTCCAAAAGTCACAACACGCCGTTTCTTGGTACCACTTTTACCGGTTCGATTGTCATGACTTTCTCTTCTGGTCAGCCTGTTTATCAAAATAAAAATTATGACAGGATTTCAATTGGTTGATTGAGATGACTATAACGGCCCTTGAAAAAAAGCTAAATTATAGATTCAAAAACCAGGCCTGGCTGGAACAGGCTCTGGTGCATAGCTCCTATGCTCATGAACATCCCGAGCTCGGACAGCAGGACAATGAACTGCTGGAATTCCTGGGTGATTCGGTAGTCGGCCTGATTCTGGCTGATTTTTTGTTCAAAAGCTACCCTGGTTTAAGTGAAGGACAGTTATCCAAACTAAAATCTACTCTGGTCTCAACCAACTCTCTCGCTGCTCTGGGCAGAAAGCTCGGTCTTAACAAGCTGATCAGGCTGGGCAAAGGCGAGGAAAAGAACGGTGGGCGAAAGAAGAAAAGTATTCTGGCCGGGGCCCTGGAAGCACTGGTCGGGGCTATTTATGTCGATAGTGACTATCAGACCGCCAGTTTGGTTTTATGCTCACTTGTCAAGAAGTATTTCAAAAATTTGCCGCCAGCCAATTTTAAAATCAATAACTTCAAATCGGCTTTGCAGGAATATTTTAATCAGCACCAGCTGCCCGGTCCCGTTTATCGAACAGTGAACGAATCTGGGCCTGAGCATGAAAAAGTTTTTACGATTGCCGTTAGCTCAGGGCAGGAAATCCTGGCCAGTGCCAAGGGGCCGTCCAAAAAAAGTGCCGAGCAGAAAGCAGCCCAGAAAGCTCTTAAAAAACTATATAAAGAGAAATTTCAGACAATTTCGGACGAAGCCTTCATTATTAATCAGGACAAAAATGGTCTGGAAACAAAAGACTGAATGGAGCTCTTTCCGCTCAGGAGCTGCCCGCATTATCGGTTTTAATCGACCAAGCCAGACCAGGCTGGTGTCATTTACTCATCAAAATGGCCCAGGATCTGGTTGAAGGTATATTTTCCAGAATAATCTTCAAGACAGCCAGAATCGGAACGGCCAGAACCATACCGGCAATACCCCACAGCCAGCCCCAGAGAATCAAGGTGAACAGGACAAGCAGCGGGCTTAAATCGAGGCTATGACCCATTAATTTGGGGTCAACGAAATTCCCCAGGATAGAATCAGTGACGCCGATCGCCAGCAGCACCCAGATAGGAGTCAGTGAGTTGCCAAACTGCAAAAAGGCGACCAGAGTAGGAATAATGGTAGCTATAATCGAACCAAAAGATGGAATAAAGTTAAGGACGAAAGTGAGGAAACCCAGGAGCAGAGCAAAATCTACACCAAAAATGATCAGAATCAGGCAGACCAGGGTGCCATTAATAATGCTGAGCAGTGTTTTAACAGCCAGATATTTTTGAATCTGGCTGTTGAGACTTAAAAGCACCCGGCTTAAGTAACTGGCTCTTTCTGGCGCAAAAGCCCTGGCCACTTTGTCGGCCAGTTTATCACGGCCAGCCAGAATAAAAATAATAAAAACAAAGATCAAAATCAGGTTGCCGAGAAAATTAAAAAAGGAGCCGAGCGTTCCAAACAGAACATTGGTAACCTTTTCCAGGTTGATCTGGCCAATGATGGAGGGAACATCCAGTTTAAAAGG
>JAKPCG010000234.1 GCA_029553365.1 Acidobacteriota bacterium | reverse complement strand
ACCGCCCGAAAAAGCAATCTCCCCCTGCTCGTTCACTCGTCAACTTGCGGTATTGGCTAATACTCTCAGGCCTTGCGGGTCAACAGGATATCCGCCCTTCAGGAATTCAAACAGGAAGCCAACCTTGCCAGAAGCAGCATATAGTTCATCCAGCCTCTGAACAACAACATAAGGATTGTCCGTAATCCAATAGCCCTGGAGGTCACCAAAAATCATAAGGTCTTCACTGCCGGCGCTAATTGCGGAAGTCATGTCAGGGCAAGAAATCACTGGCCGGCCAAGAATGGTGTTCGGTTCGGGCCCAATAACATCACCAAAAGCATAGCTGTTCCACTTAACATTTTCAGTTGGAGTAGCTCCGGTTGTCACGGCTGTTTTGATTTTCGAGAGGAATAACATCCAGGCATCGTTCATGCACCATACGCCCCTTGACCTGGCATAAGATGGCACGCTGTAATAGGCTTTTTTAACATCATCAAATGTTACAGTATCGTGTTTGTCGAGAGTAACCCTGGTCAAAATTGGATTAGTATCGGTATCCTTAGCCAGGAGCCCAAAAGGCTCATTACTCCCTGTGCCCTTAACGAACTTCGTTCCTTCACTTTGGGCCACATACCGGCCAACCAGACCGGCAATGAAATCTTCCAGGTTCACAATAGTGTCAGAGGCCAGCATCTTCCGGCTAACCAGAACAAGGGCAGTCTGAGGATATTGAATAATCTTTTTTGAAGCCAGGAGAGAACCAGAGGTAATACCTTCAGTCCTGGTCCCGGTCTCGCCTGGCCAGGCCACGTTAATTCCAGCATTCTCTTTTACCACATCAATATCGCCAGCTACGGTATTCACAAAAGCATATTGCCTGATAGGGCTATACTCAACCAGTTTTTCAACAATTTTCCCGAAGAGTTTCTGGGGGATTAAATATCCGCCTTCTGCTGGAGTTGTGGTGATGGGATGATAAGTGTTCTTCATTTCCGGAGGCTCTTTCCCTGTCTTGACCCATTCCCAGAACTTAGTCTCGTATTTCTTCGCATCTTCATCTTTCTGGTCAAGTCCCTTGAACCCGGCCGCCTTCATTTCCAGGATTTGCTTTTCCAGGCCTTCGATTTTTTCCTTAAGTTCTTTTCTTTCTAATTCTTCCTTTTCCATTTTTTCTTTCTCCTTTTCATTGTCCTTCAGAGGCACGTCTATCTTGCCATTCTGAGTGGTTTTCTCCGGCTCAGTATCCCGAGTGGTTTTCTCCGGCTCGGGCGGCTCAACAGAATGAAACTCTGGAGGCTCTTTATCGAAATCTTTATAGTGTTTCACCAAATGATTATACACACCCTTTCTATCGCTTTCTGGAATGTCGACCCCGCCCCTGGCACCCAGCAGGGCAGCCATAGCGGCGGCCACTCCACGCCAGACGGCCTTCAGGTCAGCGGCCCTGTGGTGTGGAAGTTTGTAACTTGTTTTGATGTCCGGATTTTCAGAATCATACCATGCACAGATTTTTTTCAGAGTATCAACATCGGCTTCTCTGACTTCCTTCCCAGCATCCCATTCTGTGTCTTCTTCAGCATTGCCATAATCCCTATATGGGATGACAGACTTGAGATCGAGATTATCCTGGTTCATGTCTTT
>JAKPCG010000231.1 GCA_029553365.1 Acidobacteriota bacterium | reverse complement strand
GGAAGATGAAGAAAAACGTCTGGTTGATATGGATCAGGTAGCCAGATTGGCTATCGAAAAGGTTGAGCAATCAGGAATTATCTTTCTGGATGAACTGGATAAAATTGCCGGTCGCGAGTCGGGCACAGGTCCGGATGTCAGTCGGGAAGGTGTCCAGCGAGATTTGCTGCCTATTATTGAAGGGACGACGGTCAGCACCCGTTTCGGGCTGGTCAGAACTGACCATATTCTCTTCATAGCGGCTGGTGCCTTCCATGTGTCCAAACCTTCTGATCTCATTCCTGAGATTCAGGGACGTTTTCCGATTAGAGTTGAGCTGACTCCTTTAACCAAAGAGGATTTTGTCCGTATTCTGACTGAAACTGAAAATGCACTCATCAAACAGTATAAGGCCCTGCTGGCCACTGAAGGAATCGAGGTGGATTTCACGCCTGAGGCTATTGAGGAAATTGCAGCTCTGGCCGAAAAGGTCAATGAAGAGGCAGAAAACATCGGAGCCAGGCGGCTTCATACTGTCATGGAAAAAGTTATGGAAGACATCTCTTTTGAAGCCCCCAGTCTTACTGAGAAGAAGATACTTATCACCAGAGAGTACGTGCAGAAGCAACTGAGTGAAATTCTGGTCAATCAGGATCTCAGAAAATTCATCCTCTGATGAAAAAGAAGGCCAGGTTATTTTTAGGCTGTTGCTTGTTATTTCTGGCCGCAGGTTGTGGTCGAAAAGGCCCGCTGCAGGAGCCGCTGCCCAGAATTCCTCAAAAAGTGGAGGATTTTAGAGCGGTTCAACGAGAAAATAAGATAATTTTTTCCTGGCAGCCTCCCAGGAGCTATCTTGATGGTCGCCCGCTGGAGGTGGCGGCTGCTGAGATCTATGGTCTCGAGCTGACGGCGGTGCCTTCCAGCGAGCAGGAACTGGCTCTGGCTCTAAAAAAGGCCAGGCCGCTTAAGAAACTGGCTATCGGCCAGATCTTAATGGAAAAGAATCAGGCTGTGCTTTCCCTGCTGGCTGAAGAGCAGGCCGGAAGGACATATGTTTTTGCGTTGAAAGTTAAAGGTAAAAAAGGTGGCTGGTCAGAGTTTTCTAATCCAGCTGTTATAAAAATAGAAGCACAGCCAGCTGCCCAGAATTCAGGCAGAGTGAAATACGGGCGAAGATTGCCCTCCTTTACTCTCTGGTCAGAAAGGTACTCTCGGCCGGCGGTTGAAAAGAACCGCTTCCAGGCTTATCCTGGACGAACAGTGGACAAATCGGGCAAAGGAGAACCCGGCGGTCAGAGTTAAAAGAAGAAATTTAAATAAAAAACGAGAAGAGGATGAAAATTTATCGCTTCCGTTACCGCAAAAAAATTATGACCGGGGTACTGAGAGAAGACGTTTTATTCCCGATCAAAGGCTCAGTTTTCAAGGATTTTGGGGTGGAAGAAAGTGCCATACCTATCAGCCAGGTCAAACTGCTGCCGCCAGTTTTGCCCTCTAAAATTGTTTGTATCGGCCGCAATTATCGTGAGCATGCAGAAGAACTGGGAAATGCTGTTCCGGACGAACCTTTAATCTTTCTTAAACCACCCAGCGCTCTCCTGGGGCCTGAGCAGGCTATCATTTATCCTGATATGTCTCAAAGGGTAGACTATGAAGGGGAACTGGCTGTTGTCATCAAGAAAAAGGTCAAAAATCTGAAGGAGGAAGAGGCCTGGGCTGACTATATTCTTGGCTATTCCTGCTTCAATGATGTAACAGCCCGCGATCTTCAGCTCAAAGATGTCCAGTTTACCAGGGCCAAGTCTTTTGATACTTTTGCTCCTTTTGGCCCCTGCCTGGTCACTGATTTGAACCCGGAAGGA
>JAKPCG010000197.1 GCA_029553365.1 Acidobacteriota bacterium | reverse complement strand
ATCGGCTACAGTTAAAGAATAAACAAGGTCATGTTCAGTCACCAGAAACTTTCCTGAAAAAAGGCCGGCTTGATACTTAATATGATCAGCCCACTGACCTTCATTGGCCACAAAAGGCAAGGTTATTCCCGCCAGATTAAGACTGACTCCTTCGCTGGTTATAGTCTTTTGACCGTCCTGGTCAGTTTGCCATCTCGCTGACTGGTTATTTCCTCTAAAAACTGTTAGAGCCAACACCAGGATGAGAACTAAAAAAACTCCACTGATTATCTTCAATCTCTTCACTTTCATTGCTCTCCTCACTTGAGTTTTAGTTGATCGCTGCCGGCACAGGAAAAAAGTAGCTTCTGGCTTCGGTCATAATTAAAACTCAAAATAAAATAAATTCGATGCAGCCAGCCGCCTCAGACCCGTCTCGGCCAGGATTTATTTCTATGACCTGAAGCCTGACCTCTCAATTTTTAAAAGCCTGACGACGGTTTTTATTATAACTTTTGTCAGCCAAAAAGTCTTTAGAAAATCAAAAATTGCAAATGCCGGCCTTTTAAGAAATTTACTTTTTTCGACCTGTTTGATAAATATTTTGACTTTGACCGTCGTTTTAATATAAATGATATTTATTAGAAAAAAGCGAGGCGGGTATGATGGACCAACGTCGAAAAACTCTCTTCACGGTAACTCTGGTCATAATCATCATTATTATTCTGGCCGCGGGTGGTTTCTGGTTGAGCAAAAGGAAATCAACTGGGGAATCACCAGCCGCTGAGAAGCAGTCCGCTTCGCCAGCAGCTGAAACTCAGTCAATCGCTCCTATTTCTGTCAAGGTGGCTGTAGCTGAAATTAAAGACCTGGAAAAAACGATTAAGTCACCGGGTGAAGTTTACACAGAAAAAAATGTAGTTCTTAAAGCGGAGGTTGGAGGAATTTTGAAAAAACTCTATGTCCAGGAGGGAAAACACGTTCGTCAGGGTGAGCTGCTGGCTGAGCTGGACGACACTTCCTACCAGCTAAAGCTTGAAGAAGCTGAAGCTACGAGGCTGAAAGCCCTGTCTGAACTTTTGCTGGACAGGTTATTTCAGGAACCAGGTCTAACCACGCCTAAAGAGCAAGATAATACAGACCTTAAAAAAGCTCAGGAGGCCTACCAAAAGGCAGAAAAGGCCTATAGAGACGGTTTGATTTCTCAGGCCGAGCTGGAAAGAACCCGCCTCGACTACGAATTGGCTCAAATTGGAAGCGGACTCAAACGTGATGAAATCATCGCCTCTTCCAAAGGTTTAACCCAGGCCGAGGTTAACGCCAAAATCGCCCGTCTGGAGCTGGAAAAGACCAAAATAATGGCACCTTTCTCCGGAATAATTACGGGTATTAAGGTCGCTCCGGGTGAGACAATCGAGGCCGGGCGAGAACTATTTACTCTGGTTGATGTCAGCCAGCTAAAAATCACGGCTAAGGTCCTGGAAACAGAAGTCAGCAAAGTCAAAGTTGGCCGGGAAGCTGATATTCGTTTCAGTGCTTTTCCAGGTAGAGTTTTTAAAGGAAAAGTGGTAGCCGTCAGCCCGGTTATAAATAAAGAAGACAAGACCTGCAGCGTTTTTATCGGCCTCGAGAATCCGGCCGAGGAGATTAAGCCCGGTATGCATGCCGAAATAGAAATAGTAACAGAAATCTTTCCCCGGCGATTGCTTGTCCCGCAGGCAGCAGTCCTGGTTCGCGGCGGACGTCCACTGGTATTTGTCGTGGAAAACGGCCTGGCTAAATGGCGATATATCCAGACCGGTCAGGAAAATGAACAATTGGTGGAAGTTCTCGATGGCGTCAAAGAGGGTGAGCCGGTCATTGTTGAAGGTCATATGACTCTGGCCCATGATTCTGCCGTCAGAATTGTTGAATAACAGAAGGGCCAGGAGGACAGCTGATGAGTCTGGCTAAGTTTTCGATTGACCGGCCAGTTTTTGTCTTAATGTTTTATCTGGCTATTGTCCTGCTGGGTATGGTCTCTTTCAGCCAGTTAAGCGTCGATCTTTTACCTTCAATCAGCTATCCCCGGCTATCGGTCGTCACTCAGTATGCAGGTGTTGCTCCGGAGGAAGTAGAAGCGCTGGTCACCATGCCGCTGGAAACTTCAGTCAGCCGGGTTCCAGGCCTGCGCCGGGTCGAGTCTATTTCGAAGGAAGGCTATTCTTTTATCTCTATTGAATTTTCCTGGGGAACAAATATGGATTTTGCTCTGCTCCATACCCGGGAAAGACTGGACTCAGCTAGAGATTCTTTACCTGAAGGATGTGATAAACCGGTTATTATTGCCCTTGATCCCCAGAGCCAGCCCATTATGACCCTGGCCTTAACCGGGGAACAGAAATTGCTGGATTTAAAGGAGCTGGCCGAAGAATTGATCAAACCGAGGCTGGAACAGGTCGAAGGACTGGCCGAAGTCGAAATTACAGGTGGGGTGGAAAGAGAAATTCAGGTCGAAGTTGATCCGGAAAAACTGGCCAACTTCGGGCTGAAAATTGAAGAGGTAGGAAACAAGATTGCTGCCTTTAACCGCAGTCTCCACGGGGGCAATATCAAAAAAGGCAAATTTGTTTATTCTTTGCGAGTAGCGGGGGAGTTTGAACAGGTAAAAGAAATAGAAAATATTCCGGTCAAATTTACGGCCGAAGGTGGCGTCATCCTGCTGAAACACCTGGGGAGAGTAATAGACACTATCAAAGATCGGGAAGGTGTGACCAGGTTAAATGGCCGGGAAAGTATCGGCCTTCTTATCCGCAAAGAATATGGGGCAAATACGGTTAAAGTCAGCGCTAAGGCCAGAGAAGTCATTGCTCAGATCCAACAGGAAAATCCAGATATCAACCTGGAAATAATTTCAGAGCAGGCCGGCTATATCCGGGAAGCGATCAACACCACCATTGAAGAAATCATTGAAGGCGCTATTCTGGCCTTTCTGATTTTGCTCATCTTCCTTCAGGAGTGGAAATCACCCCTAATTATAGATACGGTTATTCCCATTTCTGTTATCGGAACTTTTAATCTTCTTTTCCTGGAAAATATCAACCTGAATTTGATGTCTTTAGGTGGACTGGCCCTGGGGGTGGGCATGCTCGATGACACGGCAGTCGTCGTCTCTGAAAATATCTACCGTCATCACCAGCTGGGAGAATCATTAAAAGTAGCGGCTGACCGTGGCACCACCGAAGTTATCAATGCCATCACTGCCTCTGTCCTGACGACTATTGTTGTTTTCTTGCCTGTCATCTATGTTCAGGGTGTAGCCGGACAGCTCTTTAAAGATACAGCTCTGACTGTTACTTATACTTTGCTGTCGGCTCTGCTTGTCTCGGTCACTCTTTTGCCCATGCTGGCGGCAAGAACCTATAAGCGACCGAAGACAGGAAGGAAACTGCCGCATTGGCAGTTCATGTCTTATAAAAAATTCAAGGAAGAACTTGGTCGGAAAAATGTTTTCTTCCTGATCTGGGCTGGTTTTAAATTCATCACCTATAATTTAACCAATCTGCTCATTTTTATTTTTAAACTTATTTTCAGTCTTATATTCATCGTCATTGCTGGCCTGGCCAGTTTAATCGCCAGACCATTTAAACCTCTTCTGGCTGGTATTTTCCGCTGGTTTAACCGCCTTTACGTCAGATTTACCAGAGGGCATTTACAGGCCCTGCTCTGGACACTTAATCATAAAAGTCAGGCCTTTTATTTAGCTATCTTTGTTTTTATTTTGGTCTTTGGACTGGGGTCGTTCCTACCACGAGAGCTGATGCCTCCGCTTAAGACTTCGACCTTTCATCTCAGCCTTCAGGCGCCGGTTGAGTATTCCTTTGAACAAACGGAAGAGATCGTCTCCGACCTGGAAGGCTGGCTGAAGGATATTCCTGATATCCGGAGAGTCTTTTCCCAGGTCGGCCTGGTTTCAGCCGGGGAAGCCTCCCGACCCGATTTATCAGTTAACTCAGCTGAGATCTCAGTCGAATTAAAAGACCCAAAACTCATGAATAAAATGATGTCTGAAACCAGAGGCTATCTGACCAGGTTAACTGATGTTAAATATTCAGTCAGTCGTGAGCAGACAACCCTCGGCGAATTTCTGGCTTTGAGCTCCAATGAACTCAATCTAAAAGTTAAGGGCAAGGATCTGGAAGAACTCAGAAGGATAGCCCTGGAGTTTGCCCGCAAGCTCGAGAAAATACCTGGAATAGTTGATGTCAATCCTAATCTGCAGCAGGGTAAACCGCAGCTGTTAATCAGAATAAATAAGGAAAATCTGGAAAAATATCCTGAACTGTCGCCTGGCGATATCGCCAGTTACCTGGTAGAAGCTATCAGAGGCAATGTCTCCACTCAGTACCGTGAGCTGGAAAAAAAATATGATGTTCGGGTTATGCTGGAAAGCAACTCCCGACAGAATATCGAGCAAATATTGAACTCATTTTTCCCTTATAAAAATTCTCTGATTCCCGTGAGAGAGCTGGTCAGCTATCAGCCAGTGGCCGGCCCGAACGAGATCAGACGGGAAAACCAGGAGAGGGAAATCATCATCACAGCTAATCTTCGTGGTAAAAAACTAAGCCAGGTTGTTCCAGCTATTCAGCGAACCATAGCCGAGATGAATTTACCGGGCGACTACCGCCTGGTGTTCGGCGGCGAAAGAGAAGAAATGCAAACCAGCTTCCGATCACTTCTTCTGGCCTTCATTATGTCCATGGTTCTTATCTATATGATTATGGCTGCTCAATTTGAGTCTCTTCTTCATCCTTTTCTAATAATTACCACTGTTCCGATGGGTATAGTCGGAACAATAATTCTTCTTTTTTTAACCGGTCAGAGTATCAATGCTATCTCGATTATCGGGGTGATTGTTCTCATCGGAATTGTCGTCGACAACGCTATCGTTGAGATTGACTATATTAACCAGCTCCGCCGGCAGGGCAAGGACTTGCGGTCGGCAGTGGTTGAAGGTAGCCAGGTTCGCTTGAGACCAATTATGATGTCTTCCTTAAGTACCATTGCTGGCCTGCTCCCGATGGCCTTAGGGCTGGGCCGGGGAGCAGAACTGCTCCAACCGCTGGCTATTGCTGTCGCCGGTGGCTTAACCTCATCACTCTTCCTGACGCTGGTTTTAATCCCGGCTCTTTATGAGTATGTGGAGGATATCATTTTGAGAAGAAAAAGTGCTCGGGTCTGAGGCCGGGCCTGACTTTATCGGATAATTAGAGACCATGAAAGTCTTCATTGAACGCCCCATAGCCACACTGATGGTCTATCTGGCTCTCCTGGCTCTTGGCCTTTATTCGCTATTCCATATTCAATTAGAGCTGGCTCCACAGGAAGATTTTCCGCAGGTGGACATCGTGGCCAGCTGGCCGGGCACTTCACCCGAAGTCGTCCAGACTCAGCTTACCTCTTTGCTGGAAGAAGCGGTGCTGTCAGTAAAAGGCGTGCGCAAATTGACCTCAACCTCTGAGATAGGTACGGCCAGGCTGACGATTGAATTTCAGCCGAAAACCGACCTGGAGATGGCCAATCTGGCTTTAAGAGAAGCGTTAGGCCGGACATTGCCTGAACTACCCTATGGCGTCAGGCCAGAAATAGTACCCTATGTCCCCGAGGATTTCAGAGTTCGGCCTTTTCTGACTTACACCATTTCGGGCAGTTATCCTCTCCAGACTTTAAGAGAACTGGTCAAAGACAAGCTGGAAAATGGCCTGGGCTCAGTCAACGGTGTTTCAAAGGTTGAAGTCAGCGGCGGTTCTGATCTTAATGTCAGGCTCACCCTCGACCAGAAAAAGCTGAGAGATCTCGGCCTTCATCCCTACTGGATAGCTTCTGCTTTGAGTCGCGTCCTGGCTGTTTACCCTTCGGCCCGGATTAAAAGGGGTCAGGAAGAATATCTCTTACGAGTAGCTATTGCGCCCAGAGATATTAAGGGCATTGAAGAGATAGTTATCACCTCTCTGGGTGGAGTCCCAATTCATATCAAAGATGTGGCTGAGGTCCAACTGGAATACGCGGATATTTATTATCTAAACCGCATTAACGGGCAGCCGACAATCAAACTCCAGGTTCTCAAGGAAAGAGGTAAAAATACACTTAAGGTAGCCAACGAGGTAAAAGCCAGGCTAGAAGCTATCAAAAAAAATTTACCTTCCGATCTCATCTTCAGGGTGGTGGATGATGAGAGTCTGGAAATTAAAAAGAATCTAAATAACCTTTATCTTTTAATTGTAACCATTACCGCTCTAATTTGTCTGATGATATTTATAGTCATCCGCCGCCTGCTCCCTTCTCTTTTGATTCTTTCTTCAGTTGCCTTTTCAGCCATAATCTCATTTAATTTCATCTATCTTTTCAACATTTCTATGAACATGCTGACCCTGGGGGCACTGGCGCTGGGCTTCGGCATGTTTGTTGATAACGCCATTGTCGTCTTTGAAAATATTCTAAGGCTACGAGAGTCAGGCCTGGAACCGGTCGAAGCTGCCACCCGTGGCGCCAGAGAAGTCTTCAATCCGGTCCTGGCTTCTACCTTGACCACGGTTGGAGTTTTCTTCTGCTTTCCATTTTTCCAGGGTCGTCTGCGAATCTACTATCTTCCACTGGGCATAGTGATGAGCATAGCCTTGATGACTTCCCTTCTGGTCTCCTTTTCTCTTATTCCGGCTCTCAGCCCCAGGCTTCTATTTGTCAGAAAGAAAAAGCCAGCCAGGCCAGGCCGATTAAGTGTGGACAAAGTCCTGCGTTTCTGTCTTAAACATCCAGTAGAAATAATCTTAATTGTCTGTCTGATAACTTACGGTAGTTACAGCCTGTTCAAAAAGAACGTGGTTATCGGCGAGTTCTTCCGCTGGTATTCAAAAGACCGACTGATTGTTTCGGTTCGTATGCCCTCTGGCACGCGCCTCGAGGCAACTGACGATTTGATTAAAAAATTTGAAGACAAAGCCCTGACTTATCCCTGCGAAAAAACCATCGACACCTCGGTCAGCCAGGAAGCAGCCTTTATCAGCATAACTTTTCCAACGGAAATCGAGTATTCTGCCCATCCCTATATCCTCAAAGATGAGCTGATCCGGCTGGCCACTAACTTTGCCGGAGTCAGCGTTGGCGTCTACGGTTTTGATCCCCAGGGTTACTACTCGTCGATGAGTGCAGGACGCTATTATGATTCTATGATAAATTTTTATGGCTATAATTTAAAAAAACTGCAGGACATTGCGGCCGATCTGGAAACCAGATTGCGCAAGAATCCCAGGATCGGTGACATAAAATCAATAACCGGAAAGAATTACTGGGGAGATATTTCCTCAACTGAGTATGTCCTGAAACTGAATCAGCCGGCTCTATCCCGTTATGACCTTGATCCAAATTATCTTTTCTATCAGCTTCAGAGTCTGCTGGCCGGCACATTTGGTGTGCCTTTGCAGGCAATTATTGATAACAAAGAGAGAGCAATTGACCTGAAATTCCCTGAGTCGGAAAATATGGATTTAGTAACCCTGCAAGAATCAGAACTCATTACCATCTCCGGCCAGCACCTCAGGCTCAAGGACCTGATCACGGTTGAGGAAAAAGAAATCCCCGGTTCAATTTACCGGGAAAACCAGCAATTTCAAATGATGGTCATGTGGGAATTTAAGGGTCCATATAAGGCCGCCGAAAATTACCGGAAGGCTATTTTTTCCTCGCTCAGCCTTCCTCCTGGTTTTTCAGCTACCATGGACTATGGCTACATGATGACCAGCAGTGAAAAAGCCCAGCTGATGTTTGGGATAATCGCCGCCCTTATTATCATTTTCATCATTCTGGCTTCTCTCTATGAATCATTTATCCAGCCATTCATCATTATGCTTTCTGTCCCGCTTTCCTTAGTCGGCGTTTTTCTGGCCTTTGTCATTGCTGGCTATTCCTTCGATTCTTCAGCTTATATAGGCGTCATCCTTCTGGCCGGAATAGTGGTGAACAACTCTATAATTTTAGTTGACCATATCAATCTCACCAGGAAAACCTCCGGTCTGGGACTGGTTGATTCTATCATAAAGGGCAGCAAAGAAAGGATACGCCCCGTCTTTATGACCACCTCGACTACTGTTTTCAGCCTTTTGCCCATGATTTTAATTCAGCTTGATACCGGTCAGAAGCAAATCTGGTCAAGCCTGGCTCTGGCCACACTGGGTGGCCTGGCCACCTCTGCCTTTTTTATTTTTCTGGTCATGCCTATTTTTTATTATCAATTCAGCCAGAAGAAAGATTAAAACTGTTGCTTTCTCAGCCGGACCTCCTTACCTCCAGCTGACTTAAGTTATATAATCTAGGCGCTTAATTCATAAAGAAAGAAAAAAGGAGCATAAGCTATGTGGTGGGAAGACAAGTTAGTTCGCACTTTAAGATGCCGGTTGCTGCAAAAACCAGGAGTCCTTGGTGGCCTGTTAACCGCTCTGGGTACAGAGAATGCCTATGTGGGTGAAATTAAAACCATTCACATGGGAACCAATTTTATGATCAGGGATATTACCATCTTTGTTGATGATGAAGCTCATCTCCAGAAAATAATCAGAGCAATCCAGTCCTATCCTCAGGCCGAGCTGCTCGAGGTCAGAGATGAAGTGCTGGAGATGCATCAGGGTGGCAAAATTGCCGTCCGCAGCCGCTATGAAATTAACAGTATCAGTGTGCTCAGAAAAGTTTACACGCCCGGCGTAGCCGAGGTCAGCCTGCTGATTAAAAATAACCCGACCCTGGCCAGACGTTATACTGCTATCAGGCATCTGGTTGCTATTGTGACTGATGGCAGCGCTGTTCTCGGCCTGGGAGATGTTGGGCCGCTGGCGGCTATGCCGGTCATGGAAGGTAAGGCCAGCCTGATGGAAACTCTGACCGGACTGTCGGCCATGCCAGTTCTGCTGAATACCAAAGACCCTGATAAAATTGTGGAAAGTGTGGTCAATTTCGCCCCAACTTTTAGCGCCATCCAGCTGGAAGATATATCCGCCCCGCGCTGTTTTTACATTGAAGAAAAGATACAGGAGAAAATTGATATTCCAGTCATGCATGATGATCAGCATGGGACAGCCTGTGTGGTGACGGCTGCTCTCATGAATATTTCCCGTCAGCTGGGCTGTGACTTGACCCGGTGTGAGATTGGCGTTATCGGTCTGGGTGCGGCCGGCCTGGCTATCTCTAAAATGCTGATGTTTTATCTCAATAAACCGATTCGTGGTGCCGATATAAATCCTGCAGCCAGTCAAAGACTTAAAGAAGCTGGTGGAATAGTGTCAGACTTAACGGAAATAATGGCCAGAAGTGATGTCGTTGTCGCCACCACCGGTGCTCCGGGTTTAATAAAAAAAGACCTGGTCAGAAAAGGCCAGATCATTCTGGCCCTGTCTAACCCCAATCCAGAAATAGAACCAGAGGAGGCTCTGGAAGCAGGTGCGATTTTTGCCGCCGACGGCAAAACCATCAATAATGTTCTGGGCTTCCCGGGTATTTTCAGAGGAGCGGTTGATGCTAACGTTCCCAGAATAACCACGGAGATGTTGCTGGCGGCCGCCAGAGCTATTGCTGATTCTGCTCCCGCCGGAGACATTGTGCCAGACCCACTGGATAAAGGTCTGCATCGTAGTGTCGCCCGGGCAGTGGCCAGGGTTGCCCTTGAACAAGGGCTAAACCGCGATGACCTGACCGGCTATTTTGACTGATTGATTGGTAAGACCGGAAGCCAGTAAGAGGCCGGATTCCTTCCCGGAAGAAGCAATAAATAGTTATATCTCCCTTGAAGACAGCTATAAAAATAGGTACTTTAAATTAATGACCCTGGGTTTAAAGTGGGCCAGGTCTATCTGAGCTACCTTCTATTACTCTGACCTGGAAAAGTTCTTATAAATTGACTAGTTAAAAACTTAGTAAGAAGATTCCAGGATGGTTGCCTCTTACCGGGTAGACAGTCAGCTATCTTAGACGCTTGTTTGGAAACCAGTCCTACCTAGTCAGGCAAAATTTGACAGCAGGCAGGAATTACATTATAAAAAAGCTGTGGTAATAAGTCTCCTCGGGGCAAGGGCCGTCAGGCAGTCTGGCGGAAAATAAGCAGGACAAAGGGATAAACTGTAACGTAAAACTATTTTTTTGAGGAGGGAGAATGGTCACCGTCAAACAAATGCTTGAAGAAAAAGGGTCTGAGGTCTGGACAATTTCTCCAGAAGCTACAGTTTATGAAGCGCTTAAGATCATGGCCGACAAAGATATCGGTGCTTTGATTGTGGTCCAAAATGACCAGGTCGTCGGAATTATCTCTGAAAGAGACTATGCCCGTAAAGTGATGCTCAGAGGCAAATCTTCACTCGACACTCCTGTTAAAGATATCATGTCAACTGAAATTTATTATGTTGAGCCAGAGGTTTCAGCTGAAGAATGTATGGCTTTGATGACTGAGAAGAGGATCAGGCACCTGCCTGTCATGGAAAATGGGAAGCTAATCGGTGTCATCTCTATTGGCGATGCGGTCAAATCAATTATTTCTACCCAGAAAGTGACGATTGAACATCTTCAGAATTACATCATGGGCAAGTACCAGTAAGTCTCAAATAAGTCAGAGGTATAAAAGGCCTGGACTAGAAAAGGCCAGTTGAACCAAAACCGCCTTCCCCTCTGGTTGTTTCATCCAGATTGTCAGTTTCTACTGGCTCGGGAGTTTCTACCGGCTGGACAAGCAGCTGGGCAATTTTCATTCCCTGGCTGATAACAAAAGGCTTCTGACCGAGGTTAGTCAGAACCACCCTGACCTCTCCCCGGTAACCGGCATCAACCACTCCAGCCAGGCGATGAAGGCCCTGAAGGGCCAGTCCGCTCTTATCCCAGATCAGGCCAGCATAGCCGAAGGGAATAGCCATCTGTAAGCCGGTGGGCACCGACACTGTTTCACCTGGACCGATGGTTAATGTCTCACAGGAAAAAAGATCGAGACCAGCATCACCGGGATGATTATAAGCTGGCATTTTTGCCTCAGGCTTTATCTTTTTAATCAGGATTTTCATTTTCTCTCTCCTTTTAAAGGCCTTCCACCCTGACCTCGGTAAAAAAAGGCTTAAGAAGCTCAGCCCAGGATAAGATCTTTTCCGGAGGAAATGGCTTTATCCTCATAAATTCAGGATCAATTGTCTTCTGCGGAGAAAATTGCTGTAGCTGAAAAACCCTGGTTCCCTGTAACCACTCACCTATAGCCAGCAGATCCTTTTCCTGATGAATTCCCGGTACTACCGTCGTTCTAAAAATATAGTCAAGATGCGAATTCTTTATGATCATTACGCTCTTGTTGATTCTTTCCACATCTACAGTCGCTCTGACCACTTCTGAATAGCGTTCCAGAGGCGCCTTTATGTCCATGGCGACAGCATCAACCAGTCCTTCTTTTATAAACTGTTCGAGCTGGTCGGGAAAACTGCCATTGGTATCAATTTTCAATTTATAACCACGATCTTTAATAATTCTGGCCAGAACTTCCAGGTCATCATGAAGAAACGGCTCGCCACCGCTCAGACAAAGGCCATCCAACCAGCCCCGCCTCGAATCGAGATAGCTCAGAAAAAAACTCGGGTCAATCGAGGTCAGATTCGATGGATACAAAACCAGCTCAGAATTATGACAGAAAGGGCAGCGAAAGTTACAGCCGCCCAGAAAAACAGTAGAAGAGATATGTCCCGGAAAATCTTTAGAGGCAAACTTCTCTAAGCCCTTGATTTCAACCACTCCCCCAGCTCCTCTGCTGAATTGAACACTCCAACTGTTTCTCCATTTTTTTCGACAATCAGAGTAGGAATGATAATCGCTCCCGATTCATCTCTCCGCAGGATCTTAATATAGTCTCTGATCTTAGACCGCCCTTCTTTGCTGCTGACATCATATTCTTTGTATGTCAGCCTACCAGCCTGCAGGAACTCCTTCAGCCGATCACATTTAGAGCAGCCAGGAAGAGTAAAAACGAGAAAATCCATTTTTTTCTTCTCCTTTTTCCTTTTTAAGTCTACCAGGAACTTAGACTTGATCTTTAACTCTTAATATCAGCCCAACTTGGTAAAAGTAGCCCGTTCCTCAAACTCCTGCTTCTTGCCGTCATTCCAGGTAGCTATGGGGCGCAGGTAGCCAACAATCCTCGAATAGACTTCGGTTTTGCTGCCACACTCCGGGCAGGTGCGCTGCTCACCACGAAGATAGCCATGATTCTCACAAACACTGAAGGTCGGGGTAATACTGAAATAAGGCAGTTTGGTTTCAGCTATTTTCTGCACCAGCCGCCGGCAGGTCTGCCAGTCTATAGCTTCCGGCAGAAAAGAGTGGAAAATTGTTCCGCCGGTATAAAGAGGCTGGATATCTGCCTGGTGCTGGATAGCTTCAAAAATATCTCTGGTGGCGTCCACGTTGAGCTGGGTCGAATTGGTCAAATAAGGATGTCGATCAGTGCCTGAGGTATAAATATTCTTGTATTTTTCCCGATCGAGTCGAGCCAAGCGATAAGAGGTTGATTCGGCTGGCGAGGCCTCCAGATTATAAAGATGGCCAGTTTCTTCCTGAAAATCTTTGAGCACTTCTCTCATAAAATTCATTGTTTCGATGGTAAAATCTTTGCCTTCAGGTGTGCCGATGCCTTTTCCCAGGAAATTCATGCAGGCCTCGTGCATCCCGCAAATACCGATAGTCGAAAAATGATTTTCAAAATGACCAAGATAGACCTTAGTATAGGGCATCAAACCCCGTTCGAGCATATTATTGACCACTTCCCTTTTGGTTTCGAGGGCTTCTTTGGCCAGAGTCATCATTTCCCTCAGCTTGTCGAAAAACTCTTCTTTTGATTTGGCCTCATAACCGAGGCGGTTCAAATTGATGGTTACCACCCCGATGGAGCCAGTCTGGTCACCAGCTCCCCACATATTACCGGGACGCCTCTTGAGTTCCCTCATATCAAGATTCAGGCGGCAGCACATCGCCCTGATATCGCCTGGATTAAGATTGGTCCCGATATAATTCTGGAAATAAGGAATACCATATTTAGCCGTAGCTTCAAAGAGCAGGCGGGCGTTCGGGCTGTCCCAGTCAAAATCTCTGGTCAGGTTATAGGTCGGAATGGGGAAAGTAAAAACCCGACCTTTCTGGTCACCTTCAATCATTAACTCAAGAAAGGCCCGGTTAATGAGATCCATTTCAGCCTGGTAATCGCCATAGCAGGAGTCAAGCTCTTTTCCACCCACAATTGCTTTTTTATTCTTGAGATCCTCCGGCACCGTCCAGTCGAATGTGAGATTGGAAAAGGGGGTTTGCCAGCCCCAGCGCGAGGGGACATTCAGACCGAAAACCAACTTCTGGATGTCCTGTTTGACCTGTTGATAGCTCAAATGATCAGCTCTAACAAAAGGAGCCAGAAAAGTATCAACACTGGAAAAGGCCTGCGCCCCGGCAAATTCAGCCTGCATCGTACCGATATAATTAACCATATGCAGGGTGGCCGTCTCCAGGTGTTTAGCTGGATGGGAATGAACCTGATTGGGCACATGACCGAAGCCTTTTCTCAGCAAATTTTCCATCGACCAGCCGGCACAGTAACCGACAATCGGGTAAGAGAGATCATGAATATGAAATTCTCCCGATTGATGAGCTTTTTTTATCCGTTCTGAATATAAATTGTTCAGGGCAAAATTGGCCAGCACCTCTCCTGAAATCCTGGCATTGAGGCCGGAGAAGCTAACCTGACCCTCATTGCTGTTTTCGCGGACTTTCCAGTCCTGGTCATTGATATAGTCTTTAATCAGTCGCTCCAGATTGAGTCCCGTCTCTCTGGCTTCTCTGATGACTTTATGCTTTTCCCGGTAAAGAATATAAGATTTGGCCACCTCATGATAACCCTGCTTCATCAGAACCATTTCGACGATGTCCTGAATTTGCTCCACAGAGGGTATGGTATAACCGCCAAACTTATCTTCGAGCATGAAGACAACAATATCGGAGACATGCTGGGCCTCCAGCCAATCGTCCAGCCCCTGGGAGCACATGGCCTTATAAATGGCCTTCGTTATTTTATCCTGCGTAAAATCGACAATCGAACCATCCCGTTTCTTGATCCTGGAAATTTTGCTGGTTTTAACCATTTTTGGCTCCTTTTAATTTTTCTTTGACTCAGTCTGGCTTGTTCATTCCGAATTCAAGTTTTATGCTATTATATAAAGTAGAAACAGGAAAGTATTGAAAAACAATATCTTGCGTCACGATGAGCCCTTAAATACTAAATGTAGTGCTTACATGCCTCAATATAATTCCAGACAAAGTCTGCTGTCAAGCTTATTTTTTAAAATTTTTAAAAAATTTTTTTAGGGGGGAAAAATGCTTAAACTGGAGATCCAAACTGTCAGGAAAGAAGAATTGGTTGACATAACCGACCGGGTAGCTCAGGCTATCAGGGACGTTAATCTCAAGAAGGGAATTGCTCTGATTTATGCTCCACATACTACCTGCGGTCTGACTATCAACGAAAATGCTGATCCAGATGTAGCCACTGATATTCTGCTGGCCCTGAGAAAAGCCGTGCCTGATAATTTGCCTTATGCTCATCTTGAAGGAAATTCCACCGCTCACGTTAAGGCCTCAATTACAGGCAGTTCGCTGCAGCTTATGGTTGAAGATGGTGAGCTTCAGCTCGGGCGCTGGCAGGGAATTTTTCTAGCGGAATTCGATGGGCCAAGAAAAAGGCAGGTCTGGTTGCAGTTCATTCAGGGCAGCCTCTTATGAGTCAATCCAGCCCAGCTCTGGACGTGGAGGCCGATTAAAACGGTCATCGGGTTCAGGCCCTGAACCGAGCTGCCTCCAGCCTTCCTCCCTCCCGTGAGTCAGCTCTCTTTAAAAGCAAGGAGAACAGAAGACCAACTAAACCCAGGCTGGCAAACATCAAAGAAGAAGCCATATAAGAATGAGTCAGATCCCGCAGCCAACCATTGAGCAGGGGAAACAGCCCCAGGCCAATATTCTGAATAGCGGTCATCAGGCCAAAAGCGGTTCCTGTCCTTTCTTCCTTGACCACCAGCGGCACCGATGGCCAGAGAGCAGCTGGGACCAGGACGAAAGCCAGCCCCAGAAAAATCATCGGGTAGGCCGGGTAGACATAAGTCAAGCCCATCAATAAATGGCAGGGAATAAGAATTAAAGAACCGATCACCATCAGGCTGGCTCGACGGCCAATCCGGTCAATAAATCTTCCGGCCAGAGGAGCGAAAATCATCGAGGCGAAAATAATGATCGAGCTGATCCCACCAGCCGTACTGAATATATGCAGAAAATTATTAAAAACCTGAGCTAAAAACCCGCCAGAAGATTCAGCCGTTCTGGCAATTCCCCATTTATCCACAAAGAAATCAGTGGACAGGGCGGTAAAAGGGAAAATGGCTGAATAAAAGGTAAAGCAGAGAGCAGTTATATACCAGAAGGTTGGTTTGAATTCTTTTATCTCTTTTAAATTAATTTTTTCGGCAACACTTTCGTTTTTAAGTTTTAAAACTTTTTCGCCTCGCTTATCCAGAATCACATAAAATATATTACCCACAAGCGAAAGGCCACAGGCTAAAACAGCAGCCAGCAAAGCATAACGAAAGCTGCCGAAGTAACTGGCAGTGAGCTCACCCGTATTAAAAGCAAAAAGAGAACCAAGACGGCTGATAGCTAGAGTCGCACCAAAAGAAAAAGCCAGCTCTTTGTCCCTGAACCAGCGGGCCAGCATCGCACTCTGAGCCACAATCAATGGTTCCGAGCCAGCTCCAAAAATAAACCTTCCCAGGAAAAAAACGGGAATACTTCTGGCCTTCCAGACAATGATAGCGCCGATTAGGACCAGGCAGGAAAAAAGCAAACTGGCTTTTCTCGTACCGAGTTTATCAACCAGGACACCCCCTATAAGAACCGCCAGAATAGCGGCTAGAGAATACATGGTAAAAAATGTGCCGACTGTTTGTCTGGCCGTCTGCAATTCTTCTATCAGCGAGGGAGCGATAGCTGAAACAATGTCATAGGCAAAATAACAGCCAAAAGAAAGAGAAGCAACAAAAGCCAGAACCAGATAACGATAAAACTTGCTGGCTGGACTGAGCCAACCTGCTCCCTTCCCGTCAGGGTCAGTCACTATAAAATTCTCCATCCGAAGGCGTTGAAAGAAAAAGTATATCACTGATGCAAATAAGTCAATATCATTCTTACTCATTTAATTAGCAGGTAAGTCGAGTCATCTTCTTGACCTGTCTGATAAATTTGCGGTTAAATATAGTCAATAAAAGAGCAAGGAAGGAGAGAAAACATGAAATCAGGCTTTAATTCGGGCTCAGTATCCTGGCCGTTAATGGCTGTTATATTATCTGTCATTCTGGTT
>JAKPCG010000194.1 GCA_029553365.1 Acidobacteriota bacterium | reverse complement strand
CGTCGATATGACCCCGGAAATGCTTGACCGGGCGAGAGCCACCGCCCGCCAGAATAAATATTCCAATGTCGAATTCAGGCTGGGAGAAATCGAAAACCTGCCGGTAGCCGACGGGTCAGTAGACGTCATCATCTCTAACTGTGTGATTAATCTATCACCCGATAAGCCCCGGGTGTTTAAAGAGGCTTTCCGGGTTCTTAAAGATGGCGGGCGGCTCATAGTTTCTGATCTGGTTCTGACCAGAGCGCTGCCTGAGAACCTGAGTAAATCGAAAGAATTATATGCAGCCTGTATGGCTGGAGCTGTCCTCAAGGATGATTATATTAAAATGATCAGAGAAGTCGGTTTTAAAGAGATCAAGGTAATTGATGAAAAACCATTCCCGGCCGAGCTGATCATGGACCTGAAGAAGGTTCCTCAGGTCAGCCGTCAGCTAAAAATCAGCGAGGACAGGCTGGTTGAGGCCCTCAACTCAGTGATAAGTGTTACTTTCCGTGCCGTAAAATAAATAAGGATTTATTCAGGGTCCCTTTTACTTTACTTAATCCTTTTTAAGTCTGCAGATTTTGAGCTCTGCCTCCACTTTGGTCTTTGACTTGAAAAATTGGAACGATTGTTGGAATCATTATAGGATATAGAAACAGGGCTAGTACTAATGAGGAGAACCAATGAGATTGTTTTAAGCCCCACTTCTTGCTTTCGTTTTTCCACCATTACTTTATACAGCTCTTTTCCAATAGAATTTAAATTTTAAATATGAAGGATCGACTAAGCTTTTATAAAGAGGGATTTAGCAAAAAAATCAGGTCAGGAGGTGCTTATGAGCCAGAATTATGCTTGTCCCAACTGTGGTTTTGTTGGGAAGCCTAAGCGATACACTAAGGGGAGCCTGGGGTGGGAAATAGTGCTCTGGGTTCTCGGTATTTTGCCGGGCCTTTTCTATTCAGTCTGGCGTCTTTCCACCCGCTATGAAGGCTGTCAAAAATGTCGGTATCCTTATATTGTTCCCGAAGACTCTCCAGAAGGCCAGGAGATACTTAAAAAGCAGCCAGCCTCAAGCTGAGCTGATAATAACCGGTCAAAAGAAACAATTTATTGTTTGCTGGCTGGTTTTTGGCTAGTTTGCGGAGAAAAACCGGGGGTTTAAAACAATTTCTGATTTCCGTTTCCTGCTGGTTATTTTTCCGCCTCGGAATCTATTTCATATTTGCGCTTTTCTATCCTTACAAAAGTACCGAAATCTTTTATTATCGTGTCTCCAAGAACTTCTACCCTGGCCTTCTTGCCATCGGAAGAGTATATCTCCTGGGGCACAGGCATATATTTTATCTTTATCTTCCTGGCTTTTGTTTCATCCCAGCCGTTCCAGCTACCTTTTCTGCCAACTTTCGGCGGAAGAATCGTTTCTCTATCCTCCTTCTCTTTTATTATGAGTTCTCCTTCCTTTCCAATTGATAAAAGGAGATAATGAAAGCTATCAAACCATTTGTCTTCCTTCCAATTTTCTCCCTGGCGGACTCGAGTGGCATATTTGTTGAATAAAATTTTACCGCTTCGCCATTCGATTACAGCTACTCCACTCATGAATCTATCCTTTTCAAAATCATCAAAACCATAACCTACAGCAATGAGATCTTTGTTTAAAAACGTGATTTCTTTTATATTGCCACCAATATTCCAAATCTGCCAGAATGTTTTTTCCGGTTCATAATAGCTTTTAAGGAAAAGGCTTGCTCCCCTGCCGATGACATAAAATCCTTCACCGATGAGAAGAAAGCCATCCGGTATAGAAGGACCATTTGGACCTTGGAAAGGTTCAAGCCTGAATTTCTCCTGCCCTGTCTTCCCATCTATGATTGAAATAGGTCCAATTTGGAGATGCTCCTTAGACGGAACCAGAGCAAAATCTTTCCCTAAGAGAGCCTGATTTAACCATCTCCCCTGGCCATTGACTCTGTAAATCTCTTTTCCCTGGAGGTCGGTGAGCTTTATTAAGTAGGTTCCGTTTTCATCTGATTCCTCAAGAAGTATTTTATCATCCAGATATCCACCAAACCACCAACCCGGTTCAAGCATCAGGTCAGAAATAAGCTTGTCCTGTCTGTCAAAGATCAGGAGCCTTCGAGGCACATCGCCTTTTGCCAGCTCTTCGTCAGGTAAATCTGGGAGAAGATACAAAGCTCTAGAAAAATAGCTTTTGAACTTCCAGCCAGGTGGAATTTTATACTCATGGAGGACTTCCTGAGCCAATGAAGGCAACAGAATCATTCCTGAAATTAATAAAACCATTGTGAATTTTTTCATTTTGCGCCCCCTCTATAATTAACAATTTCCAATTACTTGATCCGGACAGGTCTTAACGCCGTTAACTCGGACCTCTAAATGTAAATGCGAGCCGTATCAGTTCAGGACATTGCTAACACCTTGGCTTTATGGATTTTCTTCCACTGGACATAATACTCAATAGGGGTTTTTAGTTCCAGAGCCCGGTGTGGTTGTATATAGTTATGGTCATGTCTGTAGCCATAGCTCATTCTTTTGATCAACTTCATTTTAGTCTGAGCTCCTTCGGTCTAGACATTAGTAGTTTTGTGATTAAAGTAGTTAAGGATATACTCCTGCCAGCGCCTTAGAATCCGGCCTCAATCATTCATCGCGGTATCATCTGAAGCTTCTTGACACCTGATCAAACTGAACAAAAGCTCCCGGGCCTTCTCTTCCGATTCAGCCCAGTAGATTCTTCGCAGCTGTTCTTTTGCCCGGTACCACTCCCGTAGAGAAGGGTAGAGGGTTAGATAATGGTCAAGCCCCTGTCGCTGCTTGTCAGTTAATCTCTCCTCTGCTTTCAAGAAGAGATGTTTGGGAATAGGTTTTCTGGTCGCTTCCTGCTCTATCGGCCTGGTTTCATCCACTTGTCGGTTAGCATCATGGATCATATAAAAACGGTCTATGACTATCTCGGCCTCAGGTAGCTCTTCTTCTGTCGTTGTAATAAAGGCTGGCTTAATATCCACACAGACTTCCTCTATTTCCCTCTTGATAGAGCCTGGTATCTTAATCAAGAACTGACGTAGAGTCTCCTGGGGATCATCAGGCATGACGGCTAACCACTTCCTTCTTCTCAGTTTGGTCACAGAGATCACTGAACCCCGTCCACGAAAACTGCGTTCATCTATCCCCAGCCTTACCTTCCCGTCCCTTAACTCCTCTTCCCGCGGCGGGGACAACTGCCTGTCTTCCTTCACAACCCTCCCCTGACTAATATCTCCTTCCCTTCTACCTCAGCTCCCCTTACCCTATAGCCTTTGTAATTCAAATAAATTAATTATCAAAGTATGGATGGTCAAGGTGGTAGGTTAACTCCTGTCCTAACTTATTGTCCTTCAAGGAGTTCCTGCCATAAGCCCTTCCCTTTTTCACCACACTTCTGGCTCTAGAGCCACTTCTGCCTTGACAGGGGAAGCGCGGGCAATTTAAATTATCGACTATGCGGGGGATGGAACCGGCACAGGAAAAAGGCATCAGGCGTTTCTCCCGTCGTCTTCAAAAAGCACGCTTGTTTTTAACCGGCAAAGGTCCGGGGCCCTCTTCCCGGTCTCCTGAAACCGCCTGGCAGCAATCGCTCTGGAAGCAGCAGAAACGCTACGTTTTAAAAACGATTATTCTGACCTTAGCTCTATTTCCCTTTTTCCTTATTTGCTTTAATTTTTTGCAGCTGGCCGAAAGCCTGTTTATGAGAGTCCTGATATTTTCTCTCATTTTTATATTTTATGTGGTTTCCAAAGCTTTGATTTCTGGCGACGGCCTGATCGAAACCTTGTTTGATCAGCTGACCTTTATCCCAACCGAATATCCGGCCGGCGAGAAAATATTTGAGAAACGCTTTAATGCTACTTACTCTCTAATCCTGAGCAATGTTCTTATCCATTATGTCCTTCGAGCTCTGGACCCCGGGACGATGGAAAGAATCTACTCCTTATTCTGCTTTATTCCGGAGGAGCTCCATGTCTGGAACCTCATTATCAGCCCTATAACCTCCATTTTCCTTCATGCCGATGCTGAGCATCTATGGTTTAACATGGCGGCTCTCTGGGTCTTTGGTTTGGCTGTTGAGAAAAGAGTGGGCTGGAAGAAATTCATTTATTTCTACTTGATGACGGGGTTTTTGTCTTCGCTGGCTACTCCCCTAGTTTACCTGGTCAGCCGGCAGGAATTCATGTCTTCTATCGGTGCCTCCGGAGCGATAATGGGCATCATGGGAGTTTACGCCGTCCGGCTTTTTTACCGGAAGCTCGTTTTCCCGGTTCCTCTCCTTCCGCCTATTTTCCTCGGATTTAAGGTCAAAGTGAATTCGCTCCTTCTGATCGCCACTTACCTGTATCTTCAAATAGTGAGCGTGCCCAACATGTTTAAGTCCCATGTTGATTATCTGGCCCATATTGTCGGGCTTCTATCCGGTGTCTATCTGGCCAGCCGGCAAAAATTTCAAGAGGAGGGGATTGAAGATATGCTGGTGGAGAGGGCCACTAACCTCATTGATAATAAAGAAGATTATGCTGAGGCCAGGAAAATGCTGCTGGCCGTCGTCGAACACAATCCAGAAAGAGTGGAGGCCATCGTGGCTCTGGCCCGGCTGCTTAAGCCATCTGAGGAAAGCCGGCAGTTCTATGAGAAAGCGATTAGAAAGCTTCTGGAGACCAAACCGGAAGAGTCGGCCCGGCTTTTTGCTGAATACTTTGTCATCTACCGGGAGCCATTTGAGCCAGAAACTCAGGACAGATTAACTCCCTGGTTGAAGAATATCGGAAAAATCAATCTGGCCTGCCGGGCGCTGGAAGTTCTGGTTGACCGGCCGGAGACGCCGGCTGAATGGAAGAAGAACTTTTTACTGCAGGTGGCCATGATGCTGGAAAAACTGGAACTGTATGAGGCGGCGATTAACCGTTATCAACAACTTCTCCAAAGTTTCCAAGACTTTTCGCCGAAAGAGTTTGTTTTAAGAAAAATAGAGGTGCTAAAAAAGCTGGGTGAGGGAGGACAGGAAGGCATGGCTGAAAGCGCAGGCGAAAGGGCGCGCTAAAAGGCACGAAATGGGAACGAAAAGGGCTGGTTTTAATCTTTTGCAAACCTGAGTGAATATCCTTATGATGGTCTGGTTAGGCTTGAAGATTGGCTCTGAAAATTAAGCCTGGCGATTAGAAAAGAAGGCAAGGTGAAAGGAAAGGTCAGTGAAAAAAGTATTAAGCTCCATTATGTTAGTTATGTTACTAACGCTAATCCTGCTGCCACTGCGAGGAGCGGTGGAAATCAGAGATTACAAGGCTTCACTTTTTGGCATCAAATCAAATGGCACGACACTTAACACCCGCTCGATTCAGAAAGCGATTGATTTTATTCATGACAGAGGCGGAGGAAGACTGGTCTTTGATGTCGGACGCTACCTGACCGGGACAATTTATCTTAAATCCGGCGTGACGATTCATCTGCTGGAGGGAGCAGTCCTCGTCGGCTCGCCAAACCCTTTTGATTATGATACCCAGCATAACTGGACGGCTTTGATTTTTGCCTTAGAGCAGGAAAATGTAGGAATAACAGGCGAGGGTGGGGTCATTGATGGGCAGGGATTTACTGTGGCCAATAATCTGGTTGACCTCATCCACAAAGGGCTGGTAGACGATCCACTGCGTAATGACCGGCCAAGGGAAGCCATCCGGCCGCAGAATATTTATTTCTGGCGATGCGCGGGAGTGAGGATCGAGGGCCTTACTTTGAAGGATCCGGCCAGCTGGAACCAGCAGTATGATCAGTGCCGTAACGTAGTTATCAAAAATCTTATCATTGACAGTAAATCCTACTGGAATAACGACGGGGTGGATATAGTTGATTGTGACACAGTCGAAGTGGCTAATTTATATATTGATGCGGCTGATGATGGCATCTGTTTGAAATCGCATGACAAAAATGCTGTCTGCCAGAATGTTTATATCCACGATAATGTGGTGCGAACCAGTGCCAACGGGATAAAGTTCGGGACAGCTTCGCTGGGCGGGTTTAAAAATATCAGGATTATTAACAATCTGGTCTACGACACTTACCGGTCAGCGATAACCATGGCGGCGGTGGACGGGGGATTCGTTGAAGATGTGTTGGTTGACGGTCTTAAGTCCATCAATACCGGCAATGTGATTTTTCTAAGGATAGGCGAGCGCTGGCAGCCGGGGAAAAAGGGCAGGATGAGGAACATTTCAATCAGCAATGTTTATGCTGAGGTGCCCGAGAAGAAGGCTGATGCTGGCTATAATTATGAGGGACCATGGGAACATCAGCCGCGAAATATTTCGCCCTCATCGATTGTCGGACTGCCCGGAGCTCCGATAGAAGACGTTACCCTGAAGAATATTGAAATTCATCACCCGGGCGG
>JAKPCG010000223.1 GCA_029553365.1 Acidobacteriota bacterium | reverse complement strand
GAATCTGCCTAATTGACTTTCCATTCCTGAAGACCGGCCGAAAAATCTTTCTGCATTTTCAGCTCCAGTTTCAGGGCTGTCGTCGTCACCGGCGAAAACTTAACCACATTGTATTTATCCTTTTCCACACCGTAAGCGCCTTTGCTTTTGACCTCCACCCACTCGCTGCCTTTTTTATAATAGAGTTTCCAGGAGGCAGGCACCCGGCACTCACCTTCACCTGTATCATCAAACCAGTAAACTGCTACCCCTGATATTTTGACCGGAGAGGACCATTCATAACTTACCCATTCGGTTGTTCCTTTTTTGGGCCACCAATGAAGATAACCGACTGAATGATCGTTGGAGTTCTCCGGTTCATATTGATCGTTGACAAACCTGGCCCCCCTGGCTCCCTCTGAAGCTTCAACCCTGGCCTTTGAAGCTAACGATGGCTCCGGTGTGGGCTTAACCCGGGCCTCTTCTCTGGCCAGCCAGACAGCCATTTCACCTCGACCGCGGTGAGCCCAGGCATAATAGGGAATAAGAGTAATGGTCCTCGTCTCGCCTTTCACTTTTCCTTTTTCAACTTTAAAAGCTTTCCCTTCCGCTTTGATCGTCGCCACCCCGCCGAGAAGGTCGGACTTATATTCAGCCTGCAAACTGGCGCCGACTGGCAGTAATAGATTACTTACCCGTCCCTGATTATCAGCCCATTCGGCACAATAAACGATTGGACCTCTTTCCACTGCTACCAGGCCATTATCATCCTTAACCTTTTCGTTGGCCAGAACCTGACGCGGTTCGAGAGGAAGGCTGATCTCAACTGTATCTCCGGCCTTCCAGCTTCGCTCCAGGGGAAGGAAACCCTTTTCCAGCTTGAGCTCCACCTGCTGCTGGTTGACCTTAACTGAGGGTTTACCTGTCGTCTGGCCGGTATAGGAATACAAATCACCTGGTACCGGCTGTCCCTGCGCCCAACCTGGAATTCTCAGCAGCAAAACAAATCTTCCTTCTTTTTCAGGATTAACCGTGAGTTTTATTTCTCCTTCCCAGGGATAACGGGTTTGCTGTTCGAGCCTGACTTTTAAGCCCTTGACCTCTACCTGAGCAGAGTTCGCCCCGTAGAGATTGACAAAAAGTCTGTCGCCGGAGGTGGCATAAACATACTGTCCCATCTGAGGCAAAAAGCGGGCCACATTGGGCGGACAGCAGGCACAACCAAACCAGGGGGTTCTTTCATGCTGGCCGAAAGAGGCAAGAGGATTGGCATAGAAAAACCTGTCACCAGAAAGAGAGATGCCGCTCAGCACACCGTTATAAACAACCCGCTCAAAGACATCCAGGTATTTTGCCTCGCCTTCCAGCAAAAACATCCGGTAGTTCCAGAAAGCATTGGCAATCGAAGCACAGGTTTCACAATAAGCGGAAGCATTGGGCAGGTTATAAGCCGGGCCAAAACCTTCCCAGGCACCGGTCGAACCGATCCCGCCGGTCAAATACATTTTTCTGAAAACAACATCCTCCCAGAGTTTGTTCAAAGCTTGCTGATAAGCTTCATCGCCAGTTAAAGCCGCTACATCAGCCATGGCGGAATACATATAAGCCGCCCGGACAGCATGACCAACGGCCTCAGTCTGCTGGGTAACAGGTAAATGATCCTGCGAATAAAAGCCATAAAGCTTATGTCCCTGGCTGTTACCACGCTGATCCAGGAAAAATTTCGCCTGGTCAAGATATTTTTTCTCGCCGGTCAGCCGGTAAAGCTTTATTAATCCGATCTCTATTTCCTGATGGCCAGGAGGAACCATTAATTTCCCCGGGCCGAACTCCTTCAAAACCAGCTCGGCACTTTTGAGAGCTATATTCAGCAGGTTTTTCTTGCCAGTGGCCTGATAATGGGCAACCGCCGCTTCATAAAGGTGGCCAAGGTTATAAAGCTCATGAGAACTTTCTTCATTTTCCCATCTTTTAGAAGCTACCCAATCCTTATAAGGGATTTTCCCGCCCTTATCTTTAATAGCCCTGGCTGTATAGATATAACCATCCTTCTCCTGAGCCGCGGCAATCTTAGAAATCACTTTATCCAGATATTTGACCAGTTCAGGATCAGGATGAAGCATCAGGCTGTAGGAAGCGGCTTCAATGGCTTTATAAACATCAGAATCGTCAAAAGGGTAGTTTGAACAAAAATCACCCTGTCCCTGCGGGCTGGCCAGTTCAAAATTCTTGAGCCGGCCTGTCTGTTCTAACTGCTTGAACACATGGGGAATGGTCACATTAACATCTGTGTCAATTCTTTTCTGCCAGAAACTATCTTGAAAACTAACCGCCGCCAGCCGTGTGGGCTTGATTACATAATCTTTCTTAACTGCCGAACTTTGGGCCAGAAGCCAGCTGAGTCCTGACAGTAATAAAATCCCCAGGGCGATAAGCACCCCATTTTTCTTTTTTTTCTTTAGCATCGTGACCTCCTGAAAACTTAAGTAGATATCTAATATATTATATTTGACATTTCACGTGAATTATGTTATTTATTTTTAAGCTCCAATGAAAAGTCGGTCCGAACATAAAGATAAGGGACAGGAAATAACCCTCCCTCCTTTATAAACCTCTTTCCCCTCACCATCCCCCTGAATAGAAAGGGCACCCACCAAGGGGTGCCCTTTTTATTTTTCGATTTTTTTAGGCTCAAATAAAAAAGGTTTGGATGAATATTCCTGATCAATTGTTTTCCCTTGACCCGAATCAAGACTCCGTTAAGACTACTGACCGGGACTCAAGCGACCAGCCCAGGCGTTTTCTGATGAGACCCGTTTGCTCTAATCTGGTTTCGCCTGCTTCCAGAACTATTTTATATTTGCCAGGGGACACCAGCTGGCTGCGTCTTCTTCCCTGACTTTCTTTTCTCATCTCCCAGCCAAGGCGATGCAATCCTGCTTCTTTTTTGCCTTCCAACTGCTTGAGAAGGAGGCCTGATTCGTCATAAATTTTCACTATTGGTTTGTCTTTTAAATCATCCTTTAAATAATAAAAAATCGCCATTTCCTCTGGTTCGTTAGGTGTTAGCAGGTGGCTGTCACCTTGAAGTTCATAGTTACCGAAGACAGGATATTGCTTCTGTACAGCCGGCCTGATCGAAAACAGAAATACATCAGAATTCAAGACTTCCTGGCTCAATTCTCTGAGCGGCCAGATATTGGTTATCCATAGGCCGCGCCCATAAGTACCTACTACCAGATCGCTTTCGCGGGGATGAATAACGAGATCATTAACCTTTACCCTGGGCATATTGTTCTGGAATTCATGCCACTCACCACCGCCGTTAAGAGAGATAAAGAGCCCATGATCGGTACCAGCAAATAACAGCTGCGGATTGCCGGCATCCTGGACAATTACATTTATTGGATAATCGGGAAGATTGGCAGAAATGGAAAACCAGGTCCGGCCAAAATCCGTCGTCTTATAAAGATAAGGCTTGAAATTATCCTGTCTGAAACCGCTTTTGGCTACAAAGGCGGTTCCCGACTCATGAGGCGATGCTAATACCCGGCTCACCCAGACTTCTGCCGGTCCTCCGGCCCTGGCTACCGCTGCTGTACAATCTGCCCAAGTTGCTCCGCCGTTAGTCGTTACTTGAACTTTTCCATCATCAGTTCCGACCCAGATCACACCCGGCTTAACTGGCGATTCAGAGATCGAAGTAATGGTGCAAAAGGTAATACCCCCGGCTCCCTCCTGCCGGCTTCTGTCATTAGTGGTCAAATCAGGGCTTATCTCCTCCCAGTGGTCGCCTCGATCAATCGACCTGAGCAGATACTGAGCACCGATATAGACTATTGCTCCATTATGTGGTGAAAGATGGATGGGAGGTGTCCAGTTAAAACGGTAGGGTTCCTTCCCTGCCTCTCTAATCGGCTGGATATTCTTTCTGACCCCGGTTTTTTGATCAACCCGGCCGAAGCCTCCAAACTGGGAGTTATTATAAGCCCAGCGGCTATCCGCCGGATCAACTACATTATACATGCCATCTCCACCGCCGACAGTCACCCAATCTGCCAGGTTAACTGCCCCTGACCAGGAGTTAGATGGCCCTTTCCAGGAATCATGATCCTGTAGTCCTGCATAAATGTTATATGGTTCGTCCATATCAACGCCGAGGGCATAGATTTCGCCCAGAGGCAAATTATAAAGATGGTGGCAGGTTAGGCCGCCATCATAAGTTATATAGACTCCACCATCGCTGCCAAATAACATTCTTCTGGAGTTTTCCGGATCGATCCAGAAGGTCCTGACATCACCAAAGGCCCGGCTGAAAAGAACAGTGCTGGGCCAGTCAGCGTCCCGCCAGGTTCGCCCTCCATCTACAGAGCTGGCCAGGGTAACCCCGGTCACGAAGACATTCTGGTCGTTATTCGGGTCAACATAGATTTGATTAAACGAATAGGGAGCCTTACTGGCCAGAGGTTCTTTTCCCGTATTTACTTTCTTCCAGCTCTCACCGCCGTTATCACTTCTATAAACCTCACCACCCACCGGCACTGGCTGAGCCGTTTTTCTTGCTTTTCTGGCTGCTTCCACTTCCTCCGGTCCTGGCTGCCTCAGGTTAAGATTTTCATAAACAGCATAAAGGATTTGAGGATTACGTCGGTAGATATCCAGACCAATCCGGCCAATTTTCCCCGAAGGCAGGCCAGCGGTGAGTTTTTTCCAGTTCTGACCTCCGTCAGTCGTTTTGTAAATAGCGCTACCTTCACCTCCTGCTTCATAGTGCCACGGCAGTCTGACTTTTTCATAAGCAGCAGCATAAAGAATATCCGGGTGACCTGGATCAATCACCAGATCAATGACGCCGATTTTATCATTGAGATAAAAGACTTTGTTCCAGGTCTTACCTCCATCGGTTGTTTTGAATACGCCCCGCTCGGCATTATTCGTAAAGAGATGCCCCATTGAAGCCACATAGACGATATCGGAATTTTTGGGATGAACAATTATCTTAGAGATATGATGAGAATCGGTGAGCCCCATATTCTTCCAGGTTTTGCCCCCGTCTTCAGACCGAAAGACACCGCTGCCGCTGTTTGAGCTGCGGGTACAGTAAGCTTCACCTGTTCCGGCCCAGACCAGGTCTGGATTCGATGGCGCCAGGGCTATAGCACCAATAGAAAGATAACTCTCTGTATCAAATATCGGTTCAAAGGTTGTTCCATTATTGGTCGTTTTCCAGACCCCACCATTTCTTGTGCCTACATAAAAAGTATAAAGATGAGCTTGCTCTGGATAATCCGGGACAGCAAAACAGGTTACCCAGGAACCAGCCCGGAACGGCCCGATATTCCGAAAAGTAAAACTCTGAAGTATCTGATCTGGTCTAACTCTAACCGTTTCTGCCTGAAGAAAAGAAAAAAAAGACCCAATAAGGATTAAGAAAACAACCAAAAAACAGGAGTTTTGGGGCCTTCCGGACACTTCTTTTATCATTAGAGGCCTCCTTGCCTTTAGATAGAAAAATAAGAATTTCAGGTACTATTTCTTATAAACTTTTTTTGATAATTTTAAAATAACAATTTCCTGACTCTTTATCAGGTGAGGCTTTCAAGCCTGCCCACCAGACAAGCGGTTGGCTTGCCTGGTCCAAAAAAAAGGGGGAAGAGGCCAGCTCTTCCCCCGCTGAAAGTATTTACCAAAGGAGCTATATCTTTAGAACTTGTATCTGATAGAGAACTTGAAGGTCCTGGTGGCGTCAATACCGGTAACCCTGTTATAATCATAATCCATAGTATAGGTGCCCTGATTGGTGCCTTCAGCTACAGGGAACCATTCGCTGATCGGGTTAAGACCATAGTTGACATATCGATTACCGAACAGATTATATATATCGACAAAAGCACCAAGCGTACCAAAGGGGAGTTTGAACTCTTTTTCCAGGTGGAAATCAACGTTGGTATAATCCTGTTGTCTTCTTGTACCATTTGGTTCCAGCATGACCCAGACTGACCAGGGAACAATGTTATTAGCTTCTGCCCAATCATCAGGCGGAACAATGCTGACACTTCTTCCCCAGGGATAACCAACTCTGTAATTCAAGAAGAAGGAAGTTACAAAGCCATAGGGTAAATCGAAAGTGCCATAGAGTTTGAATAAAAACGGCACATCATAACTATCGCGTCCATGAGCATTAACAAAATCGTTCGGGCTATCACCCAAGGTAAAAGAAGTTGTTTTGGAGAAAGTAGCCGAACCACCCAGTGCCCAGCCATTGTTGAATCTCTTATCAAAGCTTAATTCGAGCCCATCATATTTAGTGTAAGCCTCAGGGAAATTGGTTTTAATAGAAACCATGGTCTCATAGGGAGAATCAGCACTCATAAAATAAACGGTGACTGTCTGCTCTGGGAACGATCCATAAGCTGGCACGGTGGTGGTAAAAGGTACGTACCAATTTGGAGCCTGTTCTAGAGTATACCAGTATTTTTCAGTGGCTAAATCATATTTGCCCCAGCCAAAAAGATCGGTCTTTTTCTTATGGATATAGGTCAATTTGACAGCAAAATCTTTAAACAATTGATGTTCAATACCAGCAGTAAATTCATTATGAACAGGAGCATGGAGATCAGGATCAACCATTTTCCTGAGGTAATCTGGATCAGGTAGCTTGAAATCGCCCAGGCTCCAGCGATATTGATAATGATCGATTCCAGGTGAATCGGGCTGACCATTGCCATTGTCGTCCCACCAGTTAAATTGATATTGACCCATGACTGCCGGCGAAACTTCCGAGAACCACATCACCGGTACCTGTTCAGAATAACGAGCATAGGACAATTTTAAGGCAGTCTTACCATTACCAAATATGTCATAGCTCAAGCCAATTCGCGGGGAAATGCTGGTAAAAGACAGAACATCCTTAATTTCAGGCACTTCAAATGGTCCAAAGGGATTAAAACCAACTTGATCGACCAGGGTTTCACCTATTTCATAGGCCAGACCGCTTGTGCCGGTAGTTCTGGCTTTACCGCCCCAGCCATTGTAATAGTCAATTCTTAAACCCAAATTCAGAGTCAGCCGGTTTTTGATCGTCCAGTTGTCCTGTAAATAGCCGCCAATTCTGTATTCATAGAGATCCTTCAAGCTATCATCGGGCCCGCCGCCGCAGTTGGTAAAAGACAGAAGGCCATCACCAAATTGAGTGGGGACATCGGAGTTATAACGACCTCTCCAGTAGTAGGGATTACCATTCCAGTAATACCATTGCATTGGCTGCTGGCGGGCATAAGCATAGCGGTCAAAGCCGTACTGGAATTCAATCCCCGCTCCCATTTCATGATCTCCACCCAGGAAGTTATCCTGAAAATGAGTTCCACGAGCAGATACCTGGCTGGAATGTCTGGTCATAAAACTTTCCCAGGACTGAATACCACCCCAGATGTAACCGGTATAGCCATCCTGATAGCCGATATGGTCAGAACCATTTCTGGCGGTGATGGGATAGTCCAGATGGTTGAGGTTGATTCTGAAATCAATGAAAGAATCGGCAGTGGGAATCCAGGTCAGATTGGCTGTGCCTACATACTGCGTAGTTTTCGAATTAAAGGTGCTATCTTCAGTTTTGTTAGACCAGGCTTCATACATACTCTTACCCTGGCTAACAGAAAAATAAGTATAAAATCTCAATTTCTTGGAAAATTCAGTCGTCAGCTTGATATTGCCTCTGATATTCTGGTTTGGCACTTTGTACTGATCGTAGGAAGTACCGAGAATAGTGGTTGGCCGGAAGGGGCTCCATCTACTGGATTTGGTAAAAGCAAAGTCTGTAAAGAACCAGAGTTTATCTTTGACAATCGGGCCACCCAGCATAGCCGACGTATCAACGTTATAGAGGCTGAAACTCGGCTTGCCGATGTTCATCGACTTCAGCTGCTCATCGGGAAACAGTACCTGGACCAGGTCATCATTGGTATAGTAAACCTGAGCCTGGCCTGAGAAGGTATTACCGCCTGACTTGGTAACAATGTTGACGAAAGCGCCACCGGTCGTACCAACCTGAGCGGGCAAAGCGCCAGTTACCACTTCGATTTCTTCTATGGCATCAAACTGAGGTGTACCAAAAGCTCCACCGGTTGTCGGGCAGTTGGCATTGATACCATCAACTTCATAAGTTACACCATTCCAGTCTGTACCATGGACGCTGCCAGAGTAAGTAGAAAGGGTACCAACTGTAGCCGGGACAAGGTTCAAGACGCTGGTCAGGCTTCTATTGAGAGGTAATCTGGAAATTTGTTCAGAAGTAACAGCCGTTGTCACCTTGGTTTTCTGGACATCGATCTCCGGAGCTTTAGCTACAACCGTGACCTGTTCCTCAAGTGGCGATGGCTCCATTTTGAGGTCAAGAGTTACTGTTAAGCCAACCCGAACAATGACCTCCGTCATTGTCACGGATTTAAAACCCTGCAGCTCAGCCGTCAGGGTATAACTTCCTGGCGGAACGGCAGGAAAACGAAAGGTTCCATCCTCACGGCTGACATCCGTTGCCTTACCCATCATGCTGGGTCCTGACAGGGTGATGGTCACGCCTGGCAACGGTAGTCCGTTGTTATCTTTGACCACACCTCGAATCATTCCCGTCTGACGGGTAATTTGAGCCTGGAGGACAGAGAAGGAAAGTAAAAAGACGAGAACCAGAAGGAGCAGATGCTTTCCTTTGTTCACGTTAAGCCTCCTATTAAGAATTTTGAATTGCCGACTTGCTTATTGTGTATAAATAGTTTGAAACCAGTTAGATTAAAGTCAGGAAAGGGTGGATTTTTCATCTGGCACCGACACCAGCTTGGCCTCATGTTCCCTCTCACCTGCCAAAAAGCTTTGTATTACCGGCCTGTGTTAACGATAACATCAAGTCAGAAAAAAAATATTAAAAAATAATTGTTAACGTTAACACATATATTTTATATAATACCAAAGATGAAGTTGTCAAGCATTTTTTTAAAAGGTTAATCAGACAGAAGATTGAATATTTTTTACCATCAGTCAAAAATGTTTTTCTTAAAAAACAAGAATTTAAGTTAAGATGAAAAAAGAGGAGGAGTAAAGATGAGCCAGAAAACCAGACTCTGCTCTCTGGGCCTGGATTTTGGAACCAATTCTGTTCGGGCCTTAATTGTGGATGTGGCCAGCGGTGAAGAAATCAGCACGGCCGTGGCTAATTATCCATCAGGTGAGGCCGGCATTCTGCTCGATCCGAAAGACCCGGAACTGGCCCGTCAGAATCCTGCTGATTATGTCGAGTCCATGGCCGCGGTGATCAAAAAAGCTCTCCGTCTGGCCAGGGAAGCTGATCAAAGCTTCAGACCGGACGAGATTATCGGAGTGGGTGTTGATTCCACCGGGTCAACGCCGCTTCCTGTGGATAAAAACGGCCTGCCGCTTGCCTTTCATGATGAATTCAAAGAAAACCTCAATGCTCAGGCCTGGCTGTGGAAAGATCATACCGCTTTTGCTGAAGCTCAGGAAATCACCGAACTGGCCGCTAAAGAACACCCTGAATACCTGGCCAAATGCGGCGGCGTTTATTCTTCCGAATGGTTTTTCAGTAAAATACTCCATTGCCGGCGCGTTGATCCGAAAGTCTTTGCTGCTGCCTGGAGCTGGGTGGAGCTGGCCGACTTTATTCCAGCCTTAATTACCGGTACGCTTCAGCCGGAGAAAATGAAGCGCAGCCGCTGCGCCGCCGGCCATAAAGCTATGTTTAATGAGGACTGGGGAGGGCTACCGGCCAGAGACTTTTTGAGCAAGCTTGATCCTGCCCTGGCCGAACTGCGCGATCGCCTTTACGACAAGACTTATACCTCTGACCAGCCGGCCGGCTATCTTACCGCCTCCTGGGCCAAAGCCCTGGGCCTTCCGCCTGGAATTCCAGTGGCGGTTGGTGCCTTTGATGCCCATCTAGGTGCCATCGGAGCAGGAGTCGCCCCGGGCAAACTGGTCAAAATTATCGGCACGAGCACCTGCGATATTACCGTCTGGCCAAATAGCCAGCCGTTGCCTGATATTCCTGGCCTCTGCGGCATTGTTGACGGCTCGGTCCTGCCTGGTTATTTCGGGCTGGAAGCAGGGCAATCAGCGGTTGGCGATATTTTTAACTGGTTCGTCAATTATCTTCAGCCCGAGGGGCCAAAGAAGGGAAGTCATGAAGAGCTGACGCAAAGGGCTTCACGCCTTCTCCCCGGAGAATCAGGCCTCCTGGCCCTCGACTGGAATAACGGGAACAGGACGGTGCTGGTCGATCAAAGATTAACGGGGCTTCTCGTCGGTCAAACCCTTCATACCAGGCCGGAGGAAATATATCTGGCTTTAATTGAGGGGACAGCTTTTGGTGCCTTAACTATCATTAAAAGATTTGATGAATATGGCGTTAAGATAAAAGAAGTTATCAACTGCGGCGGGATTGCCGAGAAAAATCCTCTGGTCATGCAGATTTATGCCGATGTTTTTGGCCTCGAGATGAAAATCGCTCGTTCCTCCCAGACCTGCGCCCTGGGGTCAGCCATGGCTGGAGCGGTGGCAGCCGGTAAAAAAGCAGGTGGCTATGAAAATTTCAAACAGGCTCAAAAAGCCATGTGTGGTCTGAAACCCATTAGCTTCAAACCACGGAAGGATTACCACCAGGTCTATGCCGAGCTTTATCCACTCTACCGTGAGCTCCATGATGCTTTTGGCACCAGAAGCTGGTCAGGGAATCTCTATCATCTGATGAAAGATCTGCTTGCTATTCGCGACCGCCAGCTGGAGAAAGCACGACAGCTTGAAGCCGGCAACAGGAAAAATGTTAAAAGGAAAAATTAAACAGAAGGAAGGGGAAGATGTATGAAGAATTAAAAAAAACGGTCTGGGAGGCCAATCTCCAGCTGGTCAACTACGGGCTGGTTATTTTGACCTTTGGTAATGTCAGCCAGGTCGATCGGGAAAAAGGAGTTATAGCCATTAAACCCAGCGGCATTGATTATCAACAGATGTCGCCAGAAGATATGGTGGTCTTAAGCCTCGATGGCCAGGTAGTCGAAGGCCGATGGCGTCCCTCTTCCGACACACCAACTCATCTTTATCTTTATCGGGCCTGGCCAGCAATTAGCGGGATTGCTCATGCGCACAGTGATTGGGCGACTTCTTTTGCCCAGGCCGGGGTGGAAATACCGATACTGGGAACAACCCAGGCAGATTTCTGCCCGGGAGCAGTGCCGGTGACACGAGAGTTAACCAAAGAAGAAGTCGAGGGCGATTATGAACTCAATACAGGCAAAGTCATCGTCGAAAGGTTCGAGCACCTCGACGCAGCTCATTTTCCAGCCTGCCTGGTCAACGGCCATGGTCCTTTTGCCTGGGGCCAGTCGGCCGCGGCGGCTGTTGATAATCTGCTGCACCTCGAAAAAATTGCCAGGATGGCCCTCCTGACCAGGCTGATCAAGCCTGAAACCCCTGAACTTAAAGACTATTTAATTAAAAAACATTTTGAAAGAAAACATGGCCCGAAGGCCTATTATGGACAGAGAAAGGAGAAGTAAGATGTTTGATCAAAAAAACATCCCTGAAGTTAAAATCGGTTTACTGGCGGTTAGCCGCGATTGCTTTCCCATTGAACTTTCGAGGCGGAGAAGGCAGGCCGTAGCGGCTGCCTGTCAAAAATTAAACCTACCGGTCGTCGAACTGGAAACGATCATAGAGAATGAAAAGGATGGTCTTAAAGCGCTGGAAGAAATCAAACAAAAAGGAGTTAATGCTTTAGCTCTTTATCTGGGAAATTTCGGGCCGGAAGGGCCAACCACGATGGTTGCCCAGAGATTCACCGGTCCGGTCATGCTGGCCGCCGCGGCGGAGGAGACTGGTGCTGATCTTTATGACGGCCGTGGTGATGCTTATTGCGGAGTACTTAATGCTTCTTACAGCGTCGGGTTACGGCAATTAAAAGTCCATATCCCGGAATATCCGGTTGGAACAGCTGACGAGGTGGCCAGAATGATCGAAGAGTTCGTGCCGGTCACCCGGGCCTGGCTGGGTTTAAAAAATCTTAAGATTTTTTCTTTTGGACCACGCCCCCAGGATTTTTATGCCTGCAACGCGCCGATTAAACCGCTTTTTGATCTCGGGGTGGAAATTATGGAAAACTCTGAGCTTGACCTTTATGATATTTATCTAAAGGCTGCCGGCTCACCCGAGATAAAAGCTGTAGCAGCAGATATGGCCAGAGAACTTGGCGCCGGCAATAACTACCCTGAGCTTCTGGACAAGCTGGCTCAATACGAAGTGGCTTTACTCAATTTTATGGAAAAAAACCTCGGCGCAGAAAAATACGGCGTTTTCGCCAATAAATGCTGGCCGGCTTTTGAACCCTATTTCGGCTTTGTCCCCTGTTATGTCAACTCCAGGCTGGCCAGCCGCGGGATTCCCGTCGCTTGCGAGGTTGATATTTACGGCGCCCTGAGTGAATACCTGCTGAGCTGTGTGACGGAGATGCCGGCGACGCTTCTTGATATTAATAATACCGTGCCGCCGGATATGTATGAAAAGAACAAAAAGAAAATTGGCGACTATAAGCAGACTGATCTCTTTATGGGCTTCCACTGCGGCAATACTGCTTCCTGCTGTCTGCTTCAACCGGCAATCGGCTATCAGCTCATCATGCATCGTCTGCTCGAACCAGAAAAAAAGCCGGAAATCACCAGAGGAACTATTGAGGGCCGGATCAAGCCAGGCCAGGTAACCATTTTCCGGCTGCAGGGAACAGCTGAGACCCAGCTCCGATCCTATCTGGCTCAAGGAGAAGTACTGGATGTTGAACCTCAGTCTTTTGGCAGCATTGGCGTCTTCGGTATTAAAGAAATGGGCCGTTTTTACCGTCACATTCTAATTGAGAAAAGATTTCCTCATCATACAGCTGTCGGTTTTAAAGCAGCCGGCCGGGCCTTATTTGCTCTGCTGAGAATGCTGGGTATTAAAGAAGTTTATTACAATCAGCCAGCCAATCTACCTTATCCTACCGAGAATCCTTTCTGAATGATTTGAATTTTTGAATCAGGGGGACACTCGACCTGTCCCCCT
>JAKPCG010000199.1 GCA_029553365.1 Acidobacteriota bacterium | reverse complement strand
GGTAAGCGCCTGGAACTGGGCTTGAGCCATATGCTGAGCCGTCTTGGTGTTGAGGGTGGGCGGCTTTTCCTGGCCAATCTCACCCAGTCGAAGCTTTTGTATCATTTTAATAGCCGCACCTTTTTCAGGGCGATCCTTCAGTACCGCGACGTTAATCGAAATCCGGCTCTTTATAACTTCCCGGTTGATGAAAATTCTAAAAAACTTTTCACCCAGTTACTTTTTTCCTATAAGCTCAACCCGCGAACAGTTTTATTCCTGGGCTATAGCGATAACTATTTCGGTTATAACGGAGTCTCTCTGACCCAGTCCGACCGCACCTTCTTCCTGAAGCTCGGCTACGCCTGGAACCTATGAAAATTTTACCAGTTCTGACGCCAGGACCAATCGTCGTCTTTGTCCATAACCAGTTGGGTCATCTCTGACATTTTTCCGTTATCATCTTTCTGGTTAGTGCCAAGGCTGTAAACAATAAATCCATCTTCTTTGGTCCTGTAAATAAGCGATTGCCCGGTGAATGGATCAAGCGGCTCCTCTTTCAGGATGTCGGGGAGAAGGTCTGAAATCTTTTCCGGGTATTTTCCATACTGGTTTCTATAAATCAGACAGGCCAGGCCGATTCGGGCTGCATCTATCATTGCTTCCAGAGTTGCTTCTTTAACCACAACTGTGTAAATGCGCGGCAAAATCAATCGGGCCAGCTTGTATTTCGATGGAATATCTTTCCCGCCGCCCAGAATCATCTCTTTTTCGCTCTTATAAAAGGGCAGCTCGGCAGCCTCGATCATTTTCTGATACTGCTCTGATACCCAGATTACTTCGGATTTCAGAGCAGGCCTCTTCCACCAGTTAGCAAGACGCCCTCTCCACCCGACTGAATTTATATCAGGCAATAGTTCGCCCTTCTGAAACAGTTCATAGGTTCCAAAACAAAAGCGCGCATATTCGGCTTTAAAGACTCTAACCATGGCCTTTCGCCAGGCTTCAGAGTCGAGAGCTTTCATAATATTGATCAAAGCTGGTGTGGGCACAGGCGCTTTTGCCTCTGACATCAACCGGTTAAGGTTGTAGAGAAGCAGCCTGGCATTAGCCATTGAGATCTGAAAATTAATAAGAAGGGGTTCATCGGAGCAGAGCCGGGCAAAGGCCAGACCTTGAAGCATTTCATCTAGGGCTTTATCTATCTGTTCGTCCTCTCCCTTAAACAGGGCATCTAAAATAAGCAATCTTGTAGCTTGAATCATCAAGCTAAAGTCCGGCAGCTGGCGCTCAAGCACAGGCTTCTGTAAATCACCATAGCGGAAACAAGGCTTATCTGAAGCTTCGACAATGAGTTCGATGACTTTCCTGTTTCTGTCTAATAGAGCTTTAAGCTTAATCTTATCTTCAGTGCTAAAAGGTTTCCAGTCAGAAAAGTCACTGACCAGGGCGAGCAAACTTTTATCACCCTGCTCAAGAATAAAGAGTGACTCAGCTGCTTTCCACCAAAGGGCACCATTGTCAATGTCTCGACAGGGAGAAGCCAGTTTGGAGATATCAACCAGCCTGCCGCTGGCTTTTTGTTCAGCCAGATAGTGCTCAAGTTTTTTACCGTGGTGGTAATTCAAAAAAGTTCTCACTCCCAGTCCGATGACTATTATGATCAGAAAGATAAGACCGGCAGCAGCCAGTATCTTTTTGACTTTAGCTCCCTTCACATTAGCTCCCATTGTATTCCTCCTTTATATTGAGGAGATTTAAATACTCTTCAATCTTTTGTTTTCTGGGCTCGGCTTTTTCCCGGATCCGCCTCTTGAGGATCTCTGGGGAGTTTTCGAGTCCGGCCAGTTCCGGGACATCAGCCAGGACGGAAGGCAGAGCTTCTTCGACGATTCCGGATTCGGTGGCCTGCTTGATATCCAGAAAAGCACTGAGATACCGCTCTTCAGTTCGGTTAATAAAAAAATTGGCCCCTAAAAAAATGACGATGAGTGCCAGGCAAGCAACGGCGATTTTCCACCTGGTCGGAGTTATGACCTGCTCCAGCTTTCGCCTTTCCTCAACCCGGCCGATCAACTGTTCTTTAAAACCGGGCGGTGGTACCTTTCTTCTGAACCTGGAGAGATAAGACTCCATTTCTTTTTCCGGGTCAGTCATCCTTAGCCTCCAGAAGAGACTTCAATTTAGAAAGACCGTAGCGATAGCGGCTGGCCACGGTGTTAAGTGACAGGCCACAGACGGCGGCTATTTCCTTTAAAGTCAGTTCTTCAAAAAACTTAAGGACAATGACTTCGCGCTGTTCTTCGGGCAGGTGAGCCAGGGCCAGTGACAGTGATTCTTTATCGCTCGGGTCAGGACAATCAGTGACAAGTGAGTCGTGAATGACCCGCGCCAGCGCCGTGGCATTTTCAGGGTTTATTTGATTCTGATGCTTTCGCTTTAGAAAACGATTGGCTTCATTTCTGGCCACATGGAAAACATAGGGTTCTTCATTTCGAATAAATTTCCAGCGGATAGAATACCTGGCCAAACGCAGGAAGACTTCCTGAAGGATATCCTCAGCATCTTCTGCTGAGGCGAGTTTGACGGTTAGATAGTGATACAATTTTTCCCCATAACGGTCATAAAGCTCATCTAATTTCATCTGGTCTTTTCTGACCTTGTTCGTTATATAAGACCCGAGCAGGCGAACTTTTTGTCTAAAAACTCAGAAATACTTTTATCTTTAGCTTGTCCTTTGCCCACGCGATAAGCTTACAAATATCTGCCGATTAAAGTCAAAAAGCCGGAGGAAGTCAGGCGGAAACAGAGGATACGGACTATATTTCCTGTTTTTTTGTCCTCCCGATGATTTTATCATTAGCGAGCTACAAGTCAGGTCAAGATATCACTGCCTGAAATGGTTACGCCGTAATTTTCCCATTCAGGGAAGATAGACGACCAAATTGATTGTCAACGCAATTGGCGTGCTGGAACACTCCCAGACGGATTTAAATAAGCCTCCTAGTCCTTTTTACCGCGAAGGCGAAAAATATCAGGAAATCAGGAAATATAGTTTGTGCCCCCATTTTTCATGTCCAGGTTTTGCCAGCTAGTGGCTTTGTTCTTGACTTTCTTTTCGGGCAGGTTCTACCATAGGCAGAGGAGATAAATATGAAAACAAAAAGACTTTGTGCTCTTCTGCTTTTACTGGTGCCGGTCATATCCTTAGCTGCTGCCGAGGAGGTATCGAAGCCTTTAGCTGAAATTTACAAAAAAGGCACAGTCCGTTTTGTGCCAGATCTTGTCTTTGATGAAAGCTCTTTGCCGGCAGAGGCCCTTATTGAGAGCCTGACCGATGTCAAATATGACCCGCAGGGCAATATTTATTTCTGTGACTATAAAGCGAATAATATTAAGAAATTTAACCAGGGAGTAAAATTCCTGAAGACCATTGGCCGAAAAGGCCAGGGCCCAGGTGACTTTAATATGCCTTTTCTCTTAGCAGTGACCGCTGACCGGCTGTTTGTCTGGGATATGGGCAACCGTCGGCTCTGCTCTCTAACCCTCGATGGGGACTTTATAAAATCAATTCCCATTCAGTTTTCTCAGGGGATGCCGACAAAAATGGAGGCTCTGCCTGATGGGAACATCCTCATCGGAATGGAAAGGAACTATCCTGGTGAGGAAAACAGGCCGGGTGATTATTTAATAGAAATCTATTCTCGTGAGCTCGACCATCAAGGCACTTTTTATACTCAACAGGTTTGGACACAAAAAAATATCAGAACAAAAGAAATGAGAATAGCGATAGCCCTGCCCTTTGCTGCTCAGGTATGCTGGGATGTTTCACCAGATGGGAAAGTTATTATTGGCTTCTCGAAAAATTATGAGATCGAAGTTTACTCAAGTGACAGGGGAAAGCTTTTTTCTTTTAAACATGCCTATAAGCCGGTGAAGGTTACGGCGAAAGATAAACAGGAATTCTTTGAAGGCCTTACTTTCTCAGTGGACGGTGTGCGAACAAGCCAGATCCCGGATTT
>JAKPCG010000185.1 GCA_029553365.1 Acidobacteriota bacterium | reverse complement strand
TGAGAAGTATTTCTAAGATATCCATCTGATGGTGACTCTCCTTCTTGACTGAAATCAAAATATATATCTTTTGATGTTTATGATTTTATTAAAAAACCAGAAAAATTTAAAGGCAAGAAGCTGGTCTGAGTCCGGGTAACTTCAAGGGCTTTTAGCTCAGCGTCAAGAGGATGATTCCGGCCAGGCCCAGGATGATCCCGAAATAAGCTCCGGGCTTGATTTTTTCTTTAAAATAAGCCAGTGACAGAATAACGGCGGCGATGATCGGGCCAGCCTGAATAACCGGAAAGACTACTGGTTCTGGCAGTCCCGTCAGGGCTTTGAGAGTAAAGAAATTGCCCGCCACACTGCCGGCTGCGGCCAGAGCGCCAGTGGACAGAGCCTGGCGAGGAAGTTTTGTCTTTTTTGCCGCGAGATAAATGATAAAAACCAGGGCCCCGGCCAGAAAGGTAACGAAGAGATATGACCAGAGATTGATCTCGGCCAGGCGGACCGCTGCCGCCTGAGAGATTTGAGGAATGCCGGTCAGGAAAAAAGTCGCGGTCAGGAAGATGAGCCATTTTAGAAAGAGCCCTGATTTCTGGCTTTCGGGGGTTGAGCCGGCTAAGGAAATAAAAATAATTCCAGCGATGATCAATAAAATTCCCAGGGTAATTAAAGTCGTAACCTGCCTGTCCCAGAAGATGATCGAAAAGATAACCGGGTTGAGAAAAGTCATGGTGTAAATGGAAATAGTCAGAGCGTAGCTTCCGATTTTTAGAGCCTGAAGAAAGAAGAAATAGGCGACCGCCCCGCCCGCTCCCCCGGCCAGGGCAAGAAGTATAACTGCTGGAGTAAAATTTAAGGCCTGCCCGCTAAAAATTAAAATCAGAAGACAGTAAAGTGAAGCCAGAGCAAAGAGACTGCCGGTCAGCTCAGAGGAGTTTAATCCCCGCCGACTCCCCAGTTTCATCACAAAATTCATGGCGACATAGCCAGCGATGGCCAGAAGAAGAAATAACCAGCCCATGATTAGATCCCTGCCGATTTCTCAGAGAAACTATCCTACTATTAAAGGCGAGGCAAATAAAGCAATCATCAACAATCGACCCTCCACCTCGAGCTTACCGTTTTTGCGCTGGAACTGAGTTGACTTGCCTTGCCGTTAAAAGTTAATAAGGTAAGGGGGAATACATATCTTGATTTTTTAATCGGGGAAGCCTGACCCGAAACAGGAACGACAGGAACATAAAGCAAGCAACACAAAAGGCTTGTCCTCAAGTGCTAAATGAAATATAAGGAAGGAAGGGCAGAAAAAGAGATTGATTTAACGGCAAAATATTTTATATATGATTGCCAGTTTAAAAACTTTAATTTTCAGGGCGGTGAAGCATGGGAAAAGTCGCCAGATCAGGCCTGGTGTTTTTTATCATTCTGTGCCTTTTCATCGGCTGTCGAAGCGACAACTCGAGACAAAAATCAGAGCCTGCCGGTCTCAGCCTGGAAACCACCATTTCTCCCTTTCGACCGGCGCGCGGGGAAA
>JAKPCG010000178.1 GCA_029553365.1 Acidobacteriota bacterium | reverse complement strand
CGGATTAAAGACGGCTGGATCTTCGGTTCCTTCACCCAGTTCTTGATCGGTGAAGGTGTTTATTCCGAAATGAATAAAGGCGGCCAGTTCTCTTTTCTGCCAGGTCAGTTGCCGCTGGCCGGGAATAACTCGTGCTGCCTTGAGCAGGCGAATCCGGTTAGAATCGCCTGGCTCCAGAAAATGAATATTTCTAAAGGGAATCTCTTCCTGAGCTTTAGTTTGCTGGCCTGCAGCCAGTAGAGGCTGTGGAACAATGTTCCATAAAAGAAAAAGAACACTCAAAGCCCAGGTGGCCAGCTTCCCCTTTTTTGCCTTAAAGAAGCCTGAAGAAAAGACAGGGGAAAGCCTCCCCGGGTCAGTTTCAACAGGATCTGGCGGGAAAGCAGGTGACTCATATTTCGAATAGAGTAGCCAACCGCGCCTGGATCTTTTGCTATTTATTTCTGGGATCAATTTGATTTTTAACCGTTATCACTTATTACCAGAAAGTTGGCCCGATGGCAAGCCGGTTTTGACAGCCTGCCCGCCGACCAGCGACACGTGACCAAACCTCTTTGCTTATTCATCCTGTTCATCCTTCCTGGATACTATGTTTAACCTGGTTGGGATTAAAAAGTTGACACAATGACTCTTTTTTTGATAAGTAAATTGAAGAACCTGTTCTGATAGCAGAAGCTAAAAAGAACGAAAGGGGCTTCTTTGATGCCTGCAGCCAGGCCAACCTTTCAGCTTAATTTAGACCATAGAGTAAAGGAGACAATGACGATGACAAAAGCCGATAAACCCTGCAAGAAAATAAGCAGGCCGGCTGTTATTTTAGCCCTGGCTTTTTTGGGCCTGGTTATAATAACTGTCTCTGGCCTGGCCGCAGAGAAAATAATGCTGATGGTGAGTGGTGGCTATATTTTCCCGACTGATGCTGGCTATAAAAATGTCTATGGTGAAACGCTTTTCGTGCCGGAGTTCAAGCTGGGCGTCAGGGTTATTGATAACCTTTATGTTTATGGTCTTTTCATGACTGGTTCTAAGGATGGTACAACTCCCGACCTCGAGCTTCCCACTCATTCTCGACAGCAATTTTATGGCGGCGGTCTGGGCTACTTTCCCACAATAGGCCGGCATTTAAAAGTCTTTGTCGGAGCCGGGGTGGCCAATGCTTCTTATAAAGAAGAGGCCATGGAACTGACCGTTAAGGGCAATAAGGTAGCCTTGAATCTGGAGGCTGGAATTTACTATAAAGAAAAGTTTCTGTTCAGCGGTTTAGAAGCTGGTTATTGTCAGACTAAAGACAGCTATGAAGGAGCTGATTTTAAAATTGGCGGAGCAAGATTATCCCTCGTCCTGGGCGTTCTTTTTTAATTTTTAATTAATACTGCTGCCTGGTTTACTAACCAGCTGTTCTCCAGTTTTCAGATCTCTGTAGTTATTAATTGATTAATTAAATCTTTTACCGCCACTTAAAAGATAAAAGCGGCTTTCAGTACGCCATCCAGACGATCTGAGGCGGTGGTGAAGGCAAGTTGAGCCTCTTCAGGTGTGAAACGGTGGGTTAACAGCCAATCCGCCTTTAGTTTTTTTTCGGCCAGAAGGTTCAATGATTCTTCCAGACACTTATTTTGCCGGCGGCTGTTGATTATGGTTATTTCCTTTCTTCTAAGCTTGCTCAGCCGGTAAGGGACTCTCTCCGGCAGTGGAATCCCGATCTGAATAATTTTGCCACCGGGCTTGACCAGTTCGA
>JAKPCG010000172.1 GCA_029553365.1 Acidobacteriota bacterium | reverse complement strand
TATCATCATGATGAGTGAAGATGTTCCAATGGCCAGATGAAGGGGATAGCGAAGGACAAAGATGAGGATCATCAGTATCATCACCCCGCCGCCAGCTCCGAACAGACCGCACATAATGCCAACCAATACGCCCAGGCCAAGTGCAGCCAATTTTTGTTTTAAGGTTTGAGCGGGCAATCCTTCATTACCATTGTTGGCCTTTAAACCACCGGCAGTTCGCCGTATTCCTCTCACCCAGAGGAGAATACCCATCGGAATAAGCATCAAACCAAAGAGATTACTCATGCCAACAGGCGGAATCATATCAGCGAATTTGCTCCCGGCCTGAGCTCCAATGATTGAACCAAGCGCAATCCACAAAGCTGGTTTGATATAAAGATGACGGTGACGGTAATAGATAATTGAGGTCACCACGGCGGCTAAGATGTTGATCAGTAAACTCGTCCCGATGGCTTTGTGCACAGGAAAAGAGAGAACCAGGGCCAACATGGGAACAACTACCATCACCCCGCTGGCCCCCATTATGCCCGTTAATATGCCGGCACCCGCTCCAATAAGAAGAATAATAATTATCCTGATCAAAGGAGACATCTAATTACTTCCCTCGCCTTGCTTCAGGCAGAAATTATCTTGAGAAACCAGATATCTAATTTTGCTCATAATACCAGGTCTTCTGATTGTCCCGGCCAGCTGACGATTAATATTCTCTAAACACGCTCTGCCTTATTTCTCTTTTTCGATGATAAATTTTGCCAAACATCATGTCAATGAGTTAGCCTGACAAAATTAAGACATATAACCCGGGATAGCCGGAAGAGCAAGAAAGTTTGGTCCACATGCGTTGTCTTTTTAGCCTGCCGAGCGATTCGATTTATGGACTTTAAAGCCTTATTTTACAGCCTTATTTTCTCTATTTTTTCCAGAAGCTCCAGCGGATCTCTGCCAAAACAACGAATGATAGGCTCTTTGCCCACATCACCCCGATCATAGATGAAATCAGGTGGCTGGTCCATCTTTTTTAAAATGCTTGCCATCAGAAAATCAAGACTTTTCCCTTCCGCCCGTTTTAATCTCGCTGGCTCTTTTTTCCTGTCGAAAAAGACAACTTTAAAATTTTTCTTCCTG
>JAKPCG010000168.1 GCA_029553365.1 Acidobacteriota bacterium | reverse complement strand
GGAATAATGAGCTGCTGACAGGCTGGCCTGATTGATAGCCGCCGCTGCCCTGTCAATAGAATTAATAGCTCTGGAAATTGAATTGATATCTGGACGGGAAGCGGCTAAAGCCAGATAGCCTCCCAGCCAGGCAGGTTTGACTGCCCGCTCGTCAGATAGAATCTGAGGTATCATTTTAACCAGTTTTTTGGCCTGACCAAAAAGAATGCCAAACACCAGATACTGGTCCCAGAGTTTATAAGCTTCTGGCGGAATTTCCTTGAAATCAGAAAAGTCTCTTAAAAATCTCTCCAGTGCTTCCCATAATTCATTTTCCCTGGCCCAGTCTCTTTGTCGCCTTTTTAAGGTTGGTGAAAGCAGCCAGACCATAACGATCAAAACTGGAGACAGGGTTAAAAAAGCCAGGGGTAAAGAGACTGATAAAAAGATCTGCGAAGTTCGCTGACTGGCAGGTTCAATAAAGCCCAGTTTTTTGGATTCAGTGGTTAAGCTTTTAGCCCAGCCTTCAAACCATTGAAGCTTAGCGGCAGAATTCCTTAGATAATCTAAAAAGTCTTCAAGCTTCAATCTGGTACCTTTATCTATTTTTTCTTTTCCAGCGGCACCGGCCAGCAACTTGAGGACCTCTTGTTCAAACGGCTTGAGCTTGTCTCCTATTGGAGTTTCGGCCCTGAAATTAAAAACCACCTGATTTTTTATCTTGGGGCCAAACAGCCCTTTTTCTTCTATTTTCTCTTCAGCGATTTCGAAATATCCCCGTCGGGCCAGATCAAAGATGGTAGCGGTCAAAGCTACCGGATCAGGTTTACCTCCCTGCTTCCTCAGGACCTGCACCAGAGCCGGAGGCAAATTGGATGGGATTTCACGATAATATTCAGGTATATCATCAAACTGATAATCCTGGCCAACTTTTTTCCAGAAATAAAAATAAAAAAGGAGCCAGATGAGAGGACCCAGGGCCTGCCAGCCAGCCCAGGCCAAACCCAGACGATGGAAGATCTCTTCTTGTTTTTGAGCAGCTTCTCTGGCCCGCCTGGCTCTCTCCATAGTTTCTTGAACCCGCTTTTCTTCCTCTTTTATAATAATATCTCGAGCAAGACCGCTGGTTGGCAACCCGGCCACCAATCCAGATGGCCAGACAACCCTGATTTCCAGAAACTGATGAGCCGGGATAGATATGGCTTGAAACCTGACAGTTCTGGCGTCCAGTATCTCTGATTTCCCCGATAGTGGACCGTGGCCATAAACTAAAAGTTCTTCTTTTTGGTTAACAGCCTCAGGTAAATGAACCAGAATTTCGGCCCGCTCTGTGGGGCGGTCAACCTCGCTGCCAATAATCTGCCAGTAAAGTTCGGAAACATCATCATAACTGAGAAT
>JAKPCG010000150.1 GCA_029553365.1 Acidobacteriota bacterium | reverse complement strand
CTTTTGGCGATGGAGGGTGCACCGGGAATTTCCATGGCTTTTCTATAGTACTCTCGGGCCAGCTCATAGTCTTTAAGATTCATCTGGGCAATATGACCTGCCTGCAGGGGAAAAATCCACATGTCGGGATTTTTTTCAAGGCCCATATCCAGTATTTTAAAGGCCAGGTTGGCGTCGTGAGCTTCATAGACAGCAATCAGCGCGCCCACCTCGTAAGGATCCACATATTTTGGGTCAAGCTCAGCGATAATAGAAAAAATATGTTCAAGATAGTTGAAGCGGTCGGGGATATCGAACGAGCCGTAGTATTGGATGGCCCAGATATAGATCAGATCAGCCACGAGTGACGAATAGCCGAAGGTGGCATATTTAAGATATTTACCTGAGGGGAGGTAGATAATGGAAGAACCAGGCACTTTTTTTCGCGGGACCCTGTCAGTTTCAATTTTTAGCACTGAAAAAAGAGCCAGCGAGATAAGCAGCAGGCCGACAATGATGATTTTTTCCAGCGACTGCTCGCGGCCAGTAGCTTTTAAGGTGTCAGTTTTATTTTCTGCCTTCATCTTTGTCCCGTTATCAGGGCCTATCTATCTTATCTTTCTATCTTAATCTTATCTTTCCGTTCTCGTCTATCCGTCTATCAAACGGTCATATTTTTAACTTCAAAAGTTCAGGCATCCCCCAAAAGCTCGAATTTAAATAAAATCACGCCGCCTGAAAATCAAAATAGCCAGCAGCAGCAAAAAAGCAGTATAAACCAGCCCATAGGCAAAGCTAATCCCTAGTAATTTAGTAGGAATTGGCAGCTGGTGGACCACTTCGGTTTTAAAATTAAAGTTCTCAAGGTCTGGCAAGATGACATAGAGCACTTTTAAGATTGCCCGGCCACCACCGCTTTTAACTTTTTTAATCAGAAGTTCAAGGCTCCAGGACAGATGACCGATCAGATAAAAAGCCAGCGAATAAAGCGAAGCCAGAATCGGCGTGGTAAAAGTGGAAAAGACCAGGGCGACAGCTGTCATCAAACACAACTCGAAAAAGATATAGAGAATGGCCAGAAGTATGTTCCACTCAATGGTAAAAGTGTGAAGAAAAAGAACGACGAGAAAAATGACCGACATCAGAACGGTCATAATAAAAATCGTCAGCACCAGCCCTAAATATTTCCCCAGCAGGAATTCCCAGCGGTGAATCGGTTTGGCCAGCAGGGTGAAAATAGTTTTCTTGTCAATTTCCTTATAAACCAGTCCGGTGCCCATCAGAATGGCCATCAGCATCCCGAACAGCGAAATCGAAGCCAGTCCGACATCTTTGATGATTTTAACCCGGTCGCCGACCGTCAGCAGGCCCAGAAAACGCGACAGAAGAAAACACAAAATGGCAAAGAATAAAAGCAGGTATAAAACCCGGTCACGTTTAGCCTCTTTAAAAGTATTGCTGGCAATGGTTGAGACTTTCATTGGTTTTTCACCAGATCAACAAAAATATCCTCGAGAGTTTCAGTCCGGGGAATAAGCGAAATAATCTTACCGTTTTTCTCCTGAACAAGGCGGATAATGCGGTCAATATGCGCTTCCTCATAGACTTTGAGCAGAACCCGATTGCCGCTGGTCGAAACGCTTTCCCCTAAGTGGCTGAATTCCGAGGCGGGCAGGCCAGCGACTATCACTTCGGTATAGAGAACTTTTTCTGAAATCAAATCGCCGAGATAGCCCTGATTGACAATTTCACCCGCCAGGATAATGGC
>JAKPCG010000142.1 GCA_029553365.1 Acidobacteriota bacterium | reverse complement strand
GTGATCCCGCTGGAACCCGGTGATTATACCTGCCGTCTGGTGATTCGCGATCTTGCTACCGGGCTGAGCGCGGTGAGTTCGGCTAAGGCCCTGGTGCCAGCGGCAACAAAATCCAGCTTAACCCTGGGCACCCCCTTTCTCCTTCGGGAGGAAGGCGATTGTACTTATATAGAGACCAAATCTGATCACAATCGTCTGTCCAGGTTATTTTCTGCGATGTACTCCTTTGATCAAAAAGTTTATGTGCCTCTGGTGGGACAGATCTCCAGGCAGACGAGACGTCTGCGGGCACTGGTTCCTTTTAATGTAGCTGAAGAAAGCGAAGCAGAAGTAGCGCTGGCTGTCCGGCTTATTGAGGCCACGACAGGGCAGGCCAGGCCAGTTGAGGCCAGGCTGGTGGAAACTGTAAAACACAGCGGGGGTGAAACAGCTGTTCTGGACATCACTCTCCCTGAGCTATTGCCTGGCGATTACTTTCTTTATGTTAATGTTGTAGATCGTACCTCTAAGGCACAAGCTTATAAGCAGGTATCTTTCTCTGTCCTGGCAAGATAGGTCAGATCCGCCCCCATTATCCGCAGGCAGAAAAGAGAACTCATATTTATTCTTTATTTCTCTGACCATACCATAAATAGAAGAGTCAAAGACAGAGGGAGCTGGCGCCAGAAAGCTGACAATAACCTGCTCGCCGGTTTGATTCCTCCGGCTTCTCTTCTCAAGAGTGAGATAGACGGGCCTGAATAAGAGTTCATATCCAATCGACTTCAAACTTTTTTAGACAAACAATGGATGTTGTATAAAAAAGACAGAAAATAAGGTAGACTTGAATTAGTTTTAAGGCGAGGTTTAGCGCTATGAAGAAAAACGGATTAACTTTACTTCTGGCTGGTTTGATCTTGACAGTAGGCTGCGCTCCAGCCCGCCAGACTGAAACCAGAAGATTGCCTGATTTTCCTGTGGAACCGGTAAATTACTGGCAGGTCAAAGTTACTGATAATTTCTGGGCACCCCGGATGGAAATCAATCGCCTGGTGACCATTCCTTATCTTTTCCGGATGAATGAGGAAAGCGGTCGGGTAGATAATTTCAGGATTGCCGCTGGCCTTAAAACTGGAAAGCACACCGGCAAAAGGTACAATGATTCTGACGTTTACAAGGCAATTGAGGCCGCTGCCTACACTTTAAAGACCAATCCAGATCCTGAGCTGAAAAAGCAGATTGATGAGCTGGTGGATCTTATCAGGCAAGCTCAGGAACCGGATGGCTATCTTTTTACAGCCAGGACAATTGACCCCAAGAATCCGGCTCCAGGATCCGGTCAGGAGAGGTGGTCAAATTTAAGAGTCAGCCACGAACTTTATAATCTCGGCCATCTCTACGAAGCAGCTGTCGCCTATTATCAGGCTACAGGCGAAAAGAATCTTTTAGATCTAGCTACCAGAAGTGCCGATCTGCTGGTCAAGACCTTTGGTCCGGATAAACGTCGGGCTTTCCCGGGCCATCAGGAAGTCGAAATCGGTCTGGTCAAGCTGTACCGGGTGACTGGCCAGGAGGATTATCTAAAGCTGGCTAAATTTTTCCTGGACGAGCGCGGGCATTATCATGGAGGAGAAGTTTTTCCTGAAAGCTCGCCCTTTTATATCTACAATTCTGAAGAATATCTGCAGAACCACCGGCCAGTGCTGGAGCAAACTGAAGCCGTTGGCCATGCGGTCAGGGCCTCTTATATGTACAGCGCCATGCTGGAGGTGGCAGCTCTTGGCAGCTGGCCGGAGTATGCCCGGGCCAGTACAAACCTCTGGGAAAATGTAGTCAACAAAAAACTCTACTTAACCGGGGGCATTGGCTCGACTGGGGAATATGAAGCCTTTGGAGCTGATTATGAATTGCCTAATGAACAGGCCTATGCCGAGACCTGTGCTGCTGTCGGTAATGCTTTCTGGAACCAGCGTCTGTTTCAATACGAAGGGGATGGAAAATATATTGATGTACTGGAGAGGATTATTTATAACGGTTTACTGTCAGGAGTGGGTTTGTCCGGTGACAAATTTTTCTACCAGAATCCTTTAGCTTCAAAAGGAAAATATGAACGAAGCAGCTGGTTTGAAGTAGCCTGCTGTCCGGCCAATGCCGCCCGTTTCCTGGCTACTTTCCCCGGCTATATTTATGCCCATTCAGAGGAAGAAGTCTTCATTAACCTATTTGTTAAATCAACTGCCAATTTTGAATTCAAAGGGACTGAATTAGAGATAGTCCAGGAAACAAGATATCCCTGGTTCGGCTCAGTTAAGATTGGTATTAATCCCAATCGAGTTAGAGAATTTACCGTCTGTCTCAGGATACCAGGCTGGGCACAGAATAAGCCTCTGCCTGGGAATCTTTATAGTTATCTGGAAGGAACCAGCGGCCAGATTGTAGTGAGACTGAACAGGAAGCTGGTACCAGTTGAAGTTGATCATGGCTATTTGCGTTTGAAGAGAAAATGGACAAGGGGAGATGCCATAGAAGTCCTGCTGCCGCTTGAAATCAAAAGAGTCATTGCCCATGAAAAAGTAAAAGAAGATCGCGGGAAAGTAGCGGTAGAAAGAGGTCCAGTTGTTTATTGTGCCGAGGGGCTGGACAACGGAGGAACAGCTCTCAGTCTGGTTTTGCCTGATTCTAGCAGGCTCCAGGCCTGGTACCGTGACGATCTCCTGGGCGGAGTAGAAGTAATAACGGGAAGTGGCCTGGCCCTGGACGAACAAGGACAGGCCAGCCGGAAGCAAAATCTTTTCCTTATTCCGTACGCCACCTGGGCTAACCGCGGCCCCTGGGAAATGACTGTCTGGTTGATCAGAAAGACTTCCTGATATCAGTCTACCTCAACTTCGTTCCGAGAATTATTTTTGAGGATATCCAATTGACTGAGCCAGCATAATGTGTTGCTCAGGTCGAAGCTTCATCGCCTTAGCCAGTTCTTCTTTGTTGATCATAGCCCTGACCACCGTCGACAACCCCTCAGAAGCGCAAAAAAGATAAACATTCTGGGAAATGTAACCGGCGTGGTTAGCCGAGTAAAAGAGTTTATCTTCATCTGAACCGCGCGGAATTTTAGCGTAGTCAGCAACATAAACTAAATTAACAGGTGCCGTCTTAACAAAATCCTGTGACCCCGTTAAGGCTCTTATATCTTCCTTGAGAATTTGAATCAGAGCCTGTTCCTTAGCATCATAGAGAAAAAGTCCATCGGCAGTAGC
>JAKPCG010000115.1 GCA_029553365.1 Acidobacteriota bacterium | reverse complement strand
GCTGATAGTACCTCCGACTCTCGCTGGACAGGGTTGGCGGTGGGGGCAGGAAAAATCTTACCTGAACTTCTGACCGGCCTCCTTTCAGCCAGAGAAGGAGAAGATGATATATTAAGAGCCCTTTCCCCGACCACCACGGTTAGCTATCAGATTCTGCCCGCCGGGCATTTCTTTCTTAAAGTAAATTCCAGACAGACCGAGAAGGAAGCAACCAGACTCCTTCTGGCCACGGCCCGCAAGCCGCAGGATGGTTTTATCGCCAAACACATCAACCGACCTATCTCGCTTTTCTTCAGCCAGAGACTGATAAGACTGGGAGCCAGTCCCAGCCTCCTTTCTTTTATAAATTTTCTGGTAGGCCTGGTTGGGGCCTGGCTGGCGGCAGTGGGCAGTGGTTACTGGAGCTTTTTTCTGGCCGGTTTGTGCTTTGAGCTGGCCAGCATTTTCGATGGCTGCGATGGCGAGGTCGCCCGCCTGACCTATACTACCTCTGATAAAGGTGCTCTATCCGATGTCATCCTCGATGCTTCAAGCTACGTTATTTTTTTCAGCTGCCTGGACCTGGGACTTTATCGCCTAAAACAAGATGGTAGCTATCTTACTCTTATGGTTATCTTTCTTCTTTCTGCTTCCTGGTATTATTTCAATCTGGCTCGCTATACACGCAGCTCCGGTATCGGCAAGAAAATTTTCCTGGTAGCCAAAGAAATAGAAACCAGACCTGAAAAAGAAAAAAAGCTGAGTTTCATAGATAAAGTGGCGGCCAGGCTGGCCTTTACTGTCCGGCGTGACTTTTTTGCCACTCTGGTTTTTGTCCTCCTGGCCCTGAAGCAGGCTTCTGTTCTCGCTTATATCATAAGCTTTGGCTGGCTCATTGAATCAGTTTATTTCCATTTTTATGTTCAGAAAAAGCTGGTTCAACAGACAGCAGCTGAAATAAAAATTGACTGAAGAAGAAAAAAAATAAAAAGCTCTTGGCAGACAGCTCCGGCTAAAAAGAGAAGGAGCCTGTCTTAATATAAATAAAAAATCGGGAGAAAGGTACCAGACTGATGAAGATACTTCATGTTCTGACTTCCTTTGAGCCGGCCTGGGCAGTCGGTGGATCAATCACCGCTCACAGCAACCTCTGCCATGCTTTACGACGCCTGGGTCACGAAGTGACCGTTTACGCCAGTAATGTTGATGGCTTAGGCGGCCGCCTGGACGTCCCTACCAAACAGCCAGTTGATTTAGATGGTCTTGAAGTCTGGTATTTCCGACAAGAATTGGGCCGTGTCCGGGCTTTTTATTCAAGAGGCCTGCTCAACCACCTGAAAAAGACCGCCTCTGACTTCGATGTCATTCATTTAGCCGGCCTGTGGCAGTATCTCTGTGTCGCTGCTTCAGCAATTGTGAAAAAACAGGGCATTCCTTCCATTATCACTCCACACTCAAGTTTGATGGCTGCTTCCTTCTACGGAGTTGGCTCGCTCCGGACTAAGAAACTTTACTGGAATTTAGCCGGTAAAAAAGCTATTAAAAACGCTACTGCGGTTCATTTTCTAAGCGAGGGAGAACGACAGGATTCTGAGACTTTTACCCGCGGTGCGGCCAGTTTTATTGTCCCTAATGGCATTTTTACCGAACGCTATGAAAGAAACGAAACGCTGCGGGCAGAACTCAGGAAAAAACTGAATCTGCCCGCTGGAGCTCTGGTCCTGCTATTTCTGGGCAGGCTTCACCCCAAAAAGCAAATTGACTTAATAATCAAGGCGCTGCCCGCCGTTTTAAAACACCGGCCGGATGTTTTCCTGCTACTGGTCGGTCCACCGGGCAAAGAAGAATATGTCCAGAATTTAAAGAATCTCGTCTCGACTCTTGGTCTCGAAAAACAGGTTATCTGGGTGGGGCTCATCGAGCATCAGGAAACGCCTGCTTATTATTCAGCTTCCGATCTCATGGTTCTGCCCAGTCTGGCAGAAGGAGTTAGCATGGCTCTGACCGAAGCGATGGCTGCTTCGCTGCCTCTCCTTATTACCAACCGGGTAGCCAACTGGGTCGAAATCGAGCAGGATGGGGCTGGACTGGTGGTTGAGCCGGTAGCACCGGAAGTGGAAAAAGCTCTGGTCAGGCTGGCCACTGACCCGACCCTTCTGGGCACTCTGGCCAGGAGAGCTAAGGAATCAGCCAGAAAACGATACGATATTAGCCAGGTTGCCCTTCTTATGCTCAGGGCATATCAGGATGTAATCAGCGGAGAAAGAAGCCCCGAGCTCAACTGGCAGCAAAAAAGCTGAGATTGTCTGCCTGCCTCAGCTCATTCGCCTGCAAATACATCATATTTATTTTCAGTTGAACAACATAAACATGCTTTTAGCTTTTTTATAACTTTCATGAGAACATGAAAAACTGGCTGCGAGCCTGTGGGCTAATAGGATTGAGCTGGATTACTTTCTATTGTAAATTTCGCCCTGATTAAGGCCTTTATCGCTTCTTTAGATGTTTCACCACTTATGGTTCAATTTTCGTGCCCAGCACCTCTAAGAATTTGCGCATCCACTCAGGATGTGCTGGCCAGGCGGCGGCCGTCACCAGATTACCATCCACATGAGCGTTGGACAGACTGTCGTTTAGCTCTCCCCACTTAGCGCCGGCTCTGATCACATCCGGTTTTAAGGCTGGATAGGCGGTGCAAAGTTTGCCCTGGAGGACATCAGCCGCTACGAGCACCTGCGGGCCATGACAGATGGCTGCAATCGGCTTGTTGTGTTCGGCAAAGTGCCTGACAATCGAAATTACTTTTTCATTTAAACGGATATACTCCGGAGCCCGTCCGCCGGGGATGACCAGCGCATCATAGTTTCTGGGGTCAACGTCATCAAAGGTTGCGGTCAGGAGAAAATTATGCCCGGGCTTTTCACTATAAGTTTGATCACCGACAAAATCATGAATAGCAGTTTTGACTGTCTCGCCTTTTTTCTTGCCAGGGCAGACAGCATCAACCTGATGCCCGACCATGGTCAGAATCTGGAAAGGAACCATGACCTCATAATCCTCGACATAATCCCCAACCAGCATTAGAATCTTTTTTACACTCATTTTTACCTCCCTCTTTTAATCTTCATTTTTTTGATCGGTTTTATTAACCTTTATTATTATAATCCATAGCAAAAAGAAAATAACACCATTAAGAACCAGGAAGCCACTTCCAGAATCATAAAAAGAGACGGCAGCTTGATCTTTGATACCCGGCAGGTTACTTTTGATCTCTTGTGGCGGGTAACTCCAGGCGGATTTTGACCTGGAATTAACAAAGATACGAAAAAACAAAACCAGCAGTTTTAAAGGCCGATAAAATCTCTGCTCCTCGCCTGGTACTCCTGGTACTTAAGTGAACAAAGGCAGTGATCAGAAATCTTTTTAAGGCGGGAAAGCTTTTTCATCACCTCAAAAAGACACAAGCAGTCAGAATATTCGCTTGAAAAAAAGCAGAGCCTGTAATCAGGCAGATTCTGGCTTGTTTTT
>JAKPCG010000176.1 GCA_029553365.1 Acidobacteriota bacterium | reverse complement strand
TTCCCATTCAATTGTTCCCGGTGGCTTCGAAGTTATATCGTAAACCACGCGGTTGATGCCGTCAACCTCATTGACGATTCTGGTGGAAATTTTCTTCAAAAGTTCGGGCGAAGCCTGATACCAGCTGGCCGTCATGCCGTCAGAGCTTTCGACCAGGCGAATCGCCACCACCTGCTGATAGGTGCGCTGGTCACCCATGACTCCGACTGAGCGTACAGGAAGAAGCACAGCGAAAGCCTGCCACAACTTGTTATAAATTCTTGCCCGACGGACTTCTTCGAGAACGATAGCATCAGCCGCTCTGATCATTCGCAGGCTATTCTGGTTGACTTCACCGATGATTCTTACCGCCAGGCCAGGCCCAGGGAATGGATGCTGATGGACAAGCTCCCGGCTTATTCCCAGCTCAAGAGCTAGTATCCTGACTTCATCTTTGAAGAGTTCGTGGAGTGGCTCAACTAAGCTGAATTTAAGATTAGCGGGCAGGCCGCCGACATTGTGATGGGATTTTATGCGATGAGAAGGTCCTTTGACCGAGGTACTTTCGATGACATCGGGGTAAATTGTGCCCTGGGCCAGAAATTTGACCCCGCCCAGCTTTTTGGCTTGTTCCTCAAAAATCTCAATAAAAACCTGGCCAATTATCTGGCGCTTCTTTTCCGGAGCTATGACTCCCTTTAGCCGGTCAAGAAATTTGTCCTGGGCTTCGACCCCAATGACCTGAAGAGAGAATTTCTGACGGAATTCCTGAAGGAGATTTTCATATTCGCCCTGGCGGAGAAGCCCATTATTGACGAAGATGCAGTGAAGCTGGCGGCCAACTGCTTTCTGAATGAGGAGTGAAGCGACCAGCGAGTCAATACCGCCACTCAAACCACAGATGACTTTTTCCTGACCGACCTGCTGGCGAATCTCTTTGACTTTTTGCTCAATAAAAGACTTCATGTTCCAGTCAGCTTTAAGACCTGACAGGCGAAAAAGAAAATTAGCCAGTACTTTTTTGCCTGCGGCGGTGTGAGCTACTTCTGGATGAAATTGAACACCATAGATTTTAAGGCGTGGATTTTCTATGACGGCAGCCTTTGAGTTTGAGGTCCTGGCGGTAATGGCAAAACCTTCTGGAATGGCCTCGAGGCGATCGCCGTGGCTCATCCAGACCTGGGTTTTATCTTTTAAACCATGAAGAAGTCCATGTCTATCCAGAATCCGAAGCGAGGCGAAACCATATTCTTTGCGGGGAGCTTTTTCGACCTTTCCCCCCAGGTGGTGAGCAATAAGCTGGAGCCCGTAGCAGATGCCCAGGATGGGGATGCCCAGCCTGAAGAGGCCCGGGTCAGGGTGGGGTGAGTCAGGCTCATAGACACTCTTTGGCCCGCCGGATAGAATGATGGCGCCCGGGGAGAGAGCTTTTATTCTGTCGAGGGGAAGATTGTAGGGATGGATTTCAGAATAAACACCGAGTTCGCGAACCTTTCTGGCGATGAGCTGGGTATACTGCGACCCAAAATCAAGGATGAGGGCTGTATTCACAGATGGATTTTAGCAGAGGGCTAATCCAGCTTCAAGGTATGGCAAAATAGTCAGGCTGACATTAACCACAGTGACTCAGAGTGACACAGAAAGTAACACACAATCAGAGTGACTCAAAGTGGTACGGAAAGTGATAAAGAATCAGAAAGTTCACGTTAGATTTTTAAGCCAGTGCGAGAGATTACAAGATCAGGAAAGCAAAAGTGCTCTTCTAAAGGGAGACTCAATCGAGAGCCCTTTTTGTTCAGACAGAAGCCTGGCCTCCCTTCATTTTTCAGGCACAGACAACTTATATCTGTGCAGTTTGGCCGGAATGAATTGGTCCTGTCCGGCCAGTTTTTCTTCTTCCATGATATAAACGTAATCGCCACGGGCACAACTAATCTCCCCCTCATAAGGAATTTCTAATCCTCTGGCGTAGGTTACGCCATTTAAATCGTGCAGGTTTATATAATTTTTTCCAAATCTCCCTTTCGTTTCCCACAGAACAACCAGAAAGAATTTATCTTTAAGAAAATATATATCACCGGGGTGAAGAAATTTATCCCACCAGTTACTATGCTCATAGGCTGGATCTCGAGGATCAAGATCCTGGGGAAAGCTGTCTGCTTCAGGATAAAACTTAGAAAAATGCCTGGGTTTAAAGATTTTTTTTAAGGTGAAATCATAATCATAAAAATAGATATAGTATTTATCAGGATAAACAAATAGAAAGCCGAGGTCAGGAACATTGGCCAATCCTCCCGGATTAAATCGAGCCATGGCTGCTCTCAGCCTGTCATCTTCCGCCTTAAAAGTCTCGGCCATAAGTTCACCGGATTTATTGTATTTTTTTAATAAGTTAGCAATATTATAAAGTGAAAAAGTGATGAAATTGCCCTGACTGTCAATAAAGATTTTATTTACCCCTGATTTTGGATGTGTCTGTTTTAAAAAGTGATAATCCGGGTAGGTAAAGATGCTTACACATCGAGTTGAAAGATCATAAAGATATAAATTATCTTCCCGGTCAAAAAATAAATTTCCAATCCCCTGGTACTCACCAGGACCCTGTCCTTTGGAGCCAATAAATCTGATGAAATTTCCGGCGCTATCAAATTGCATAATTTTTTCTTCTGTTCGGCTAAACAAAAAATAGTCACCTTTAGAATTAATTCCGAGAAACCCAAATCCTGCGAGCGGTTGATTTTTATAGGTGAAATTAATCAGCGTGTGGTCTGTAAATAGCTCATCCCATTTTTGAGCCACCTTATCCTTTTCCTTAAAAAAGACAGTCTCTACTTCTTTTGAATCCAATTTGCTGAGTGGACAAAGACCTAGCAGAAACAGAGCTGATATTACCTTTAGATACCTAAGAAAATCTTTTTTCGCCATTTTTTAATACCTTCCTTCTTAATAATCCCCATCACTTGTATTTACCTCTGAAGCTACAACCCATGATATCTGCTCCTTCTACAGTTTGACTGTTGGCCCAGGCCTTGATTCAGCCTTAATGTTCAATTCAACTTTTTTATCTCGCCATTTTGATAGATAAGTTCGTCTCCTCTATTTAAACAATAACAGACTTTTGTTTTAAGGTCTTTCTTTTCTGCTTCTTGAGCAAATTCTTTATAAAGATATTCTCTCCCGCCGGCGTGCATGGGGAACATAACTTTTGGCCGGAGTTTTTCAATAGCGTAGAATATTCCTCTAGTAATGCTTTCACTTCTTTGACCAGTTCCTGTGGCTAAAGCTAGAAAACCGATGTCAATCTTATCTTCTACCTTAGCTAAATAATCTATTTCCCGGGAAAAACTATCTATCGATCCACCCCAATAGGCATGATCTCCACCATGAAATACGACCAAATCATCAACTTTGACCAGAAAGCCTACACCTTCATCTGTAGATTTTATAGTCCATATTTCCAGGCCGTTCAGGCTCTTCTTCTCCCTGGGTCCCAGGCACAGACAATAGCTACCCGTCTCTAATTTCCAGCCAACAATATAATTTATCTCCCTAATACTTTTGCGCCAATCAAAAATAGCTGGAGAATAGTGATCAGGATGATCATGGGAAACAAATACCGACAGCTTTTTCCTGTTTACTTCAGTTAGATTAATAACTTCGCTGAGTGACCCTGCATTGTGTTCAACACAATCGAATATCAGAATGTGATTTTGTGTTTTAATGGCCCAACCGCTATGGCCGAGATACTGGATTATTGCTTCCTTCTCTTTGACATCTTTTTCTTTAAAGGACTTACTTATCATTGAGGCCTCGCCAGCTTGAGTCAATAAAATTGTTGTCAATAAAAAGGCTGATAGATGAATCATCCGGCCAGCTGGAATTGACATAATAGCCTATTCCTTTGCCCCGCTTAGGCTTTCTGTTTCAGACTTATCTCGATAATTGAAAATCCAAAGATCCACATTTCCTTTCTCTTTATTTGCCTTCTTGAACAAAATATCTAACCACCTGCGGAACATCTTCACCTTCAGCGCAATAGATTCGTCCTTTTTCATCAACGGCGTAAGCAAAGCCCTTAAGTTTTACCGAACTGACAAATTTTCCTTTTTCGAAGATATCTAATTGATTGGGGGTATCGCTGTTTAAATCATCGATAGTTACATAAAGCCTGTTTTGATATTTCAGGGCAGAGACCCAGGGAAAGACCAGGCTAATCATCCCTTCTCCTCGCTCCTTTATTTCCAGCGGCCTGAAAAAATCAGATTTATAGGACATGATCCCATCTAACTTGCCCTTCTTATAAACTACTATTTCATATTTATAAGGGTTGACTAAAAGAATAGTGCCATCTCGAGAGAAATCAGCTCTCTTGGGCAACTTCAGTTGAGGAAAATTTCTATATTTAGCATAAGATGCCGGGACCTCAAATGGCTCCCCAAACGAATTTTGATAAACTCCATCTAAACCAAAAATATGCAAAATTAGATCCTTATAAAAGCCCAGTATGATCAGCTCCTGGTTTGAACAGGAAACAATATTGGTAGCATTAAATTCGAGGTTAAAAGATTTCTTAAAATTACCTTTTTCATCGATTATGAGTATTTTTCTCCCTTCTCTATCTAAAACATAGATTCCACCGTTCTCGGTAACTGCCATGGATAATATGCCAGAGACTTCGTCCGGACCCTGGCCCCTACCTATAATTACACTGCTTAAAAAGCGGCCTTCCGGACTAAACTTTTGAATTCTGAAATTTTTTCTATCTAATACATAAATATTCTCCTCAGAGTCAAGGGCTATATTCTCAACTCCGGCCAGCACCAGGTTTCGATCTCCGCTTTCCTTTCCTATAACCAGATCCTGTTTTAACCAAAAGGTCTTAGGAGGAGCTGTCTTAGAAAACCCTGAAAGCGAAGAGAAAAAGATGAAGAATAATAGAATAAAAGAAGTTAAATAAGCTGTCTTCAGGCAAGCAAAGCACTGTATTTGTTTCTTAATGGTCATAATACCCTCAACTTAAAAGGCCGGTAATTTCACTATTTCCGCCGGCCTCTTTAAGTGCCCCAAACTTTCTGTTAGCAAACTTTAGTGCTTCTTCAAAGGTCAAGAGCCTGTCTATCGGCTTTAATTCTATCCAGTCTAACCTGGACATCAGTTGCCTGACTCCAGAAGACCTTCACTATTTCTATTTGAATATTACAATAAAAAATATTTGCCGGCAAAATCTGTTAATCTTTTGCCGTCCTCATTGAAACCTTCGGCCAAAATATCCTAGATGGAAATATGTTTTCTGTAGTTTCACAGTAACCCCCACAACCTCTAAAATGAAAAGCTCAGGCTTCAATAATTCCAGCGGAGGCCATATCTTTTGATAACATAAAATCCTTCCTGGTCTCTCTCAATTGTATAAAGCTTATTATTTTTCCAGACTAAATCGCTGGCCGTTATATTGGACAAAATGTGTCCTATATATCGTCCTTCAGGATCATAGATATCAATATAATAAAAACCTGGCTTTTCTTTCTCTTGTTCAAAGGTAAAGACAAATATCCGTCCCTGTTCATCGACCGAGATATCTCGAAAATATGGAAAGTACTTCGGAAAGACCGGTTTATAACCAGCTCGACCCATTCTCGACTGATTATGTCTTTCTTCGAGTTCCTTCTTATCCTGGTCTGAAACCCTGACCGGTTTACAGCTACGAACTATTTTTTTGATCAGTTTCCCTTCGGGATTAAGAATCTGAAGTTCGTATTTTTTGGCCTCCCCCCATATCACCAGATCATCTCTCGAAACAGCGCAGCAGGGTTCAGGTTCCAGTAACCTGATCTTTTTCTTTAGATATGAATCGTCTTTAGCTACAATGTAGATAGTCATTATTGTCTTCAGATTATTGCTTAGCCTGACCAGTTGAAGGCCGCTCACGGGCGGGGGAGGCACCAGGTAGGCCATCAGATTTCCCCGGCTGTCCCAGCCAATCGGTTCCAGTGGATAAATTAGATGAGTGGCCGGAATTTCTCTGAGATATTCTCCAGCTAAGGAAAAAATAACAAAGCGGTTGGTGTGAAGATCCCAGACCCAGAGTTCTTTATCATTCATTATTTGAATAAAGTCAGGGCTCTGCAGTTCTCCCGGCCCCTGACCAAAAGAACTTATAGACCGCCAATATTTTCCATTTTTGTCAAAGACTTGAATTTGAGCAACTTTATTATCTAAGGCATAGATATTTTCTTCATCATCAATTGCGAGGTCAGACAGGCGTTCAAAAGTATATTCTTTTCCTTTATTTGCTCCACCCAGCGACAGTTCCTCTTCTATCTCCAATATCTCCGTTTTATAAAGTGGATAAGCAGAGTTTTTGACGATAACGACTCCGTCCTTCTCTTTAATTTTGCCCTTCCAGCCCGACTGATCACTCTGACAGAAGACGGATATCGCTGAGATACTAAGTAACAATATGATGAGGGAAAATATTTTTTTGCTTCTACCAGCCCGGGCCAACATGGATTACCAGTCCTATTAAGAAAACAATATCTTCTTTTCTAAAATTTAGCAAAGTTCTATATTACAGGCAAAGATCATGACCTCTCTCCATATATGTATCGTGTTGACCTCCACCCAGGATATTTGTCAGTTTATTCATTTTCTCTATTTACCTATAATTATGATGTATTTAAGGGATAGAAGAGAGGAGCTTAAAAGATGAAGATCCCATTTTATCAGGTAGATGCTTTTTCCAGCCGGGTATTCGGAGGCAATCCCGCGGCTGTCTGCCTCCTTCAGTCCTGGCTAGAGGATGAGATCCTCCAGGCCATAGCTGCAGAGAATAACCTTTCGGAAACTGCTTTTCTGGTGCCCAAAGGGACGAGCAAGTACGCCCTGAGGTGGTTCACTCCCTCCGTTGAAGTTGACCTTTGTGGGCATGCCACCCTGGCCAGCGCCTTTGTAATTTTATCTTTCGTAGAGCCGGGTTTGTCCTCAGTTGACTTTGAGACCAGAAGTGGTCAGCTTAAAGTGACCAGGTCAGAAGAGTTGCTGTCGATGGATTTTCCGTCTCGAAAGCCAGAACCAGCAGTAGCTCCAGCTGTCCTTAGCCAGGCACTTGGAGAAACTCCTCTTGAGGTTTTAAGTTCCAGAGACCTGATGGCAGTCTTCAAGGACGAAGATACTATAAAGGAGATGAAGCCTGATTTTGAAAAGTTAAAGCAGCTTAAGGATATTTTTGGAGTTATCGTCACTGCCAGGGGCAGGAAATATGATTTTGTTTCCAGGTATTTTGCTCCTGGTATTGGTGTCCCGGAAGACCCGGTTACCGGTTCAGCCCATTGTACTTTAATTCCATATTGGGCTGAGAAGCTCGGGAAGGAATATCTTCGGGCCTATCAACTTTCAAAGCGGGGAGGAGAAATATTTTGCCATTACCAGGGAGAACGTGTAAAAATATCAGGTCAGGCTATTCTGTATGCTAAAGGTGAGATCTGGCTTTAGACCTGGATTATCCAGGGGGAAATTAGAGAAGTCTGTATATTGACTCCCTGAGGGGAGAGACTCCTCTAACAGATAGAGGTCATACAGGATAAGGAGGTGTTATGCCTTTTATCGTACGTTTAATCATTAATATGGTGGCGGTTTTGATCATCTCTTATCTCTTTCCAAAGATGATCCATGTTGACGGTTTTTTAGCCGCTCTGGTGGCCGCTTTTCTACTGGGGATTGTAAATTCAATTATCAAACCCATCCTGGTCTTGCTGACTCTTCCCATCACTGTCTTGACTCTGGGACTTTTTTTGCTGGTTATCAACGGATTGATGCTCTGGCTGGTCTCAGCTTTAGTCAAGGGGTTTTATGTCAATGGTTTTTGGGGAGCGGTGTTTGGCTCGGTTTTGATCAGCATTGTGAGCTGGATTTTATCAAGAGCTCTGCCTTCCTGAAACTTGAATTCTGAAGAGAAATTTTAGCTTCTCAAATCCCTACCATTAGAAGACAGGTGCAACCTGCCATCTACCAATAGCCCTTAAAGATTTTAGACGCAATATTTACTCGATTTTTTCTCGGGAGGAAAATCAGTCGGGATAAGTCGTTGATCGTAAAATGGGGTAAAATGAAATAGCGATAAAGGTGATAAAATAGATAGCCAGGAGGAGGAAAATGATGAAGAAAAAATACTGGTTTGGGCTAATCCCGCTTATGCTTTTTTATTTAGCTGCCTGTTCTCCCCATTTCCACCTCGACTTTCTCGGTGAGGATAAGCTGCAGGAAGTGGCGCTCGTCCCGAGCCGGGCTAAAGCGAAAATTACCGTTATTGATCTCGAAGGAGTCATCAGCTCGAATCAGGGCGGGCTTTTTTCAAGAGAAGGTGATGTTCTTTCCAGAGTTTATCAGCGTCTGGAAAAAGCTTCCTCCGACCCACAGGTCAAAGGAATCATTCTGAGGCTCGACACACCAGGTGGCGATGTTACTTCGAGCGATATTCTCTATCACGAGATTCTCCGCTTTCGCCAGAAGACTAAAGTCCCGGTGGTCGCGCTGATGATGGGGGTGGCGGCCTCCGGCGGTTATTATGTGGCCTCGGCCTGCGAGACAATTGTCGCTCATCCTTCCACTCTCACCGGCAGCATCGGGGTGATTTCTGTTTTCCCTGATGTCGAAGGCTTGATGAACAAAGTCGGGGTAAAAACCACCGTGGTTAAATCCGGCCAGATGAAAGATGCCGGCAGCCCGTTTCGCGGCATGAGCGAAGAGGAAAAGCAGTTCTTTCAGAAAATCATAGATGAGCATTATGAGAAATTCCTGAAGGTGGTGGCGGCGCGAAAGGAAAATGGTCCTTCGCTGGATGAGATAAGGAAGCTGGCTGACGGCCGGGTGTATACCGCCAGCGAGGCTCTAAAGCTCGGGCTCATCGACAGAGTAGGCTATTTTCAGACTGCACTCGATGAAGTTTTATCCAGAGCCGGTTTGAAAGAGGCCAGAGTTGTGGCCTATACCTATTATCCCAAGAGGCAAAATAATCTCTATGCTACCTCACTGGCTGGCACCGAGTTTATGAGCGAGCCGGTGGAGAAGATCGTCTCAGGACTTAAAACTGGCTTTTATTATCTCTGGCTTCCGGCCCTATAATGTAAATCTAATATGCCGTTTCCAGGAGCAAAATTTTATATTATTTTGCCTGTTATCAAGCCAGATATGGGGCTAAAAGCCAGCCAGTTAGTCCAGGATTGAAAGTGGATGTTGCTTATCATGGCCTTATTGCATTATCCTGATTTTGAAGGGAGAAGACAGATATGAAAATAAGAAGGCCTGAACTTCCAAAATTTATTTTAATTTTTATAGCCTTTTCCATCTTGCTTACATCTACTGGTGTTTGCTCGAAAACTGAAATTAAAAAAGAAGAACTTACAGTCAAAAAGATAGAGCACTGGCCGCAGCTTGACCTATCCTACTTTAGGTCAGTCATGAAGGAGCTGGAACCAATAGTGCTGAGGCTACAGGTAAGCTGGCCATCAAACTGGGGAACAGGGCAAATTGAGTTTCTGATCAATGGCCAGAAAACTCTAGCTCATGAAGGTAGCCGGGGCTATGAGGGGGGATTTTCTGAATCTGATTATTTTATCTATGCTGGAGAGCCTGGAACAAAATCAATTGACATTATCTTCACTTCAGAGAGCAAAAAGGCCAGGTGCACCATAAAAACTGATTTCAATTCTGCTGGCAGTTTTGTTCCCCTTGATATAGCGGATAAAGAGCTTGTCTTAAATCCTGAACCGCTGAGATTTTTGAACTGGTTCTGCCAGGATTGCCAGGTAGTAGTTAATGGAGAACAGCAGAAATTAGTAACAACCAGCATCTATGATGGTGTCGATCTGATGAGCTGCCAGCCAGGTCTAAGGCCCGGGCTAAATCAGATTCACTTTTCCAGTGTGAATAGAAATGGCCAAAAAAAGGAATATGACCTGGAAATATTTTATGCGCCCGCCGGAAGGCTCAAGGTAGGCGACAGATTCGCTTTTAAATATGATTGTTATTTTTACAAAAGTGAGTCAACCAGCCTGGAAATTGAAGGGCCGGGGATTGTTACTACGGGTGAAGAAGAAAGAGAATATAGATATCTGGTTTTTCGTCTTAAAGAGGATAAATTTTTAGACTTTCCGGAAGTTTGCTGTCAGTCGATGGAGGCCAGAGAAGCTGGTGAAGCAGCCATAAAAATCATGAAGGTTACCTGGAATAGAGGCGAAGAGTTGTTGAAAAAGATTCAGCTTAAGGTTGAATAGCAGTAACAGCAGGGGATAACAAACTGGCTGCTTTTAACTGTGGCTATTTTCTTAATAGAAGTTTCCAATAGTAACTTTCAGTCCCGATTTAGCTTGTCTTTAGAGTGTTTGTATAGGTATAATAATTCTGTTTTGTTAAAGTATTAGCAATAGCAATAATAAGAATGATGGTGCACTCAGCTGGCAGGCTGAGGAAGAAGCTTTTGCGTCTGACACGTGGAGACGGTTTTTTAAAAAATAATTGATGAAAGTGCCGGTCTTTCATGACCGCTAAAATATTCTAAGGAGAGGTTAATGAACGGGACTGATTTTTTTGCCGACAAGAAACCCGTCCTGGGAATCAACGGGTTAGGAAGAATTGGCAAGCTCACTTTGTGGCATCATGTCGGTAGAAAATATTTTAAGGAAATCGTTGTCAACCAGGGCCGGGAAATCGGGATGGGCCTGGAGGCAGTGGCCCAAACCATCGAGAAGGATTCAACCTATGGGTTGATCCACACCTTTTTATACGGGATCAATGCCCAGCCGATCGTCAAGATCGTTGATGAAAAGCAGGGCAAACTCCTTGTTGATGGGATTCCGGTTACAGTCTTAAGGAAGGCCCGGAATCCTAAGGATATTTCCTGGCGGGACTATGGAGTCGAGCTGGTGGCAGAGTGTACGGGTGAATTCCTTGACCCGACCGCCAGTCCGGATAGCGAAAAAGGTGCCATCCGCGGTCATCATCTGGCTGGAGCGAAGGTAGTCATCAATTCAGCTGCCTTCAAGATTAAAAATAAAGCTTTGCCGATGCCTGAAGATGCGGTAACCTTGATTTATGGAATAAATCACCAGGCCTTCAATCCTGGTCAGCATACCCTGATTTCGGCTGCTTCCTGTACGACTACGGGTCTGGCCCATATGATAAAACCCCTTCTGGAAAATGAAAAGACCCGTTGTATGCTGACAGCCTCCATGTCCACCGTGCATGCGGTTACAAACTCTCAGTGCGTCCTGGACAGCGTTCCGAAGGCCGGAGCCAAAGATTTGAGAAAATCAAGGAGCATCCTGGACAATATCATTCTGACTTCCACCAATGCGGCTGAAGCCCTGGCCCTGGCCATACCAGAAGTGAAAGAGATTGGGTTCATGGCCGATTCTATCAGAATACCTACCAAGACTGAGTCACTGATTATCTTAAACGTGACTTTTCAAAGCCAGATGGGACAGGATGGGGAAATCAGCCATATTGATACTGAGACCATTAATGATATTTATAAACAGGCTGAAGCTAAGGATCCGGAGCGCCTGCTTGTTTACTCGGAAGAACAAAATGTTTCAGCGGACGTAGCTGGTATTAATGCTTCGATCGTTATTGAGGGCCAATTTAATCATACCAGAACGGCTTTTATTGATGTTAACCTCGCCCATATTCCCGGGCTTTCCCCGGAGGTTCTGGATTCTTTTCCTCTTAAGACCCTGAAGATTCCGGTAGTTCATGCCAAGATTTTTGGCTGGTACGACAATGAATACGGAAGCTATACCAACCGGATGGGCGATTTAGCCGTCTATGTTCACAAAATGATGAAATAAGATGGCCTGAGTTTCATATTCGGGCGGGAGTTATTGCTTTTTCTTCAATCTGGTGCTTGCCGAGGTAAACAGAGCCGCTCCAGCCATCAATGCCGATAAAATCGCCGCTATTGATCTTGTATCCGTTGATCAGGCTGTAGCCGTTCTTCTCATAGACTTTCAGGTTCCTGAGACCAACTACGCCAACTTTTTTTAGCTGAGGAATTATAACTGCAGCATGGGAAGTGCTTCCTCCTTTAGCGGTCAGTAATCCGTCAACCTGCCGCAGGAGTCCGATGTCGTCGGGAACAGTGTCCGGGCGAATTAAAATTAAAGGGGTCTGAGGTTCTTTCTGGCTGAAAAATTTGATTTCCTGCTCGGAGAAAACAGCTCTTCCGCACAGCGCTCCGCCGCCAATACCGATGCCATATCCGATCAGAGACTTCTCCAGCTTGGGTGTTCTGGTGAAAGACTTCAACTTGAAGCGTTCCGGCGGCGGCATATCACGAGTCTGCAGGATATACAGTCCTTCCCTGGAATTATTTTCAAAGGTAAATTCAATCTCCTGGTGACCGAAACCCTGGTCGTAAATCAATATTTCTGCCAGGCGCTTCAACTCGGCATAAACAGCTGGAAACTTGTTTTCTAAAGAAATTTCGCTGTCTCTTTTTTCGCTTTTCCTTTGAGCTTCGGAAATAGGATATGTTTCTACCAGTCCGGCTACTATATCGTCACCCTGACCTCCGAAAATGAAATCACCTGAAAGAAGAACAGAACTTGACAGGCCCTTAGGATCACGGGTAAAGGTAACTCCTGAACCAGACCATTCGTCCAGATTACCGAAGACCATCGACTGAACAACAACAGCTGTCCCCCACTTGTCTGAAATGTTCATTTCTTGTCGGTACAATTTGGCTCGAGGAGAATGCCAGGACTCAATTACTTTGAAAATAGCTTTTCTCAGCTGTTCAGGCGGGTCATCTTCAACCGCGATTCCACTATCCTCGAGCGCTTTTTTATAGGCAAGGGCAATCTCGCGCATTTGATCGGGAGTGAAATACAGCTTTTTGGAGACGTTATATTTTTCCTTAAAATCATCGATGATTTCATCAAAGAAATCACGGTCCAGGCCCTCTGACATACCCCAGAACTGAAGAAAACGGCGGTAGCAATCCCAGGCCGCCCAGGCATAGCCCTTTTTCCGACTTAAACCTTCAGCAATTTCCTCATTAATGCCGACATTCAAAAATGAACTCATCATGCCTGGCAGAGAGATGGCCGAACCGCTTCTCACCGACAGCAGTAAAGGATTTTGAGGGTGGCCGAAGCGTCGGCGGGTAATTTTTTCCAGCTTTTTAAGTTCGCGCTCGAGCCTCATGTTCATATCACTGTAAATTTCCTGGTAACCGAGAATAGCCTCCAGGCATCTAAAAATTTCTGTGGTCAGCACAAAGCCCGGCGGGACAGGGAAATTGAGAGAATAAAGTTGCTTGAGAAAATAGCCTTTATTACCGAGAAGAATTTGATCATCTCTTTTCCGGGGCTTTTTATAAAGAGGCGTGATGATTATCTCTGGATTGTAACTCATCAGGATATTCAACATGTGGCTGTGAGCTTTGAATTTCTCTTGTTCAGCACACAATGTCTTAAGAATATTGCTGATGAAGTTATCCAGTGTCTGAAGCCCAAAACTAGAGGCAATAATTGAGCGCAGAAAATTCTCGGTCTGCATATAGACTGCTGCTTCCTCTTCCTCCCTGGACAGGCTGGTCATTTTATCGCCCTGCTGCCTGGCCAGAAGTTGCCGGATTACCACCCGGAGATTGGCCTGATGAGGGTCTATGTAGTAGAGCCGGATGATATCCTGGATACCCCTGGAAATGAAACGAAAGATATCAATATATTGATCGAGGCTGAAGCGTTTGATCTGGAGAGCTCCCTGAAGATATTTGGTCTTTGATTCAAGCCCTTCTGTGGAAATGCCTTCCAGCTGAAGGGCTTTGATAAACAGACGCAGATATCTATCAATTTTTACCAGAGTAGTTTTGGTGATGAACTGGATATTGAGGGAATTGATGAGCTGTTCCAGCCAGACGTTGGCCAGACATTGTAACCTGAGATAAAGGCCAAGGGCGTCGAACTTGGGCTCTCGATAGACACCGTACATGGACGGAATGCCGGCCGCAATGTGTCTTTTATGATAAATATCTTCAAAGGCTTCCGTTTTTTCTGAAGAAAGAATACGGTCCTTTAAGAGGCTCAAAAAATCCAGGACTATGACCAGACTTCGGTAATAATCCTTCCGTAAGAGGGCTTTCTGCAGAGAGTCCAGTTTCTGCTGGTCAAAAATATATGAGGACTTCAGACTTTTGATCACATCCTGATAATGAATATTGTATTTTTTATAGAGCAATTGATAGAAACGCACAACCAGACTGGCTTTTTCTTTATCGTCGTCCGTTACCTTCGGGATTTTCTGGACCATCCTCTGGATTTTAGCTGGTTCCCACTGGAGAAAAAGGCGCGGATTCTGATGAACCTCCTTGTAGAGCACCCGAAAGATTTTATGCATTCCCTGGTAGATCTCTGAGGAGTCTTCAATTTGTTCATAAATCTCCTCAGGCACGAAAGGGCGAAGGCCTTCTTTGTTTCCAGAATACCAGTAGCGAAAAACAGCTTCGACAAAAGGGATCAGCGTGCTGTTACTTTCCACATGAGATTGTTTTCTGACGAAATGAATAAGAGGATCACGGCGGCCGGTAATGTCATCCATGCGGATCGAGACCTCTCGCAGTTCACCCTCAGCGTTGATTTCATTGAAAAAAATCGGGAGCAGTCTGGCCAGTTGCATAACCAGGTTAAAAGCGGGAGTGATATCGGAATTCAAAAGAGCAGAGATATCTTTCTGCAAAAGATCAGTATCCCGGACAAAGACCCCTCCGATTTTAAGGTTGATGATCAGGGCTGATAGCAGCTGTTTTGTCCAGCGCGGCTTCAGCCTAATAATCTCGAGCCAGGAACGAATATTCTTGATGTGTAAAGGGTTGAATCTTACTTCCCAATCGGTTGTCGTACCCTGAATATCGGGTGATTGAAATCCGAAAAGAATAATTTCCTCAATAAGGGTATTGACCAGAGAATGCTGGTTGAGCTTAAAGACTTCCCGGGCGGCGGCATTAATAAAGCTAAAAATGGTCTCAGTCTGGTGGCTGGAGGCAGTGTTTTCCCGCAGTACCTGGAACATCTTTCTGATAAATTCTTCGGCTTCTGGTACGGATTTCTCTGCCAGGGCACGACCGAATGAACGGTTGATTTCCATCAGCGCTTCACGATGAATGTCCTGGAGGGCAGGTAAGCTGATGATTTTTAACAGAAAATCAACATGGAAAGATTCCCCTCGCTGGTTATCTAAGGGCGCTACCTCTAGCTGGTGGGCGATTCTTAGATAGCCGTCGGCGATTTGATAGTAATCGGGAAGTTCTAAATAAATTTTCAAGCCATCATAGTTTTCCAAACTGGCCGGGGGAAAAGCCTCTTCCAACCGCCTCAACAGTGAGCGTAGATGATCATGGCTGATGGGGGCCACCAGTGATTGATATCTGGCCTGGGCTTCGGCCTGTCCATTAAACTCAATAAATTGACGAAGTGGATCAGGCTGCTGCAGCCAGAAGTCAAAAGATGCCCGGAAGGCCCGGTAACTTAGCTCTGCCAGATTATAGACCGGAACCCGGAGGCCGGCATCGATGAAAAATTTCAGAATAGCTTTCAGGTCTCTGGTGATTTTTTTCATCGCTCCAGCTTCTTCCTCAGGTCTCTGCCGCAGGAAATCCAGAGCCCAGAGAACAACCGGGATATTTCGGGAGAGATGCTCTCTACTGTCCTCCAGTATTTTCCTTAGATATTCAAGAAAATAGCCGATAATTTTTTCTTTAACCGGCCAGTTTTTTTCCCGATTAATCAGTTCGGCATAAATTTCAGCCAGGATTTGCAGGGCCAGCTGCCCCTGGTCATTAAAGTTGTATTTGTAGAAATCCCCCAGACTGATGCCCCTGAGTTCTTCTGCCAGCTGGTCGCTCTGAGCGTGCGGTTGATGAAACTTTTCCAGAAATTCTTTTAGCCGCTTATGAGTTCCATAAAAGTCAGTGAACAAGTCCAGAAGACTGAGATGTCTGGCTGGAATGGTTAGGCCACCAGCAGTCCCGGATGAAAGGCTCATTGCTGACTGTAAATTTTCAGTTGTTTTTTCTTCACTCATGATCCTTGGTATATATCTAAATTTTTTGGTAGTTGAAGGCTTTGGAAGAGAGCCTGGCTGAGCTCAGTTTCTCTTGCTGCTACGACAGCTTGCGATGAGAAATAATCGAGGATATTCAAAATTGAAAAATCTCCGTGAGCCGAATCTTTTTTACCGGTGAAAGGAAAAAGATCGGGACCACGCTGGCATTTGGTATTGATATTTACCCGCGACACCTGGTTTTTGACCAGATCAATCAGCTCTATCAATGTCTTGGTTTTTGTACCAAAAATGCTCAACTGCTGTCCGAAGGGAGAATTACTGATATAAGTTACCGGTTCTTTTATATCGTGGTAAGAGACAATGGGTATAATTGGTCCGAATTGTTCTTCCCAGTAAATCCTCATTTTTGAATTGACTTGATACAAAACAGCCGGGACAAAAATTGATTCGAGTGATCTTCCACCATTTTTGTTACCTATCCTGGCTCCTTTATTGAGGGCCTCCCTGACCAGTTCATGCAGATAGGGAAGCCGCTCGGGGTCAACTATCGGTGTGATCCTTACCCTTTCCATCCAGGGCATTCCCAGGTTAATTTTGCTCACGGCATCAAGCAGCCGTTTTCTGAAAGTTGCCTCAATTTCTTTATGCACAAAAAATATTTTCAAAGCTGCACAGCGCTGGCCGTTGAAAGCCAGTGCTCCTAAAACCGATTCCGCGACAACCACATCGAGGTCGGCATCAGGCAAAACTATCGCCGCGTTTTTTGCACCGAGACCCAATAAGCTATGTAATCTATTTTTTCTGGGGTGCAGACTGATCAAGCGGTTAGCAGTCTCAGCTGAACCGATAAAAGCCAGAACATCTACCTCTCCACTTTTCATCAGCGGTTCAATAATCTTTTTACCATCGCCAGAAATGATGTTCACTGCACCCGGCGGGAAGCAGTCCTGAAAAGCTTCTAACAAAAAGTCAAAAAACAACACTCCAAATTTGGGGGGTTTGATTATCACCACATTACCCGCTAAGAGAGCAGGTAAAACCAGGCTGAAAGTTTCAAAAAGGGGATAGTTATACGGTCCCAGACACAGAGCGATTCCATAGGGTTCATTATGGATAAGGCCTAAGATTCCTTTTTCCTTTTTTAGCAGAAAGGAATCTTTTTCTTTCTGACCGGCAACCTTGATTACCTGTTCAATATATTGCCTGGTTCTTTCAAATTCATCTTCCAGTTCATGGTAAGGCTTGGCGATTTCCCACAGCAGAGTTCTGAGAATGTTTTCTTTCTGGTTTTCTAATCGTTCCAGAAACTTTTCAATCGATTCGATCCGCCTGGAGAGAGGAAATGAAGGCCATGTTCCGTTTCCAGAAGAAAAAGCCCTTCTGGCGGAATCCAGTGCCTTCAGTGCCGCCTGGCGGGTCATTGCAGGATACGAGCCAATCCTTTTTCTGTCTAAGGAATCACCGTTTTTGATATAAATAGGAGAAAATACCTCAGCTAGAGCCCCCTTCCAGGGAATAATCTGCCCATCGATGAGAACCCGGTGCTGGTCGAGATTAGAATTCAGGCGGAATTTTTCGGGAATATCAGACTCGGACGGAAACAGCTGAATAAGCTCTCCTCTCTCCTGCTTACTCGCCTTGTCTCGCTCGGCCTGAAGCTTTAGAAAATTATAGGCCTGTTTTTTCAATTTATCTTAATTTGGCTCGCTGAATTAATATTTGTTGAAGAGATAATCTAACATTTTAAATAGATTCCGTCAATTCTGCGTATTCAGGGGAAGCCCTCTTGACAGGTAATCTAACTTGTGTTAATTAAAAACCACCATGAGTAAATACTCCCTTGGTGAAAAAATCTTAAGAAGCCTGATGTACTTTCCATCCAAAGAGCGCTTCTTTTCTTATAAAATCAAAGAATTTTGCTCCTCCATGATAATGTCTAACCCGGGCACGGGAATGGCTTGAAAATAGAGCCTGTGCCGGGTTCCTTTCCCAGGTTGTATTAGCCTGAAATTCTGCTTTCGTCTGTTGTCAGCGGCTTTCTAAGGCTTTCTTTAACGGCCATTCCTGCGTTCGGGATTCCCTCCATAAGTTTTTGCACCGGTTTTATTTCTCTCTTTTTAGAATCTCAAAGCAGGAGGCGAAATGAAAGTAAGCGAAGCCCTGATCGGCAGAAAAAAGCCAGTTCTGTCGCTCGAAATTCTACCGCCCGATAAAGGTTCAAATGTCGAGGAACTCTATCACCTGATTGATCCTTTTCTTGAATTTGATCCTCTCTTTATCAGTGTGACTTTTCACCAGCCTCAAAATGGGTGGTCGGTCGAAAATGGTCAGGAAATTAAGATCCGCCGCCAGCGAAGACCGGGGACAGTAGCCATTTCGGCCAGCCTGAAGCACAAATTCGGGGTAGAAACGGTGCCGCATCTGATCTGTGCCGGTTTTAACCGCTATGAACTCGAAGATGCTCTGCTTGAACTTCACTATCTGGGACTCGAGAATATATTTGTCATCCGCGGTGATCCGCAACCAGGGGAAAAAGAATTCAGACCGGAGCCTGGCGGCCACGCCCATGCCTGTGAACTGGTCAGGCAGATTGATAATTTAAATCACGGTTATTACCTGGAAGGAGCGAAACCAGCGGCGGCGACTGATTTTTGCTGCGGCGTTGCTGGTTATCCGGAAAAGCATCCTGAGTCGCCGAGCGTGGAGTTTGATCTGTTACATCTCCAGGAGAAAGTTGAGGCCGGCGCCCGATTTATTATTACCCAGATGTTTTTTTCAGCCGAAACTTATCAAAATTATCTTGGCCGTTTAAAGAAAGCCGGGATAAAGGTGCCGGTTATACCTGGTTTTAAACTGCTCTATAATCAAAAGCAGCTGGCAAAAATACCAGCCACTTTTGGAGTCAGCCTGCCACCGGCCATGGTCGAGGCTTTCGAAGCCTGCCGGACGGCTGAAGAGGAGAAGAAAACCGGCTTGAAGTTTGGTCTGGAACTGGCTGAAAAATTACTGGAGGCAGGCGCTCCCGGAATTCATATTTTTACCATGAGTCAGAAGGACCCGGTGATAGACTTGTTAAGAATCTTGTTCAAAAAGTAAATAAAGCAAATAGGGAAGGCAGGAAAAAGAGGAGATGATAAATGAGAAAAAGAAAACAGAGCCGGATTGAAAATATAGCTAAAGAGAAGGTCATAATTTTTGATGGCGCTATGGGCACCAGTCTCCAGAAATTCAGTCTAACGCCAGACGATTTCCGCGGAAAGGAAGGTTGCTATGAAATTCTTAACCTTTCCCGGCCGCAGGTGGTAGGTGAAGTCCATGCTTCTTTTCTTGAAGCCGGTTGTGAAGTTATTGAAACCAATACGTTTGGAGCTAATCGCGCTGTCCTGGAAGAATACGGCCTCGGGGATAAAGCTTACGAGATTAATCTGGCCGCCGCCCGGCTGGCTAAGGAA
>JAKPCG010000103.1 GCA_029553365.1 Acidobacteriota bacterium | reverse complement strand
AGAATCAATTAGACAACACTAAAGCTACATAGGCCAGATGATCAAAAGAAATGAGGAGATTAAGATGCGGAGAAAAAATACTACTAAATTAGTAGGATTTATTCTGGGCGGTTGGAGCCTGCTTCTGCTGTCAGGCGGCCTGGCTTCAGCCCAGAGTCAGGATAAAGACAGAGTCGAGCTTAAAATCCAGTTGCCCAAGCCAATGTTTGTGGGCACACCGCGTAATATTAAGACTCCCAATCTGGAACCCATCACCGGTAAGCCGCGCGGTCCGTTTTATGTGCCGGCCGGGACGCAGCTTGTTTCTCTCAAAAAACCGGTGACCTCGAGCGATATGCAGCCCGTTATCGGCGAGCTGAGCTATCTTACTGATGGAGAAAAATCGGGTGAAGATGGTTACTTTGTTGAACTGGGGCCTGGACCGCAGTGGGTGCAGATTGACCTCAAGGAGCCCTATTTAATTCAGGCCATTATCGTCTGGCATTACCACAGTCAGCCCCGTGTTTATCGGGATGTGGTTGTTCAGGTCTCAGAGGATAAAGATTTTATTAATGGTGTCGTGACGCTCTTTAATAATGACCATGATAATACACTTGGCCTGGGAGCCGGCCGCGATCGAGAGTATATCGAAACCTACGAAGGCAAACTCATTGATGGCCGGGGAGCCAGGGCCCGCTATGTGCGCCTCTGGAGCAATGGCAATACCTCTAACGATATGAATCATTATGTCGAAGTTGAGGTTTACGGTTTGCCGGTTAAATGAAGAAAAAAACATTTGCCTTTCTTCTGATCCTTATTTTAGCCGCGGGGCTGTTTGTCCGGCTTTACCGGCTTGACCTCCGGCCGATGCATCATGATGAAGCCAATCAGGCCTACAAATTTGGTGAGCTCCTGGAAAAGGGCGAATATCGCTATGATCCAGCCGAGCACCACGGTCCGACCCTTTATTATTTCAGCCTGCCTTTTGCCTGGTTGAGCGGTCAGAAAACCTATGCCGAACTGAATGAAATTACCCTCCGCCTGGTGACGGTTTTCTTTGGCCTGGTGATGATCCTCATCGCAGCCTTAGCGGCCGGAAAATATCTAAAAGAGTCAGAGAAATTATGGGCGTCGCTTTTTTTAGCGGTCTCAGCGCCGGTTGTCTATTTTAACCGCTTTTATATTCAGGAATCTCTTCTGGCTGCTTTTGCTCTGGCTTTTGTCATCTGCCTCTGGCGTTTCTGGCATAAACCAGATTACCGGGAGGGAGTCTGGCTGGGCCTTACGGCTGGTTTGCTTTATGCCACTAAAGAAACTTCGATAATTATTCTGGCGGCTTCGCTTCTGGCTCTGATCGGGGTCTGGCTTTTAACCCGTCACAAAGATAAAGCAGAGCAGAACCAGGAAGATGAGAAAAACCGGAAGGTTGAAAAACGGGAGAACGAAGAAAAGACTCCAGGTAGTGACACTCGAAAAGCCTGGCAGCCGCTTCTCCTGGCCATTTTTATTTTTCTGGCTGTTTCCTTTGCCTTTTATTCTTCGTTTTTTAAATATCCCCAGGGCTTTCTTGATTCTTTTAAGGCTTTAGCCGGTTACGGCCAAAAGGGACTGGAAGCGGGCTGGCACCGGCATCCCTTCTGGTATTATTTTAGTCTTCTCTTTTACCGCCACGGTGCTCCAGGTTCGCCGGTTTTTACTGAGATTCCTTTTTTGACCCTGGCTCTTTTCGGGATGGTGGTGAGTTTCATCGAGCTGAGGAAGAGCAGGAAATCTTCTGAAAATTTCCGGGCTTATCTGGCCTTCCTGGCGGTCATAACAGCTCTCATTTATTCGGCTATTCCTTATAAAACGCCCTGGAATATGCTCACTTTCTGGTGTTTTTTCCTGCTAGTGGCGGCCATTGGCTTTGATTACCTTTTGAGGTTGATCAAGATTCGGCAGAGCAAAATTCTCCTGACCGGAATACTTCTCATCTGGACAGGCTGGCAAGTTTACCTGGTTAATTATTATTTCTATGCTTATCCCGATAATCCTTATGTTTATGCCCAGACTTCACCTGATTTTTTGCGGCTGGTAAACAGGCTGAACGACTTGAGCCAGGTAGATAGCGAGGGAAAGGACGTTTTTATCAGGGTGATTGCTTCGCCGGAGGAAACCTGGCCCTTACCGTGGTATCTTCGCCGTTTCAGCCGGGTTGGCTACTGGACAGCCAGTGAACAGGTCGAGACTCTCGAGCCAGCCAGGCTGATTATTATGTCGGCGGCGGAGGCGGCCAAACGACAGGAAAAAGAACTGGCTGGCTATGTCGCTCAATATTATAGTCTGAGGCCGGACGTGGTCCTGGTCCTTTTTGTTGATAATGAACTGTGGCAGACTTACCTCCTCAAAAAAGTTGAGGGGCTTCCCCGGCGGCGCTGATCTATCAGGTCAGAGCCACGATCTACCGTCTTAAGCCAGGCGATAATTATGCTATACTTTACTTTAAACAAGATTAAATAAGATAAATTCTGTCCGTAAGATAAGCAGGAAAGGAGTGACGCATGAAAGAATCAAAATTAAACGAAGTTTTAAGCTGGTTAAAGGGCGCAGTCGAGATCGAAGGAGAAAAGCTTAAAGTCGTTGATGAGAAAGCTTTAAGGGATAATATTTCTAAGGTTATTTTTGAGGCAGTTTTTGGGGATGAAGAGACGAAAGCGGCCGGGCGCTGGCTGATTTTTGAGGCAGCCCAGGCACTGGGCATCAGACCGGCTTCTATTCATGATTTTTATTTAGCCAGAGGGCGGGGCGAAGCGCCGCTTGATTTTACTGTGCCAGCCATTAACCTTCGGATGCTGGCTTACGATTCAGCCCGGGCAGTTTTCAGGGCAGCTAAAAAAATTGAGGCAGGTGCCTTTATTTTTGAAATTGCCCGAAGCGAAATAGGCTACACCGACCAGAGACCATCAGAATATGTCAGCTCGGTGCTGGCCGCAGCTATCAAGGAAGGATTTAGAGGGCCGGTTTTTATTCAGGGAGACCATTTCCAGGCTTCGGCTAAAAAGTTTAAGGCAGACCCCGAGGGAGAGATAAAAGCCATTAAAGAGCTGATAGAGGAAGCGGTGGCGGCCGGCTTTTACAACATTGATATAGATACTTCCACCCTGGTGGATATTTCCAAAAGCAATCTCGATGAACAGCAGAAACTTAATTATGAACTGACAGCTGAATTTACGCGCTTTATCCGTGAGAAGCAGCCAGCCGGAGTGACGATTTCAGTTGGCGGCGAAATCGGCGAAGTCGGGGAAAGAAATAGTTCGGAGGAAGACCTCGAGGCCTTTATGAACGGTTTTAACCGACTTAAAGGCGATGTCCCCGGGGTGAGCAAATTGAGCATTCAGACCGGGACCCACCACGGCGGAGTGGTCTTGCCTGACGGGACGCTGGCCCAGGTGGCGATTGATTTTGATGTTCTGCGGCGGCTGGGCGAGCTGGCCAGAAAAAAGTACGGTCTGGGCGGGGTGGTCCAGCATGGAGCCAGCACTTTACCTGATTCAGCTTTTCATAAATTCGTCGAAGTTAAAACCTGTGAGGTCCACTTAGCCACGGCTTTCCAGAATCTGATTATCGAACATGAAGCTGTGCCGGAAAGCCTGCGGCAGGAAATGTATGAATGGCTCAAGGTTAATGCCGCCTCGGAAAGAAAGCCTTCCGATACCGAAGCTCAGTTCCTTTATAAAACCAGAAAAAAAGCGGTTGGGCCATTTAAGAAGCATTTCTGGACTCTGCCGGAAGA
>JAKPCG010000088.1 GCA_029553365.1 Acidobacteriota bacterium | reverse complement strand
AAAAGAAGGAGAAATCAGATTGGAGGCCAGAATACTGGCAGTGGCTGATGTGGTTGAGGCTATGTCTTCACTTCGTCCTTATCGTGAACCTCACCCTCTGGAGGAAGCTCTGCAGGAAATTGAGAAAAACCGAGGCCTTCTTTACGATCCCGACGTCGTTCGTTTCTGCCTGCAGCTTTTCCGGGAAAAAGGTTATAAACTAAAAGAAGATTATAGATAAAGATAGCGGTCCCGCCCTAAAAGGCTATAAAAATCGGATGGATTTTTCGAAGAAGGACGCGCTCCATTTCCAGTATTTCCTTAATTCCTTTGTCGGCCAACTTGAGCAGGGAGGCCAGCTCGCTCTTGGTGAAGGCCACTCTTTCCGCTGAAGCCTGAACTTCTACCAGCCGGCCGTTGTCTATTTCAACCACGTTCATATCAACTTCGGCCTGGGAGTCTTCAGCATAATCAAGGTCGAGGAGCATAACTTCCTGAACAACTCCGACGCTGACTGCTCCGACCAGGTTACGCAGAGGGAAAGTACTGATTAATCCTTGCTCCAGCAGTTTTTTGAGACAGATGGCCAGAGCCAGACAACCGGCATTAATGGAGGCGGTTCTCGTTCCACCGTCAGCCTGAAGGACATCACAATCAATAATGATGGTCATTTCGCCCAGGGCAGACAGATCTGTTCCGGCCCGAAGAGCTCGGCCAATCAGGCGCTGAATTTCCTGCGTTCGGCCTGAAATCCTCCCCTGATTTCTCTCCCGCGGTGTTCTTTTTTCTGTTGACCGCGGCAGCATCGAATACTCAGCGGTGATCCAGCCACTGCCGCTGCCTTTAAGAAAAGGCGGAACCTTGTCCTCCACCGAGGCGGTGGCTACCACCCGCGTTTTGCCCATTTCCACATAGGCAGAGCCTTCGGCAAAATCCAGGTAGTCGGGTTTAAAAACCACCGGCCGGAGTTCATCATAAGCGCGTCCCGAAGGACGCTGAAAAATATCTTTTGAAGATGATTCCTTTTTCGATTGTCTGGCGTTCAACAAATTTCTCCCTTGTCGGCCAAAAGGCAGATAATCAAATGCAGCTAATGCCTCCAAACATCATAAGTCAGGCGCCATGAATTTTCAACAGCCCGCCTAAAAAGCCACAGCTTAAAAGTTGAGTACAATCGTTGTGGTAAAAAAAGTATCAACTTTTTGTCTGGGAACGAGAACCGTCAAGCCGGTATCGAGATTATCAGGACTGTAAAGCGGGACTTCGGCCTTCGGCGGCCGGTTGTTTTTCATGATCCTGACACTGGCTTTAAGAGCCAAGGATTTGGTCAGTGGGGCTATCAGGCTGGTTGTCCAGTCGTAATGCCAGTCACCCAGATGTTTGATATTGTCATCAAAAACGAAAACGGTCTCGAAGGAAGAGTTATCCAGGAGCTTTTGTTTCCAGGAAAAAACATACTGGAAGCCAAGAAACGAGGATACAGATTGCCCGCTGTATTTTCTGACGGTCAGGCTCAGGCCGCCTGACGTCTTTATTTTGGACGAGTCTGAATCGGCCAGAATGACGCCAGCCCCGGCTGTCCACAGGGCCCGCCCTTCGACGCCAGCAAATTTATTTCTGTCCCAGCTAAAACCCAGGTTGGTTAGAAGCCTTCCTGATGGCCGATGATCATATTGAGCCTGAATAAGATAATTTTCGGCTGTTAGTTTTCTGGTCTTGTCTTCGATCAGGCTGAAACTATCTTCGCTCCCGACAGCTTTCTGATTAATCGTGGTGGAGTGGGTTCTGAGGAAGAAGGTCTTAAGAAGGTAGGAGTTGTGTTCATTGGGAGTCTTGAGCAGCGTGCTGCCCAGGCTGAAGGAGGAAGTGACTGTGTTCCCACCGGTAACCACATAGCTTAATTCCAGAGTTTTCTTCCAGGGTTCAAGCCAGTCTTTAATTGTTTTGTTTTTGTTCTGGGGAGAGACCTCCTGGGTTTGATTGTCTGACTCTTTTCTGGAT
>JAKPCG010000175.1 GCA_029553365.1 Acidobacteriota bacterium | reverse complement strand
AAGAAGCTCAGGACAGGGTCATTTTCCTCAGAAAAATAAGCCCCGGACCGTCCGATCGGAGTTATGGGCTGCAGGTAGCCAGACTGGCTGGGCTACCACCAGCAGTCATCAAACGAGCCAGAGAAATTCTTTTTAACCTGGAAAAACTGGAGATTGATGAGCAGGGGAAGCCACGACTGGCTTATCATCAGATTAACAATTATCAGCCGGCCCAGCTCTGGTTGTTCAATGAGGATCGGGAACTGGCTGCACTCCAGGAAATCAAGCAAAAATTGCTTGAACTCGAACCCGATGAGCTAACGCCCCTTCAGGCTCTGGAGTTATTGGTTGAATTAAAGGGAAAGCTTGGTAGTTCAAGCTCGCCTTATAAGTCGTCGGATTCGTCGTCAAAATCGAAATCTTCGTCTTCGAGATCATCATAATCTTCATCGTCAACAAACGATTCATCGAAGCCTTCTCTTCTCTTTTCTATAGCCTCAGCAAACTCGTCTTCATCAGCATAGTGCCTTAAATAATTAGGGCCAACTGCGCTATAGCCTAATTCAAAGTAGTCTTCGTCCAGAACACAGAAGACATACATTTCCTGATCGGAATGAAGATCGCCGACTGTTTCAACGACATCGGCTGCCTTTTTTAGAGTGTCCAGAGTTGCCCAGCTTGATATTTCTATTTCTTCCATAATACGCTCCTTCAGCAGAAAATATTTATTTTTTGCAGCTTGTCAAGAGGGTAAATAAAAATTTTAAGGGATGAGGCCTGGCCACCATGGCTCGGACTGGCGGGTGGGGTATTTACCTGAAGAGGAAATAGGGGTAAAATAAAAAAAGAAACCCATCGATTTCAGTCATTAATTATAAGATCTAAGAATAATACTTTTTTGACATTATCTGACAAAAAATGTAGTTCTAGATGAAAGGAGGCTAACCATGAGATGGGATAAATTAACGGTTATGTTGCAGGAAGCCTTCCAACTGGCTCAATCGAAGGCTCAAGAACTTGGCCATCAGGAATTGAAGCCTGAACATCTGCTGTGGAGTTTTTTAAATCAGGAAGGGAATATTGTGAATAGCTTGTTGACCACGCTGGAGGTTAACCCTTCTGACCTGCAACATGAACTCAACCAGATATTAAGCCGTTTCCCGAAAATTCAGGGAACAGGTGAAATATATCTTTCGGGCGAACTGAATGAGGTCCTGAACGAGGCCTGGCAGCAGGCGGAGAAGCTGAAAGATGAATATCTTTCTACCGAACACGTCTTTCTAGCCATGGTCAGGCTTAAGCACCTGGGCATTGGTCGAGTTCTTCAAAAATATAAGATTAATGAGGAAGCTGTTCTTAAAGCACTGGTGGACATCAGGGGAAGTCAGAGAATCACTGATGCTGAACCAGAATCAAAATACCAGGCGTTAGAAAAGTATGCCCGGGATCTGACCGCTCTGGCCAAGCAGGGCAAGCTTGACCCTGTTATTGGTCGAGAGGAGGAAATACGCCGGGTAATTCAAGTTCTTTCCAGGCGAACAAAGAACAATCCGGTCTTGATAGGAGAAGCCGGCGTCGGTAAGACAGCCATTGTGGAGGGGCTGGCTCAAAGGATTGCTAATGGAGATGTACCCCAATCGCTTAAGGAAAAACAACTTCTGGCTCTCGATATGGGAGCTCTGGTGGCCGGTACCAAATACCGGGGAGAATTTGAAGATAGATTAAAAGCTCTGCTGAAGGAAATAAAAGAATCGGGTAATATCATTCTGTTCATCGATGAGCTGCATACGATTGTCGGAGCTGGGGCAGCCGAAGGAGCTATTGATGCTTCTAATATGCTGAAGCCCGCTCTGGCCAGGGGTGAACTGAGATGCATTGGAGCAACTACCCTCAATGAATATAAAAAATACATCGAGAAAGACCCAGCCCTGGAAAGACGTTTTCAACCTGTATATGTCGGCGAACCATCGGTTGAAGAGACTATTTCTATTCTGCGCGGGCTTAAGGAAAAGTATGAAGTCCATCATGGTGTAAAAATCAAAGATTCAGCTCTGGTGGCAGCTGCGGTCCTCTCCAATCGCTATATCACCAATCGTTTCCTGCCAGATAAAGCTATTGACCTCATTGATGAGGCTGCTGCCCGCATTCGGGTTCAGCTGGACAGCTTGCCGGAAGAAATAGATGAGATGGAAAGAAAGATTACCCAGCTCCAGATCGAGCGGCAGGCTTTGAAGAAGGAAAAAGACGAGGCCTCAGTTGAACGACTGGAGAAAATCGAAAAGGAACTCAGTGAACTGACTGAAAAAAGGGATGCTTTAAAAGCCAGGTGGAAACAGGAGAAAGACCTGATTGAACAGATAAACAGGTTAAAAGAACAGCGTGATGCTCTCCGGGTAGAGGAACAGAATGCTGAGCGGCGTGGTGATCTGGAAAAAGTGGCTGAAATTCGTTATGGAAGATTAATCGAGCTGAATAAAAAAATTGACGGGCTTTCCCAGCAACTGGCTGAATTGCAAAAGCAGGGTAAGATGCTGAGAGAAGAGGTGGATGAAGAGGATGTGGCCGAGGTGGTTAGCCGCTGGACTGGAATTCCTGTCTCCAAAATGCTCGAGGGCGAAGTGGAAAGATTGCTCAAAATGGAAGAGATCCTGTCCAAGCGGGTTATCGGTCAGGAACAGGCTATCAGAGCTGTGGCTGATACTATCAGGCGGGCCAGGGCCGGACTGCAGGAGCCAACCAGGCCAATAGGTTCTTTTCTCTTTCTTGGACCGACCGGAGTGGGTAAAACCGAACTGGCCAGGGCTCTGGCCGAATTCCTCTTCAACGACGAAAAGGCTATGGTCAGGCTGGACATGTCAGAATATATGGAAAAACACACCGTCGCCAGATTGATCGGTGCCCCGCCTGGCTATGTCGGCTATGAGGAAGGTGGCCAGCTGACGGAAGCGGTCAAAAGGCGGCCTTACTCGTTGATCTTGCTGGATGAGGTGGAAAAGGCTCATCCCGATGTCTTTAATATTCTGTTGCAGATTCTGGATGATGGCCGCCTGACCGATGGCAAAGGGACAACTGTTGATTTCAGGAATACTCTGATCATCATGACCTCTAATCTTGGCAGTCAGATTATTAAAGAGTTAAGCCAGGATTATGAGACAATGGAAAAAGAAGTTCGGAAAATCCTCGAAAGCCACTTCAAACCGGAATTTCTTAACCGGATTGATGAAGTTATAATCTTTAAGCCGCTGTCGAAAGAGACCATTTTAAAGATCGTTGACCTTCAGATTGATCTTTTGCGCCAGCGTCTGGCTGATAAAAAGATTAATCTGGAGATCAAAAACAAGGCTAAGGAACTCCTGGCTGAACGTGGCTTTGATTCTGTTTATGGAGCCAGACCGCTCAAAAGAGTCATTCAGCGAGAGGTTCAAAATCCACTGGCTATGAAAATCCTGGCTGGTGAATTTAAAGAAGGAGAGACGGTGGTGATTGATATCGACTCCAGGGGAGAAATTATTTTTAAAAAAAAGTAAGGTAAGTAAAAAAACTTAACTGTTAAAAAAGAGAAGAAAGGAGCTGATCATGTTCTCTGGCTACAGAAAAAAGATAGGTTTACTTATTTTAAGTTTATGCCTTCTGACTGGTCTGCTGGAGGCTAATGGCCTCAGTTTAAATGGTCTGGGGAGTAAGGCCGTGTCGATGGGAGGTGCCTTTATCGGTCTGGCTGATGACTTCAGCCTGGTTTACTGGAACCCGGCTGGTGCAGGTTTCCTTTCTCGGCCACTGTTTGGAACTACAGCCGCCGACTTTATGCCGACCAATCGTTACGAACCGGATTCATCTCTTCAGGCTAAAACCAAGTTTTCTCATTATCTTAGTTTTCTTCTAGCTTATTATCAACCCGTCTCTGAACGGGTTGTTGTCGGAATCGGTTTTTATACACCGGCTGAAATTGGAACTAGCTGGAAAGGCGAAGATTTTAAACAGCTGGCCGGTGGTAACAGTTATGAGTGGAAAAGTAAAATTGAAATGATGACTCTGTCGCCGCTGGTTGCCTGGAAGATTAGTGATCGGCTGAGTCTGGGAGCAACTTTTAACCTGAATTATGGCTCGATGAAATGGAGCCAGTGGGCCGGTCAGCTGGAGATATCTCCTGGGACTTATTTTGATGCTGGCCAGTATGAAGAAGGGCTGCACGGTTTTGGCTGGGGAGTGACCTTTGGCTTACTGGCCAGACCAGCTGATTGGCTGAGCGTTGGCTTGACTGTTAAGAGTCCATCGACCATCAAATTCCGGAGCAAGATCAATATGTATAATCTCAGTGTTGTCGGCTATCCAACCAACTCTGAGGTTAGAAGAGAAATAAAATGGCCGTGGTTTATCGGGGGCGGAATATCCATTACACCACTGGAAAGACTGACTTTAAATGCCGATGTTCAGTGGGCCAAGTGGTCGGAGCTCAGTGATATAACGACCAGTTATCTGGATCCTACCTGGGCTGAGCTGATGGCGGCCAACCTGGCTGAGGTCAGGCCTCTTGACTGGGAAAATACCGTCCAGGTGCGTTTTGGAGCTGAATACCGCTTAAGTCAGCATTTTGCTTTGAGAGCTGGCTATTATCATGATCCTGCCCCTGGACCCGATCACACCCAGACAGTCCTGCTACCAACCTTTGATTGTGACGGAATAACAGCCGGCTTTGGCTATGACTGGAAAGGCTTATCCATCAGCTGGGGATTTGAATATTTGAAGGGCAAAAATCGGCAGATAAACCTGGAAGATACCGGTGGAGAGGCAGGTCACTGGCAGGCCATGCCCGGCACCTATAAAATGTACCAGGTTACTCCAACTGTTTCAGTTTCCTACAAGTTCTGAGGTAAAAAACACAACCGAGAAAGAAACTGACTGTCTCTAAAAAGAAAAATGGCCAGGGACGGAATTGAACCGCCGACGCAGGGATTTTCAGTCCCTCGCTCTACCGTCTGAGCTACCTGGCCATAGATTGAATCTGATTTTAAAAACCGCTTAATAAGTATATTAACGAGTCGGAGTAATGTCAACTGGGAATTTTTGGCAGAACTCAAATAAGCTCGACTGAAGCTGTGGCCGGGGCTCGCTGTCTTTTTCAGGCGCAAATTGAAATCAAATTGGCCCTGTGTTATGCTTTTTTGCGGAGAAAAAATGGAAGAAGATGAAATAAAAGAGGTGCTTATCCAGCAGGATGAGGCTTTTTGTCAGCTGTATCAGCAGCACCAGGAAATAGAACAAGCTCTATTGAAGCTAAAGGGAAAAGGTCTATTGACCGCCAGTGAAGAACTGGCTGAAAAAGAGTTGAAAAAGAAAAAGCTGAAACTGAAAGATGAAATATATCGAAGGATTGTGATATATAAGGAAAAAGTAGAGTCTCATGAATAAAACCTCCAGCCGCCAGTTCCGGGTTGCTTTAATTGGAACAGGGTCGCTCGCTGCCCAGGAATTAAGGGAAGCGCTGGCGGCCAGCTCTCTGCCACTTAAATCAATAGAGTTTTACGATCCTGGAGTTGAGGAAGAATA
>JAKPCG010000078.1 GCA_029553365.1 Acidobacteriota bacterium | reverse complement strand
CTCTGTTCGCCTGAGGCCACCAGGTTGCAATACAAGTCATCAAAAACTTTGGGATGCTTACGGAGAGCCTGATTGAGGGCCGCTCCAGCTTCGACATCTTCCTTAACTTCGGTAATTACCCGGGTAAAATATTTATTTTTCTGCTGTTCAGCCAGAAGTCCTAAGCTTTGAATCAAAGGCAATTCAGCATCAATCAGAACCGATAGCTGGCGGCTGAAAAAAGACAGCTCTTTAAGCTTGACCTTTTCTCTTTTTAGAAAAGGTATAGCCGGCATGGCTCTTTTTGGTTTTATGCTGATGATGGCGATCTGGTCGCGCTGTAGAGTCCTGGTCAGATCCTCGATCGACTCGGCTACTCTTTCACCGCCGACCACGTCTCCATATCTGTTTTTCCCTCTCCAGACATAAACAGCCATATTCTTTCTCCTTCTTTCTTGTCTATAAAATCACCAAAAAACCGGGAATCATCTCATCCCCCGCTATTTTCCGGCAGTGTAGGAACTGCCCTTTTTGCTGCCGGTTCCTTCATGTCTCTGAATAATATCTATCAGTTCTTCTGGATTGGCCGTCACCGACATAGCAGTCTCATAGGTGATAATCCGCCGCAAATAAAGGCTGGCCAGGCTCTGGTTCATGGTTTGCATACCGAATTTTTCCTGGCCCATTTGCATAGCCGAATAAATCTGATGAATTTTGTTTTCGCGGATGAGGTTGCGGACGGCCGGATTGGGAATCAGTATTTCCATGGCCAGCACCCGCCCCTTGCCATCAGCTCGGGGCAGCAGGGTCTGGGTCATGACCGCCTCCAGAATCATGGACAACGTCACCCGTACCTGGGATTGATACTGGCTGGGGAAAATATCAATTATCCTCGAAATTGATTCAGGAGCCGAATTCGTATGCAAGGTCGAAAAGGTCAGATGGCCGGTCTCCGCCACCCGCAGTGTGGCCTCGGTTGTTTCATAATCCCTCATCTCACCGACAAAAACCACGTCCGGGTCTTCCCGCAGGACTGACCTCAGAGCGTTGGCATAAGAGAGGGTATCGGTGAAGAGCTCTCTCTGGTTGATGATGGCCCGTTTGGGGACAAAGTAATATTCAATCGGGTCTTCAACCGTGACTATATGGACGTCTCGTTCGTGGTTGATATAGTCAAGCATGCAGGCAATGGTGGTTGATTTGCCGCAGCCGGTCGGCCCGGTGACCAGGATCAGACCACGGGGCAGGCTACAGAGCTGGACCACCCGCTGGGGAATGCCCAGCTGAGCAAAGCTCCACATCTGGGGCAGAAAGCGACGGAAAGAAGCGGCCACTGCTCCTTTCTGTTTGAAAACATTGGCTCTGAACCGGCCCAGATCCTTCAAACCAAAGGAGAAGTCAAGTTCCCATCTTTCCTCAAAGATCTTTTTCTGTTTGTCATTGAGGAGGCTGTAGATGAGTTCCTGTGTCTCGGATGGCTGGAGCGGCGGGTGATCAATATTTTTTAATCGTCCGTCAACTCTGATCCGCGGCGGGACATAAGTCGTAATATGAAGGTCGCTGGCATTCTCTTCAACAGCAATTTTTAAAAGTTCATAGATTGGCTTGGCCATTCATTCCTCCTATTCCCAATCCCTGACAGTTTCTCTGAGGACTTCCTCAACCGAGGTGACGCCGTTTTTGATCTTGACCAGCCCGCTGCGGCGGAGAGTCAGCATGCCATTTTCAATTGCTTTGCGTTTGATTTCGCGGCTCGTAGCTCGATTAAGGATCATCTCTTTTATTTCGTCGGTGATTTTCATCACCTCAAACAAAGCTGTCCGGCCTTTATAACCGGTATTATTGCAGGCCTCGCAGCCATGCGCTTTAAAAATATGGAGATCATCTATTTCGTTTTCGCCAAAACCCATATCGAGCAGCGCCCTTTTGGGGAGCTCATGCGGTTCACAGCATTTCTGGCAGAGCCGGCGGACCAGCCTCTGAGCAACAATCAGTACAACCGAATCTGCAATCAAAAAGGGCTCGACATTCATGTTGATCATACGGGCAATGGTGGAAGGGGCATCATTGGTATGAATGGTGGAAAAGACCAGGTGGCCGGTCAGAGCGGCTTTGATGGCCATATCAATTGTCTCATAGTCACGGATTTCACCGACCAGCATGATATCGGGGTCCTGGCGGAGAAACGACCTCAGGGCATTGGCAAAAGTCAGACCGATTTCTTCTTTGATCTGGACCTGATTGATGCCGGGAATATAAAACTCCACCGGGTCTTCAGCCGTCATGATATTGACATCAATGGTGTTGAGTGTCGAGATGGCCGAATAAAGGGTATTGGTTTTGCCGCTGCCGGTTGGCCCGGTGACCAGGATAATGCCCCACGGTCGGTGGATGGCATCCTGAAAAATTTCCAGCGATTCTGGCTCAAAGCCCAGCTGGGTCAGGTCGAGCTTGAGCATTTCTTTGTCGAGGATACGAGCCACAATCTTCTC
>JAKPCG010000073.1 GCA_029553365.1 Acidobacteriota bacterium | reverse complement strand
GGATGGGAATGACCACCAGAATCCTTATTGCTGACCATCTTGATCAGGAAGCCATAGAAGAGCTTCAGGCTGTTCCTGGATTTGAGGTTACGGTTAAAACCGGCCTCAACGAAGCCGATCTGGTCAAGATTATTCCTGATTTTGAAGTGGTGGTGGTAAGAAGCGCCACCAAAATAACCAGACCTATCATTGAAGCGGGTCAGAATCTAAAACTAATTGTCAGAGCCGGAATAGGTCTGGATACGATTGATGTTAAAGCTGCTAAAGAAAAAGGAGTGGAAGTCGCCAATACTCCTTCTGCTACTTCTATCTCTGTGGCTGAGCATGTCATCGGTTTGATGATCGGTGCAGTCAGGCACCACGGGCCGGCTAACCTGTCGATGAAGCAACACAAATGGGAAAAGAAATTATTTACAGGCACCGAAGTTTATGGCAAGACACTGGGGATTATCGGGTTTGGACGGATTGGGCTGGAAGTTGCACGCCGGGCTCTGGCTCTGGGCATGAATATTCTGGCCTACGACGTTATTCCGATTAAAACCGATCTGGCTGTCAAACAGGTCAGCCTGGATGAGCTGCTGAGCCAAGCGGATATCATCACCCTCCATGTTCCCAAGACACCGGAGCCTATTCTGAGTACCAGAGAATTTGAGCGGATGAAAAAAGGTGTGGTTATAGTCAATGCTGCTCGTGGTGGGGTGGTGGATGAAAACGCACTGCTGCAGGCGCTCAATTCAGGGCAGGTTAAAGCAGCTGCTCTGGATGTCTTCAGTCAGGAACCTCCCCAGGATTTCAGCCTGATTGATCATCCACGGGTAACGGCTACCCCCCATCTTGGCGCTTCAACTGAGGAGGGACAGAAAAGAGCAGGCCTGGAAGTGGTCAGAATCGTTAAAGAAAAATTTGCTGCCAGAAGTTAATTAAAATTTAAACTGCTGGCAGATAATGAGCTGGTCTTAATGATTTATCTTGACAACAATGCCACTACGCCTCTAGACCCCCGGGTGACTGAGAAGATAATTGCGTTTATTAAAGAACACTTTGGCAATCCTTCGTCACTCTACCCTCTCGGACGGGAAGTGAAGGGCCTGGTGACGGAAGCCAGAGAGCAGGTAGCTGCGGCTCTGGGAGCCAGGCGCTCGGAAATTATATTTACCAGTTCAGGCACAGAGGCTGATAATCTGGCCATACTGGGCCTGGCTGAAGCTCAGCCCGAAAAGAGAGAATTTATAACCTCTTCGATTGAGCATCCGGCTGTTCTGGAAACTGCTCGCTATCTCGAAGCCCATGGCTATACAGTTCATTATTTACCGGTTGATCAGACCGGTTTGATTGATCTGGACTTTTTAAAATCAGTCATCTCCCCTAATACTTTTCTGGTCTCAGTCATGCTGGCCAATAATGAGATTGGTACAATTGAACCTATAGAAGAAGTAGTCAAAATAGCTCATCGTTATGGGGTACCAGTCCAGACTGATGCGGTCCAGGCTTTTGGTAAGATGGAAGTTAAGGTGGACTCTCTGGGCATCGATCTTTTGAGTGTTTCGGCTCATAAAGTCTATGGCCCGAAGGGAGCCGGTGCTCTTTATATCCGTAAAGGGCTGGACTTAAAACCAGTACTGCATGGTGGACATCAGGAATTCGGTCTGAGACCGGGCACTGAGAATACGTCCGGAATAATCGGTTTTGGAGAAGCAGCGAGGATTCTAAGAGAAGAATGGCAGAAAGATAGAAACCGGTTAGAAAAGCTGGCCGACCGGCTAAAGTCTGGACTCGAAAAGAGAATTAGAGGAATTAAATTTAACGGACATCCTGAAAAAAGAATTAAAAGCACCTTAAATTTTTCTTTTCCCGGCCTGCCAGCTGAGGCCATCCTTCTGGCGCTGGCCACCCGAGAGATTTATGTTTCAACCGGATCGGCCTGCACAGAAGGCTCGGGTGAAGTGTCTCATGTCCTTCTGGCGCTGGGCTTGAGTCAGGAAGAAGCCAGCTCAGCCTTGAGATTATCACTGGGCCGTTTTAACACCGAACAAGATATTGATCAGACCCTGGCAGAATTACCTGGGGTCATTGATGACTTGCGAAGAGAATTTGGGAGCTAAAATCTGAAATCGGCCGGCTAAGGTGTTCGCTCTGCTCTTAATTTTCTGAGCTGATCCAGGTAAATTTTCCTGACAGCCAGGAAAAATTGCTGATAACCAGGCTGATAGAAGTCAGGGTAGGTCCAGTCTAGAGTTCTGACCTTATCTTTGCTCAATAGCAGCTCCAGATGCGCATAGATCCCACCAGAGAGCGGAATACGGTGGGCAAAATCTTTGGTAGTAGCCATAATAAGAGCTGAGGCCTTGAGATAACCAGGGTCAAGATTCACAGGACGAATTAAATTTAAACCAGGAAAGAACAGTTTAAAGTCCTTTTCTATCTGATTGGTTTGATGTTTTAAAGCCGGTAGCTGTTCCGGGGCGATCAAAGATTGGAAGCTCAGAAAGTATCTTTTCAGGTTCTGACCCATCTCCTGTTCATAATAATGGCTAAAATTGAACGGGAAAGCGTCGCTTTGAAGATCAATCTGGCCGAACTTTTCTAAAAGAATATCGCGTGCTTTTTCTCTGATGACTTTTTCTGAAAAGATCACTCCGCAGATCAATTTAACCGGAGTAAATGTTTTTATTTCACTCATGATTTTAAGAATCTAAGTTAAACCAGCCAGATAATTTTTTCAATGGTTCTATCTCAGGTAAAAATTTATTCAAGTTAAACAGAGAAGGAGAGGAGCCAATTGCAAGCCACCAGCATTGAATTAAAAGTCTAATCTGATATAATTTCACCACTATGAAATGGGTTTATATAGAAGACATAGGTCAATATAATGGGCAGGAAGTTGAAATCCGTGGCTGGGTTTATAACAAGCGATCCAGTGGTAAGGTGCGTTTTTTGCTGGTTCGCGACGGAACTGGAATAATACAGGGAACGATTTTCAGTCAGGATAAGGACTTCCCTCTTTTCCGTGTTTTTGATGAGCTTACTCAGGAATCTTCGCTCATTGTCAGGGGGCAGGTCAGAGCGGATAAACGGGCTCCTGGCGGTTACGAATTGGAAGTTAAAGAAATAGAAGTCATTCAAATTGCCC
>JAKPCG010000029.1 GCA_029553365.1 Acidobacteriota bacterium | reverse complement strand
AAAAGATTAAAAAGAGTGAACTATTTGACCTGGCTTTTCGTTTATACTGAATAAAGAAGGATGAAATAAGCATGATCAAATTCTTACTCTGGCTGATTTTATTTGTGCTATGCTGGCCGCTGGCTTTAGCGGCATTGATCCTGTATCCGCTGGTCTGGCTTCTATCACTGCCCTTTCGCCTGCTGGGTATAACAGTTAAGGCGATTTTTGACCTTCTCCAGGCTATTTTGGCCCTGCCTGCCCGTTGTCTGAGGAAACTCGCCGCCTGATAGAAGGAAAAACCTCTACCGCTCAGACTTGATCGAAACCAGGTCAATTGATACGGTGGGCAGTGGCCAGGCGGAAGGACGGATACCCACTATGGCCTCAGGCTTTTCTATTCTTCTATTCGCCTATTCTTGAGTTATTTATTCTTTTATCTTTCTTAGCCAGAAGAAAATCTCTTTCGTGCCGAACGCAATCATTAGCTTTGTCCCTTCTGCTAATATAAAATAGAAAACTCATGGAACTCAGAATAGAAAAAATAGTCTATCCTGGCCGGTCCCTTGGCCTTCACCAGGGGCAGGTTGTTTTTACAGATGAAGGACTACCTGGTGAACTGGTCAGTGTTAAAATTCTGGCCGAAAGAAAAAATTTCCTCGAGGGGAAAACTGTCGAGATCCTTGAACCGGTGCCCGACCGGATCAAACCACACTGCTCCCATTACCGGGCCTGTTCTCCCTATCAGATTATGACCTACGAGCTTGAAACTAAAATCAAATCCGGGCAGCTGGCTGAAATCCTCAGCCGTTTTAAGATTCCCTACCATCAGGGGGCCGGTAAATCGCCTGACCTCATCCCCTCACCTCAAATCTATGGCTACCGAAACAAAATCAAGCTGACCGTCGTCTGGAACAGCCCGCAGCCCTTTCTGGCTTACCATGAACCTGGTTCTCCAACTGACCTTCTGCCGGTTGAAAATTGCGCTCTGGTCAGTGGCGAAGTAAATTCCCTTCTCTCTGCGTTTCAAGAATTAATCAAGACTTCTCCCCTTCCTGCCATCAGCCAGATTGAAATCCGCCAGAGTTTTTCGGCCGGCGCACTTCTCGCCATCCTTTATAGTGAAAACAAACAGGGTTTAACCGAAGCGGCTGGCAGGTGGCTGCCCCACTTAAGTAACCAGCCCGGCCTGACCGGTATCGCTGGTCTCCTCCCTCACCACTCAGCGGCCAGACCGATTTCTATCTACGGCCAGCTCTATCTTGAAGAAAAATTCGAAAAAGTCAGGCTGCGCTATGGCCCGGAATGCTTTTTTCAGGTCAATCTGCCGCAGTTACTGCAAGTGGTCGATGAACTTAAAACCTGGCTTAAAGCAAATAAACCGGCTCGCCTTCTCGATTTATATGCCGGAGTCGGCACCTTCAGCTTTTTCCTTTCCACTCTGGCTTCAGAGGTCCTGGCGGTGGAATCAGAGCCAGCCAATATCTTTTATTTTAAGGAAAATCTTAGACTGAACCAGGCCACCAATATCAAGCTCGTTGCCGGGCGCGTCGAGCAGAGACTGAATGAAATAACGGCTTTCCAGCCCGAAGCGGCGATTGTTGATCCTCCACGTAAAGGTCTTGAGCCGGAGCTTATTGCCACTCTAAAAAAGATTCCTCTGCGCTCAGTCTTTTATCTTTCCTGTGATCCGGCCACCCTGGCCCGTGATTTAAACCGGCTGCGTCCAGAATATGAGCTTCAAGCTATACGAGCTTTTGACTTTTTCCCCCGCACGCCACATCTCGAAGTCTTAACCCGGCTTGAACGGGCCAACTGATTCTGGCCACTTCACTTTTTGTTACTTTTTTGACTGCTTATTGAAATTTTCCAGCCAGCTGGCCGCAGGCAGCAGCAATGTCTATCCCTTTTGACTGCCTGATGGTCACCCGCACTTTTCTTTCCTCCAGCCACATCTTAAATCGCTCGACATCTTCTTTCGCTGGCGGTTGCCATTTGAAGCCCGCGACCGGACTGTAGGCAATGAGATTTACCTTGGCTTTAAGCCGGCGCGAAACAGCTGCCAGGGCTTCGGCGTCGTAGAGTGAATCATTAAAACCGCCAATGACAATGTACTCCAGAGTGAGCTGTCGACCCCCTACTTTTAAATAATCTTCAGCCGCTTTAATTAACTCTTCCAGCGGATATTTTTTGTTGACCGGCATCAACTGCCTTCTTTTCTCGTCAATTGCGCTGTGAATCGACAGAGAAAGATTAATCTGCAACTCAAAGTCCATTAACTTTTTTAAAGCCGGTATCAGGCCAACGGTAGAAACAGTTATTCTTCTTGCCCCGAGGGCCAGCCCATTCTGGTCGTTGAGAATTCTGATCGCTTTGAGAACATTGTCCAGATTATCGAGTGGTTCGCCCATGCCCATCAGGACAAGATTGGTTGGCTGATGGCCATAAACATATTTCAGATTCAGGACTTCCGAGACAATTTCCCCTGCCTCCAGATTTCGCTTGAAGCCATGAAGCCCGCTGGCACAAAAAGCACAGTGGAATTTGCAACCAACCTGAGTCGAAAGGCAAAAGGTCTGCCGCTTTTCGGCTGGAATCATGACGGTTTCAATAAAATTACCATCCAGAAGCTCAAAAAGATATTTGATCGTCCCGTCCTTAGAGCTCGCTTTCTCTTTTAGCTTAAGCGGGTTAATTATAAAATCAGCTTCAAGCTGCTGCCTCAACTCGAGCGGTAAATCAGTAAATTCAGCCGCCTGGCTTTTACCCGCCTGATAAAGCCACCTGAAAATCTGACCGGCCCGATATGATGGTTGCCCGATCTTTCGAAGATAAGCTTCGAGCTCAGCCCGGTTCAAAGAGGTTAAGAGTTGTTTATTGCTCATCAGGCTATTCCTTCTTTAGACCCTTTAAGTTTAAGGAAATTTATGCCGGCCAGCAACAGTCGGAGCCACTCTTCTTGACCCTTCTCATGCTTATTCTTTGGTTTCTTATATTTTTTGCTTTAAAAATTGGCTGAATATTTCACCCACAGCTCACCCGCCAGCCGCCAGTAATCAGCCACCGCCTGCTCGGCTTTCTTCTGACAGTAATCGGTCAGGAAATCTCTGGCTTTTTCAGGATTTTCTTTATAAAGCTGCAGAGCCTCGGCTTCGATTGCCGCCTGCTCGTCGAAAGCTTTGTCCTCCATTTGCCGCCAGACCCGGGCAGCTTCTTCTTTCATTTCCTGATAACGGAAGGTAACGAGCTTGCT
>JAKPCG010000026.1 GCA_029553365.1 Acidobacteriota bacterium | reverse complement strand
AGCCTTCTCGGCTGATTCAACGGCCGTCACCTGGTAACCTTCAGCTTCCAGCCTGATTTTTATGACCTCCAGGATATTGGCATCATCGTCAACGACTAAAATTTTTTCATCGGCCATGAGGGCCTCCTTCTTGTTTTTTCTGGGCTTTTTTCTCGGTCAGGACATCAATCTCCTTGATTTTTTCCAGCTGGCCTTTGAGGTTGTCAATCAGAACAGTTTGCTGGCGTATTTTATTTTCCAGCTCGGTTATTTCTTTAGTTTGCCTGGAGATTTCGGCCTTTAGAGCTGCCTCGGTTTCCAGTTTTTCGGCCGTGACTTTTTTTAGCTCTGTTTCGAGAGTGCTAATCTCGGTCTGGAGGGAATGGATCTTATCTTCGAGCGAAATTATTTCCTCCAGCCAGTTGAGCCACGGCTGAAGTTGTTTGGTGTAGCTACTTCTGGGAAACTCAGCTTTTAATCGCTCGAAATAGGAGAATGAGGTTTTAAAATCGCGCTGCGGATTATCAGAGAGACTGTAAAGCTGGCCAAGAGAAAAAAGGATTTTATCCATCGAAGGGTTGGTCGGATACTGGGCCAGGAGCTGTTCATATTCCTGGCCCGCCCTTTGATAGTCGCCTCGGTTTAAAAAATACTGAGCCTGGGCGAGGCGCAGGTTAAAGTCTTTTTGTTGAGGAGAAGGGGAAAGCGAGGAGCAATTAATATTAATAAAGGTAATAAGGATGAGAAGAATGGCTGCGGCGGGAACCGGAAGCAGAAAGCTGGCTGATTTTTTCAGAGGTGGGACTTTAAGCCGGCTAATGAGGATAGGTGTGCTCATTGGTTTTCTCCTTCTTTTCCCGGGGAAGAGGGGCAGGAGAGTGAGTCGGTAGCGGACAGGGGCAGGGAAAAAGAGAAGGTGCTGCCCTGGCCTTCGGTACTTTCCACCCAGATTTTCCCGCCGTGGGCTTTAACAATATGGCTGGCGATGGATAAGCCCAGGCCGGTTCCCCGACCTTCGGCCGTTCGGCGCGTATCAATTCCCTGGAATTTTTCAAAGATGCGGGCCTGATATTGGCGGGGAATGCCGGGTCCGGTGTCAGAGACACTGACCACAAGGTAGCTGGTCTCCTGAGCTCCGGGCAACCTGTCTTTTTTTCTCGCCAGGCGGGCTTCAATTCGGACCGTGCCGCCTTCGGGAGTAAATTTGATGGCGTTACTCAACAGGTTATCCATGACTTCCTGCATTTTCTCGACGTCCATTTTGAGCGGTGGCAAATTGTCCTCTATCTGAACTTGGAGGCGGATATTTTTCTTTTTGGCCAGGAGGTTTATTTCTTCGAGACTGTGGCGAATAATCTGATTAATGCTGGCTCTGACGAATTCATAGTTCATCATGCCCGCTTCCATCTTGGACAGGTCGAGCAGGTTGTTGACCATTTTGATTAACCTCTGAGTACACTGCTTGATGATCTGTAGCAGATGCTCCTGACGGCTGGTGAGTTCGCCGCCGACGCGGTCGAGGAGCAGATCGCTGGCTTCGTTAATCGAGGTGAGGGGCGTGCGGAGCTCGTGAGAGACGTGGGAAATAAAATTGTTTTTCATCTCATCTATTTCTTTCAGGCGGTCGGCCATCTGACTGAAAGACTGAGCCAGTTGAGCCAGTTCGCGGGGCGAATGGACATCGAGCTGATAATCAAAATTCATCTGGCCGATGTATTCCGTCATTTTTTCAATCTGACGGAGTGGCCGGCTGATGCT
>JAKPCG010000025.1 GCA_029553365.1 Acidobacteriota bacterium | reverse complement strand
CCACAAGAAATTATTGATTTAGCCTGGATATAGGAGCCATCTAACATGAAGCGGGATTGCGGGATAGAGCAGATGGAAGCTCGCCTGGCTCATAACCAGGAAGTCGCTGGTTCGAACCCAGCTCCCGCTATTTTTATATCACGAATTCTGGCGGGAACTTTTTTAAGGAGAAGAGATGATGAAATTTGATCCGGCCGTCATTAATCTGCTTCTTATCTGGATCGGCGGCACTGCCGCAGTCCAGGGGTTAACCGAAAAGGTTAAGGGTATCTGGAAAAACGCAGACCAGCGGCTAAAAAAGATTCTTAATTATGGGGCCTCTATAATAATCTGTCTGCTGATCACCGGTTTGTTTCTTTATCTGAACAATTCTTTTTCTGTTAAAGAGCTGATTCTTTATGCGATTCCAATCTGGTTAACTGCCTCTGGGATTTATGACGCCTATCATATTCCGAAGACGCAATGAAAAAAACAATGATTGCAATTCTGGTTTTCGGCCTTGTTTTCATGGCCGGGCTGCTTTTCTATGAGCAGGGGCGGGTGTCGAGGCTTAAGGCGGAGGCAAAAGGAGAAAAAGAGAAAATAGCCGAATTGGAAAAGCAGGCCAAAGAACTTGACGGCCAGGTTAAGACGCTGGCAGAGTTGAATAAAAATCTCGAGGTAAAGTTTCAGGGGCTCGAGAAAGAAAAAGCCGGGTTGATAGCAAAACTTAAGGATAGCGAAAAGCGGCTTGCTGAAATTCAAGGCCAGGTAGAAGCGATGCCGCCGGATGAGATGGTCCAGACCACAAGGCGAATTCTCAAAGACAATGGAGTTGAAAAGATTGACGCTGGAGCGAGGTTTAGCCTGGCGGCCTTCAAGAAGAATACTTCAATTCTTCTTCAGTGGGAAGAATTCAGCCTGGCAAAAATTCCAGCTCTTGAAGAAATAAGCCAGGTTCAGGAAAAAGAGATCTTAAATCTCCAAAACCAGGTTTTTCTCTGGAAGGAAACAGACCGGCTATGGCGGCAGAAAAATACATTGTGGCTTGAAGAGAAATCGAGCCTTAATTCCCTGTTAAATAATTATCAGAAGCAAATTAATAGCCAGAAAAGGCAGAAAATCTGGACACTGCTTTTAGGTCTGGCGGCGGGGTTTGGAATTCATGCCTTGGTTAGCAAATAAGTCTGATTTAGATAAGTCTACTTTCGCGCAGACTTGGCAAGAGGGGGGCGGGTGATGGGTGAGCTGGCTCAAATCATATACGGGGCAGCAATTTTAATCATATCGGGATTTTTGGCGCGGGAAAAAATTAAAGAGATTAAGCTAATAAAAAACCACGGGCTTAAGCCGAACCCTGAACGATGTGCTGTTCACGAGACAAAGATTAAACAGCTTGAAGAGGATATGGATGGATTTAGGAAAGAGAACAGGCAAGAGCATAAACAGATTTTTGATCGCCTTGACTCAATCCGGGAAAGATTAACCCGGGTTGAGGCGAAGATGAACGGTGGAAAATGAAAATAATTAAAGTACCGATTGAAAAATGTGAGTTATGGGACAAAAACCCACGGGGGTGCAGAAAGAAAGATTTCGAACGCTTGAAAAATCAAATTAAACGACTCGGGGTCTACAAGCCATTGATTGCGGTTGAGGAGAACGGCCACTATACGATACTCGGTGGGAATATGCGTCTTATGGCTTTGAGAGAGCTCGGGCACACGGAGGCGGAAATCTCGCTCGTTGAAGCACCGACGGAGAAGGAAAAAATAGAATACTCGCTCTCCGACAATGACCGTATCGGGTATTATGAGGAAGAAGCACTCGCCGAGCTTATCTATCCACATATAGAAGATATTAAGCTGGATGATTTCAAGGTTGATGTAGGTGAGCCGATATCGGTTAGAAATATCGTTTTAGATATTGCGCCCCTCGAAGGCGAGGCGCTGGTTGATGCCGACGAGATGAACGCTGCCTTCTCCGAGGACCAGCTAAGAGAATTAGCCGAAAAAGATATTGAAGCTTTTGATTGGAATCTTTACCCTTCGCTGAAAATAAACAAGTCGCTTGCTGCTTATGAGTTTAATCAATTATGCATGGGGCGATCAAACGTTGGGTCAAATATAAGTTTATTATTTAATTCGCACAGGTTATTGGTTGGAAGAGAAGTCGGGCCGTCCACATATCAGGCGCTTTTAGAGAAAAACAAAAAAATCATTAAAAGTGTAGCGCGCTTCATGATTCAGGTGGACAGAAAAGTTTACCACCCCGTAGGTATCAATCATCAATTAACCGTCGGAATCGGCCCTACAAAATGCGTAATTGATTTTAAACCGGCTGACGCAAGGGATATCATTAATTACTATACCGTTGGAAAAAGAGAAATCGCAATTTTAGATCCGTGCCACGGATGGGGTGGGCGGCTTATCGGCGCACTTGCAACGATGAAAAAAATCCATTATGTTGGCATCGACCCGGCTGTCCAAACAAACCGGGGGGTTCGCCATCTTGCTGATTTTCTGCTATCGGCAGAAAAAATAAAAGAAATTGGTTCGCAGGTAACATTAATCTGCGCCCCGTTTGAAGATGCCGTGTTGCCTGATATGAAATTTGATATTGCAATCACATCGCCGCCGTATTTCAACAAGGAACATTACGAGACAGATAATCCAAATCAGGCATATTTAAAATACAAAACACTTGATGAATTCAATAACATTTTTTTAAGAAAATTAATATCGAAAACCATGAACACCTTAAAAGATGATGGGGTTTTTTGCTTGAATATGGAGAAAGAGTTTCTTAGGCCAGTTAAGCGGCTATGTGATGAGATGAAGTTTAAGTTTGTGGAGACTGAAAATTTTAAAATCGCCCTAAACAACATGTCAAATTATTCAGTAGAACCAGTTTATGTAATTAGGAAATAAGAAACATGATAAAAACCGGCAGACCGTCGAAGCTAAAAAAAATTGACCTTAATCAAGTCGAGGCCCTGGCCGGGCTTGGTCTGACTGATGAAGATATAGCACTCGTGCTTGGTATAGGGGAGCGGACGCTGGAGCGATATAAGAAAGACCCGGACTTCTGGCACGCCTTAAAAAGGGGGAAAATAAAGGCTGACAGCCAGGTGGCAAAAAGGCTATATGAAAAGGCAATGAACGGCGATACAACGGCAATGATTTTCTGGCTAAAGAATAGGCGTCCAGATAGGTGGAGAGACAGAAAAGAAATAAGCGGAGAAATAAACGAAAAGGTGAAGTTGTCTTTTGAATATGATTTAGGAAATGAGGAAAATGGTGAATGAAGATAGTTGGTATTACTC
>JAKPCG010000015.1 GCA_029553365.1 Acidobacteriota bacterium | reverse complement strand
AAAAACTCAGTTGCACCCGACATTAAGCCCAATAGAATGCCCAGGAGAATGCCGACTCCACCAAAAAATAATAAAAAACTGAGGGGGTCGGCCTCCCTCAAATACCACAGATCAATCTCTTCGCCCTTTTTCTTACCTGCTGTCGATCGGCCCTGGCCATCGGTCGGATTAATTTTTCCTTCCGTTTTAACCAGCGCTCCGCAGTCAGGACAAACAACCTGATCTGGCCCTAATAGCCGGCCACACCGCGGACAAACCAGCCTGACTGGCTCCCCCTGAAGCGGGGCATGACAGCTGGAACAGTCTTTCGCCTGAAGGTCGTTTTCCTGGCCGCACACCGGACAGATCAGAACGTCGTTGCGGTCAGCCGGAGGGTCAGCTTTTACCCACTTTTTCCCATCATAAAAATACCAGTGACCGCTCTGAGCACCCAGCATCCAGCATTTTCCCTGGTCATCAAAGAGTCTCAATTTCCTGAGAGCTTCGGCAAACTGTTCCCGGCTGAGCTCCCCCTTCATGAATTTCTGCCGGAGGCGCTCAAAATTGCTTTCTACAATCTGGAATCTTTTATCTATCATGTCAATTTCATCAGCTTAAAATTTATACCTTCTATCAGGACTTTGGCAAGTCTTAAATGCCCCAGTTTCGATGACGATTTTCTGTGCAGGTTGTTATATCTACTTGAATTTAAAAGCAGTTAACTATTCCTTTTGACAGATTTTGCACAGGCTTTTCCACAAAAATTGTGGATTTTGATAACTCAGCCAATCAAATCAAGAAGGCCACTATCGGTAACAGGAGCCGGGATAAAAGATACTAAAAAAATGATCAGAACGAGAAAAGCAATAATCTGTCTTTTTCGGGACAGCCTGGCCGGTACCCAGGCCACTGGCGGGTGCCTCAAGCCAAGCAAAAGAATTAAAATAGCCCAGATGAGCCAGCCTGCCCAGAAAAAGATTCCCATGACAATGAGCAGAGCTACGATGATATAAGATATCTTTCTGACTTTATCTCCAAAAAGCGAATAAAATATATGACCGCCGTCGAGCTGTCCGATGGGAAAAAGATTAAAGGAAGTGACCAGCAGTCCCACCCAAGCAGCCATGGCCATAGGATGAAGAATCAACGCCTGATCAGCTGGTACCGGCCCGAAAATCATCCTGGTCATGGCTTTAAGCAGCCAGGGTTCTCCGAACTCGATAGTCCCCTCAGAAACTGTCATCGGAGCCAATTTTGACCAGGTCAGACCAAAATACAGGGCAGGAACTGATAAAATGAAGCCGGTTAGCGGGCCGTTGGCACCAATATCAAATAACTCATCCCGTCTGGTCAGCGGAGATTTGATGCGAATAAAGGCTCCTAAGGTTCCGATTAAAGTCGGGGCCGGTATGAAATAAGGCAGGGTCGCCTCAATATGATAATTTTTGCAGGTTAAATAGTGACCGAGTTCATGACCAAGCAAAATTCCCAGAAGAGACAGGGAATAAATCAAGCTGAGCCGGTTTAAAACGGGGTTAAAAATGATTCCGATATTAAGGAAAGCCGGTATATCCTCAAGATCCTGTCCGGCATAGACATAGTTCATGGCCCAGAGAAAACCAACAAAGTAGGTAGAAATAACCGTCAAAAAGAAAAGTAGATAATTTACCCACCTCTTGCTTTGAGCCATCGGAAATTTGGACCTTTATGACAAAAAAAGGGCAAGAGAACCACCAGTCCTCTTGCCCTTTACTCTGATCTTATCAATTGCCCTTAAGTTTGTTAAACTTGGCCTCCAGCTCTTCCTTAGTTTCGCGGTGATCGGGATCAGGTATACAGCAATTTACCGGGCAAACTGAAGCACACTGGGGTTCGTTGAAATAGCCAACACATTCGGTACACTTGTCAGGGTTAATTTCATACCTTTCATCTCCGGCGGAGATTGCTTGGTTCGGGCATTCAGGCTCACAGGCACCACAATTGATACAATCCTCAGTGATTTTATAGGCCATCTTTACCTCCTGTTGTTTGGTGAATAATGAGTATATATTATAACTTTCCACAAAAAATATACAAGGCAAAAAAGGCAAAACTGAATATTTAACTGCCGGCCTGAAGCTTCATGACCTTCAGGGCAGCCTGATAGCCATAATATGTGTTCTGATAAGTGCCCTGGAGCTGACGATAGACGTTTATGGCCTGCTCTCGGTCACCTTTCTTCTCATAGACCTCAGCCAGGTGAAACAAAGCAATATCCAGAGGGTAGCTTTTCGGTTTGTCTTTTTCTATCTGACGATAGACAGAAATAGCCTCATCAAACTTATTCTGTTTGGCCAGCACCTGTCCGTAGAGATCAAGTATCTGATAATGAATGAGATCCCGACCCTTATCCTTGACCCTTTCCAGGATCTTCTCGGCCTGGCTAAAATCATTTTTTTCAAAATAATAAGTAGCCAGACTTAAACTGGCTATCCGACCGTAGCGGCTGGAACCAGCCATCTTCTCCAGCTCAGCCAGATTTTCTGGCTTTTGATCCAGCTCGGCTCTTAAGGCCAGTACCTGGCTCAAATAGTTGGCTTCCTGGCTCTTTCTATAATTGCCATAAAACCTCAAGCCCAGAATAATAGCAACTACTACCAGTAAGGCTATTCCAGCTACCTTGAGTTCATGACCATGTTCTCTTACCCAGAGAAAAAACCGGCTCAATCCGCTGGCCAGTTCGTTTTCTTTTAACTGCTTTCTTTCAGTCCTTTTCATGTTTTCTCCTCAAAGACATCATTTTTAGCATAATCCAGAGAAAATTCCAAGCAGAAACCGACTGCTGACAGGCAGGGATAAAAATAGATAGACTGATAAGATAGGAAGATAATCAGAAGTTAAACTGGATCAGGCCGGATTTTTCCTTAATCTGACGCCTTATTTCTTCTTTGGTAATTAAACCTTCTTTTTCTGCCTTAATAGCTTTAAACAGCTCATAAGTGGTTAACAGGGCATTGCCGTCCTTTTCCGCTTCTTCTATCTGAAACTGGGAAAAAGGATTATTCCTGAGCCTGGCTTCCTGCTGATTGAAGTAATTGCCGAGGAGCAAGCCTTTCATCCTGGTATTATCAAATTCTTGCATTCTCCGCCCTTTAAATCTCTGCAGCCTGATGCAATCATCATCAGCCGCCCAGTTTCTGGAACTTCTGACCACCACCAGAATTAAGAACCCTTTTCTCAGGCCGACCTCAATCGGTTGATCGGAATCTTCGATCAGCCAGATGTCCTCCTCTTTGTCTCTGATTACATTTTTCCAGTACTCATCCACATCAACAGCTTTCGTCCAGCCCAGATATTTAAAAGCATTAATCGCCGCCGTCTTAAGGTCCTTGCCTTCGGCTTTAAGCAGTTTGATAAAAGCCTCCTGTTCGGTGGCTTTAAGCGTTTTAATCTTTTCATCTATTTCTCTTATTTTTTCCTCAAATATCTTTTTTTCTTCTTCTTTTTGCCGGTAGAGCTGCTTGATCTCGGGGAAAACATATTCTTCCCGATCGGTCCAATCAGTTTCTTCTGGCTCTTTTCCCTTGAGTTCCAGCAGAGGGAAAACATCTCTGAGAATAAAATCGGCGACCTGGATGTTATTCGGCCCAAACCAGGGCAGAAGCCAGAAGAAGCCCTTCCCCTTTTTGATCAACAGAGAAACCGGATAACCATCAGAACTTTTGGCCACGATTTTCCAGGTCTCGTCCAGAGCGGAGGGGATTTCCCAGATATCGGTGGCTAAGGGATTAGGCAGGAGTTTATACATAAAGCTTATTTTGTCAAAATATCGATCAAACAGAAGGTTAAAAGGCAGCTCTGGATTGACCAGAAGAGAATCGCCGGGCGCCGATTCCTGCAAATGAATATCAGGGAAGGTTCCGATTACTCCAGTCAGCTGATAGAGGTAGCCCTGGCCGATAAAACCAACCAGCCTGGCTCCATTCTTGACCTGGTCCCTTATTTTTTCAGAGAGGTCAGCCGGAATGGCCTCGTTTTCAACCGGCGAGCTCATCTGGAAAAAGATGTTCTTGACGTCGGGTAGGACAACCGGTAAATTCTGGAAATCAGAAGTCCGGAACAGGAAAGTTTCAATCTTTTCCTGCTCAAAAAAAGCTTTATCCTTCTCATCAAAATCCAGCAAGACAATACCGTCCATTGCCCTTTCCTTTCTTAAAGTTTTTCAATTATGATAAATAATACACTTTCCCCCTTAATTTATCACCCCTCGAGATGATTTTCAGGATGAATTCCTTTCCTCTTTATCCGTCAGAGTTGATAAGTCTGGTGCCCCTGGCCAGACTCGAACTGGCGGCACAGGGATTAGGAATCCCTTGCTCTATCCATACTGAGCTACAGGGGCAACCAGTCTGCGAGCTAAATATAACTTAAGCCTGTCCTTTTTTCAACGAGAAGCCCGAGATGGCGGCAAGCACCCGTGGGCCTCAGTCACCCAACTCTTGAATAATTGTCAGTCCTGGCAGCCGGGACAGAAAAATGTGCTGCGGCCGTTGATTTTCTTTCTGATTATTTTTTCCTGACGGCAGCGCGGGCAAAGCCGCCCTTCCCTGGCATATACCTGGTGTCGCTCCTGGAATCTACCTCTTTCGCCCGAAGCATCAACATAATCACTGATGGATGACCCCTTAAAGGCAATAGCTTCCTTGAGAACTCTCTTCATCGCCCGGTAGAGCCTGGTCGCCTCCCGGTCGGTCAAGCTCCCGGCCAGCCGAAAAGGATTAAGCCCGGCTCTGAACAGTATTTCATCAGAATAAATGTTGCCAATTCCCGCTATGATTTTCTGATCAAGCAACCAGTTTTTTAACCTTTTCTTACCATGAGTTTTGAGCAGCCGTTTGAAGCTGGCCAGATCAATCTCCAGCGGTTCTGGTCCCAGATCATTTCCAATTTTCCCTTCTATTTGAGTGAGATCCAGGCAGTTCAGAAAACCGAATTTTCTTATATCACGAAATCGTAATTCTTTTTTTAAGCGATAGAATTTGAGAAGAGCGTGGGTATGTTTATCAATTTTACACTCCGGTTCCGTCAGGAATAATTGCCCGGTCATTTTCAGGTGGACCAGCCAGCCCAGCCGCCCCTCGAATTCGATAATGATCATTTTCCCCCGGCGTCGGATATCCAGAATCTTTCGTCCCTTGTAAGTTGCTGGTTGGAAAGAACCTGGCAATTGCTCTTTTTCCAGATGAGGAGATAGAAACCTGAACTCCTTGACCCGCTGGCCAACCAGCTCTGATTTTAACCCCCTGACAATAGTTTCAACTTCAGGCAACTCTGGCATGCTAGGATTTTACACTCTCCAACCGACGATAGCCAGATATCTTCCTTAAAGGGGCTAGCGGTCTTGATTTAGCAGCACATTTTTACTAATATAAATCGTTATGAAAGCTAAGGCTGTAACGGCAGGTATTCTCGGCTGGTTTATCCCCGGCCTGGGTCATATCTATCTTAAAAAATACTGGCGCGGCTTGATCTTGTTTGCCGCCATTGGTCTAATGTGTCTTCTGGGTCTGGTGATGGGAGGAAGAATCTATCATGCTCAGGCCGAGAACCCGTTGACCTTTCTGGCCTTCATCTCCGATCTCGGCAATGGCTGTCTTTATCTTCTTTCAAAATTCCTGCCCATCGGTCTGGGAGAAATGGAAAGGGTGTCGTTTGAGTTCGGCAGTGCCTATCTGGCCGGTGCCGGTTTGCTCAACTTTTTGATTGCGCTTGATGCCTGGGATATCGGGCGGGGGAAAAAATCATGATACTGGAAAGCCATCTTTACACGATGATCATTTATGCTCTCCTTGTCTCTATTGTTCTGGCTGTGATCAGAAGATCAGATTTCAAATCCAGGCTCAAGTACGGGCTGACTCTTTTTTTGATTATGACTGTGGCCTCGCTGGCTTTTGGCTGGTTTATGTATTTATTTGCCAGATAGGTTTATCTGCTCAATAACACTAATCAGTCAGGTTACCCTTTGTTCTTATCTTCGGGCGAGCAGGTTTGTTTAACCAGAACTGATTTTTTTTAGCTTAAAAAATTTTGTGTTATAATCATTGCCTTTAATCATGAAATACGAAACAGTCATTGGCCTTGAAATTCACGCCCAGCTTCTGACTAAAACCAAGCTTTTCTGCCGCTGCAGCACTCAGTTCGGGCTTCAGCCCAACAGTCAGACCTGCCCTGTTTGTCTCGGACTGCCGGGCAGCCTGCCGGTCATTAATCGAGAAGCAGTCAGGATGGCCATCAAATTGGCCCTGGCTTTGCAGGCGCAAATCAACCTGAAATCAATTTTTAGCCGGAAAAATTATTTTTATCCTGATCTGCCCAAGGGCTACCAGATTACTCAATATAAACTGCCGGTGGCTGAAGGCGGCGAACTGTTGATTGAAAGCGAAGGGCAGGCCAGAGTGATTCACCTCGAAAGGCTCCACCTGGAAGAAGATGCAGGCAAATCACTGCATGAAGGCTTTCCTGATTCTGTCGAGAAAACTTATCTCGATTTTAACCGGTGCGGTGTCCCGCTCATTGAAATTGTTACCAGGCCGGAGATGAGGACTGCCGGTGAAGCAGTTGAATTTGTCCAGAATCTGAGGACTCTCCTTCAGTACCTGGAAATCTGCGATGGCAATATGGAAGAAGGCAGTCTGCGCTGTGACGCTAATTTGTCTATCAGGCCTGAGGGTTCAGACCAGCCAGGGGTGAAAACCGAGGTTAAAAACATTAATTCTTTTCGCTTTCTGGCTCGAGCTCTCGATTATGAAGCTAAACGTCAGATGGAACTGCTGGAAAGGGGAGAAAGAATAATCAAGGAGACCAGAGGCTGGGACTCAGCTTCAGGCAGGACCATTGCTCAGCGCAGCAAAGAAGAAGCCCATGATTACCGCTATTTTCCCGAACCTGATTTGCCGCCGCTGGTTGTGTCAGAAGGCTGGATCAAAGAAATTGCGGCCGGGCTACCGGAACTTCCTCCGGCTAAAATGGAAAGATTTATCAGGGAATACGGCCTGGCTGCCGATGAAGCCAGGATCCTGGTTTCGAGTCGCGCTCTGGCCGACTACTTCGAAGCTCTGGCCTGTGCTGCCGGCACTCCCCGTCAGGCCGCTAACTGGATAAAAAGAGAGGTCCTGCAGTTTCTAAAAGAAAATAATCTGGAAATTACTGATTTCCCGCTTCAGCCTGCTTCTCTGGCCGAATTAATTAAACTGGTCGAAGCCAGGGAAATTACCATGACGATCGCCAAAGAGCAGATTTTCCCCGAGATGATAAAAACAGGAAAAGAGCCCAGAACTATCATTGAGGAAAAAGGGCTTAAGCCAATTGCTGAAGACAACACCCTGCTGGCAATTATCAATCAGGTTATTGAAGAAAATCCTCAGCCTGTCCAGCAATATCTGGGCGGCAAGACCCAGGTGCTGGGCTTTTTACTCGGTCAGGTGATGAAAGCCACCAGGGGCCAGGCCAATCCTGAAAAAGCTCGCTTACTCCTGCAGGCAGCTCTCGACCGGCTGGCAAAAAAATAAAATTTTTGCGGTTTAGATGATAGAACTTTATCATATCTGGAAACAATACCAGAAGCCACACTGGGCTATTTCCGATATTTCTCTCGAAATAAATACGGGCGATTTTTGTTTTATTACCGGGCCCAGCGGTTCAGGCAAAACCACTCTGCTGAGAATTATATTCAGGGAAATCCTGCCCACCGAAGGTCAGATTCTAATTGATGGAGTTAATGTTCTGAAGATACCGGATCATAAGATATACAAACTGCGCCGGACGATGGGGATTGTCTTTCAGGATTTCAGATTGATGTTTCATCAATCGGTCTTTGCCAATGTGGCTATCCCCCTCCAGATCAGCGGGCTGCCTGACAAAGAAATCAGACGTCGTGTTTTTAATTCGCTCCGCCAGGTCAACCTGCATCATAAAATGTGGGAATATCCGGACAGGTTGTCCTACGGCGAGCAACAGAGAGTGGCCATTGCCCGGGCTATCGTCAATCGGCCCAGCATACTGCTGGCCGATGAGCCAACGGGCAATCTCGATCCAGAACTGGCTTTTGAAATTATGTCCATTTTCAAAGAAATCAACGAACAGGGAGCGACAGTTATAATTGGCAGCCATGATCGGGAACTAATTCGTCATTTCGGACATAAAATTTTCTTTCTCCAGAAGGGAAAAATTATTGGCCAGGAAGTAAAAACATGATCTTCCGACAGCTCAAATATCTTCTGCGGGCAGCTGGCCATAATCTCTGGAATTTCCGGGGCCGCAATTTGATTTCGATTTTAATTATAAGTTTTTCTTTTCTGGTGATTGGGGTTTTCCTGGCTCTGTCCAACAATTTGACCTATCTGGGCCAGCAGCTATCCAATAATCTGGCTATTTCTTTCTTTTTAAAACAGAATTTACCGGCCAAAGAGGTGGAAGAAATTAAAAATACCATTATGGATTCGACCTTAATCGAGAGTGTGATTTATGTTTCTCAGGAAGAGGCCATGAGTCGCTTTACCGCCAATTTCCCGGAGCTACAAGAAATTGTGACGAATCTCGATTCAAATCCATTCCCTCCCTCACTTGAAGCCAGACTGAAAGATAAATCCATCAGTCTCTCTGCTATTACCGCTTTTATAGACCATGTCAAGCGTCAGCCCGGAGTTATTGATGTTCAGTTTAACCAGGACTGGGTGCAAAAAATGGAGTCTTTAAGCCGAATAGTAAAGGCAGTCGGCTTCTTTCTGGGTGCGATTCTAATTCTGGCTTCTTTCTTTATCATTTCCAATGTGGTCAGACTTAACGTCTTCGCCCGCAAAAACGAGATTGAAATCCAGCGACTGGTCGGTGCCACCAATACCTTTATCAGAATCCCTTTTCTGGTCGAAGGCTTTATCCTGGGCCTGGCCGGGAGCCTGCTATCTATCCTCATTCTTTTCCTGCTGATCAAAATTTTTCCTCTTTATATCGGCCAGGCTCTGGGAGCAGCTGAACAGCTCCTGGCCTTGAGGCCTTTAACCCTGAAACAGATGTTCTGGCTGGTAGTTGGCGGGGCACTGACCGGAACACTGGGCAGCGTGACCTCGGTTTCAAGGTTTTTGCGAGTCTAAGCCAGAATCAGGCAAAACTATCAGCCAGCCAGAAAAATTATCCTGAGTTCCAGGTTCGCTTAATTTGACTCACAGCTATCAGTTCATTTAGAATTAGAACAGTGTAATGGAAAGTTTAGGTAAAACCTTAAAAAATATACGGGAGAAAAAAGGTCTATCTTTAAAGGATATTTCTCTTGAAACCAAGATTGGCCTGCGGCACCTGGAAGCCATTGAAAATGATCAGCTGGATTTTTTGCCTGGAGGATTTTTCACCCGGCAGATTCTAAAGACATATTTGATATCTATCGGAGAAGATCCTGCCGGCTGGTTGACAAAATATCAGGAGGCGGGGTTAATCGAATCAGACACGCCGGTTGGGCCGGGCAGCAAGCAGCCTAAACCTCGCCGTCACTTCCGGCTGGATAAGGCTTTCTGGATTTCCATCTCTATCCTTGTTTTGATCCTTTTTGTGGTTTTAATCTATCTATCCATTTCAACCTCCAAAAAAAATGTTGAAGCCAGAAAGAGTGCAGCCAGGACCGAAGAGACTGCCAACATCATTCTCCCTGAACCTTCTCCCTCCCAGCTACCGCTGACCGAAACCGCCCGGCCGGTGGTTGAGGAAAAGACTTATGAAGGCTTAAACCTCGATCTGACCTTCAATGAGGATTGCTGGATCCAGGTCTTCGCTGATGGGCAGCTGGTGGTGGATGGATTAAAACTGGAAGGCTATAAAACTTCGGTTAAAGCCGGCTCGGAATTAATCATCAATCTGGGCAATGCTGGTGGTTTGAGTTTTACTTTAAACGGAAAAGCAGGGAAACCTTTTGGAAAAAGGGGCGAAGTTATCAAAAACATCAGAATCACCCTCGATAATTTAAATGACTTTTTGCAGCCTGAGAATAATCCTGAATGATTTTGTCCAGCCTCAAATTAAGGCCAGAAAGATAAGCGTGTAATGCCTCTTGATCAATCGGAAGCGATTATCCTGAGAACAGAAAATTTCGGTGAACAGGATAAGCTGGTTGTCTTTTTTTCCCGGGAAAAGGGTCTGGTCAGAGGTCTGGCCAAAGGAGCCCGTAAATTTAATAACCGCTTTGGCAGCAGTCTCGAGCCCTTTTCTCAAGTCAGGCTATTTTATTATGAAAAAGAGAAGCATGACTTTGTAACCATCAGTAACAGCGATCTTATTGATTCATCCTTTGAACTTTTCAGTCAGCTAAAAACTTCCTGGGCTTTTGCCTACCTGGCAGAATTAACTGAAAAATTCTCGCCTTATCGGGAAAAGGAAGAGCTGCTATATCGCCTGCTGCAAGCAGTGAGGTCAGCCGCTAAAGCCGGCCAACCCGTTGAATATATCACCAGATATTTTGAATTCTGGTTTTTAAAAATTAACGGCATTTTGCCTGATTTTAACCGCTGCCAGCACTGTCAGCGACCGATTAATACCAGCAGCTGGCTCGCCCCGGAAAGGCAGGGTGTCCTTTGTCCGGCTTGTGCCAGCGACCAAAAACTGGAAGTGACCCCCGCCGCCCGCCGGTTAATTGACTGGATGAAGAAAAATTCACCACTCACCACCCCTGATTTTGCCCTCACACCTCAGGATTGGAAGAATCTCGGAAAAGTATTTCAGGCTATTATTATCTTCCATCTTGAAGAGAGGCCGCGGACTCTCGACTATCTGGATTTTTAACAAATCTAACAGGCAGATTAATACAAATCAGATTTTCGTCTAGCCTGAAGTGAAAGTCAGTCTTTATCAATAACTGGCTCAAAAATCTCCGTTGATCAGACAATGTAGCTGATAACTTTACCTTCGGCGTCACAGGTTCTAAACCAGGCCAGAACCGGTTTCCCCTCAGCGTCATGAAATTTGCCGAGGGTGATCATAATTAAGTCAACTATGACGCCTATACCCAGACAGCCAAGAGTCAGCAGCCAGATCACAGCAGTTCCCGTTTTGCCGGTATAAAAGCGGTGAGCGCCAAAAATCCCCAGAAACCAGCCAAAGAGCAAAGTTACCATCCTTGATTTTTCAGACATAAGAACGCCTCCCTGTTCTTCACCAGATTGAAAAGCAAATTAACAAAGAATCTGACTCTTAATCAATCAGATTCTTTTGACTCAAAAAAACAGGATTGAAAATGATGTCCTTTTGGGAAACAATGTAAGTCCGGAAGCAGGTTTAACCAGACTTCCAGTAAGAAGCCAGGCAGAGCCCAGCCCTGAACAATGGTTAAATATCTGAAATAAATCAATTCAGGCGGCTGGTAACTGATGGCGAAAACTAATTAGCAAAGATAAATACTATGATCAGAGCCGACAGTCTGACCAATAAAAACTTAAGGAATTACGATGTCAAAAAAGTTCAGAGCCAAAAAAATCGAGATTAAGGGAAAATATTTTCAGTCGAAAACCTCATGGTTTAGAAGCAGAGCGGCAGCTTCGGTGGCGATTCTTTTTTCTCTCATCTATTTTTCATCATCAGCAGTCGCAGCCTTCTCTCCTCAGAGTGGAGAAAAATATCCCTACCGTGAGGCTTCCACTGCCTGGGATCCAGACTCTGGCCTGGGAAACCACCGGGCAGTGGTCAGAGTCAAAGAGGCTTCAAGTGCGGTTTTTGTCCATCTTCCCTGGCGCCGGCCGGATTCCAATCCGGAAAAAAAGAAAGTTCTGGTAGTTGAAGCCAGAAGCGGGAAATTTATAAATAATGTCTGGCCACTGGCAGTTAATAATGACTGCGGAGACTTTGTCTTTGAAGCCAGCGAGGCGCCGGGCGAATATTATTTTTACTATCTGCCTTATAAAATCGAGGGTAAAAATTATCCAGTAGTAACCTACCTGGCTGCTGATTACCAGCCGGAGAAAACCTGGCTTGAACACTATGGACTTAATTCTATCCCTGGTTCGAAATTCAATCCATCCTCCCTGCCCCGGTCTGAACTCATCGCTTTTGAAGCCGTGGATGATTTCAGCCGCTTTTACCCGATGGAAGTTATAGCGACGACAGAAGAAAGGGCTAAGATAAATGAAACCTATAAAAGTGAGCCCTTTCTGATTTTCCCTGAAGACCGGGAGCATCCGGTGCGGATGTTTGATTATCTTCCGCTGCGCTGGGTCGAGACTGGCCCTCAGACGAAATTTGAGGCTAGTGCTTCTAGTGGTGAATATTTTGTTTTCCAGCTTGGCCTTTTTGCTCACCGCCAGAGCCTGGAAAAAATAAAAGTTGTCTTTTCAGATCTGGTTAACCACACCTCGGACCAGGCGATAAAAGCCAGCGATACAACCTGCCTTAACCTGGGTGGCATCGGCTGGGACAGCCAGCCCTTTGAAAAAGAGTTGAACCTGGCTCAGGGAAAAGTCCAGCCAATGTGGTGCGGAATTCAGATACCGCCAGACCTACCTGCCGGCGACTATGAAGGAGAGGTAGCTGTCTCAGCCCAGAATTTGCCGGCTCAAAAAATAATTTTAAAAATAAAAGTCGAAGACAGGATTCTCGCTGACAGTGGCGACTCGGAACTCTGGCGTCAGTCTCGTCTCCGCTGGCTTAATTCGCAGCTGGCGGTCAACGATGAAGTGGTCAAACCCTATACGCCGCTCGAAGTTAAAGGACGGACGATAAAGTGTCTGGGCCGGGCTTTGACCCTGGGCGAAAACGGGCTGCCAGCCCGAATCGAGAGCTTTTTTACGCCCGAACTAACCGCCATAAGCTCGATATCAACTGACCTTCTGAGTCGACCTTTTGAATTTCTCATCAAAAATTCTGTAGAACCTGCCCCAAGCTGGAAGAACGAGTCGTTTGCTTTTACTAAAATCACCCAGGGAAAAGTGGCCTGGCAAGCAGTCAATAGAATTCCTGCCCTCGACCTGACGGTCAAAATTAACGGTGCTATGGAATTTGACGGCTATGTCGAATTTAAAGTTAAATTGGAAGCCGGCTCGGACACAACAGTTGAAGATATTTCCCTGCTCATACCGCTACGCCTGGAAGCCTCGACCTACATGATGGGACTGGGCTTTAAAGGCGGCCAGCGGCCCTCCTCTTTCTCCTGGAGCTGGGACCGAAGCAAAAATCAGGACGCCCTGTGGATCGGGACAGTTAATGCCGGTCTTCAGTGTCAGCTTAGAGCTGAAAATTATTCACGCCCTCTTAATACTAACTTTTACCAGCTGAAGCCACTCAACCTGCCTCCTTCCTGGTGGAATGAAGGTCGCGGCTCGATCCGGGTGGAAGAGGCGGAGGCTAAAGACAAAAGAAGCAAAAAGGAAGTGGCCTTCACCGCCTCAAGCGGAGCGAGGCAGCTTAAAAAAGGAGAGATTCTTTACTTTAATTTTAACCTGCTCCTGACCCCTTTTAAGCCCATAAATCCAGGGAAACATTTCGCAGAGCGCTATTATCATGCCTTTAAGCCAGTCTCAGAGATTGCCGCTGCCGGCGCCAATGTCATCAATGTCCACCATGCGACCGAAATTAATCCTTTTATCAACTATCCTTTCCTTCGCCCGGAGAAGATGAAGGCTTATATTGACGAAGCTCACCGCCAGGGCCTCAGGGTCAAAATTTATTACACCATTCGGGAACTCTCCAACCGGGCGAGCGAGCTCTTCGCCCTGGAGAGCCTCAAGCATGAAATCTTTACCGACGGTCAGGGAGGCGGTTATTCCTGGCTGCAGGAGCATCTTCACTCCGGCTATATCGCCGGCTGGTTTGTTCCCGAGCTCAAGGATGCAGCCATTATCAATAGCGGCATGTCGCGCTGGCACAATTACTACATTGAAGGACTGGCCTGGCTGGCTAAAAATGTCGGGATAGACGGCCTCTACATTGATGATGTGGCCTTCGACCGGGTGACGATGAAACGGGTGCGTAAAGTGCTTGAAACCTACCGCCCCGCTGGGCTGATTGACCTTCATTCGGCCAATCAATACAATCCGCGCGACGGCTACGCCTCGAGTGCCAATCTTTATCTGGAGCATTTCCCTTACCTGGACCGGCTGTGGTTTGGCGAATATTTTGACTATAACAGTCAGCCTGATTACTGGCTGGT
>JAKPCG010000004.1 GCA_029553365.1 Acidobacteriota bacterium | reverse complement strand
GACAAAAAAATAATCCGGAAGGAATGGAGGGAGGTCTGATGGCAAAAAAAGCCAAAACAGAGCAAAATGATCCCTGTCCGTCCGGTAGTGGAAAAAAATATAAAGATTGTTGCCTGGCAAAGGATGAGGGCAAGGCTAAAAATGAACGTAAGGCTGGAGCCAGCAGGGCAAGGTCCATCTCCAGGGCCGAAGCCAGGGCTAATTCAACGCAGCCGCCAAAAAAAGGAAAGCAGGTAAATCAGCGCCAGGCTAAGGAAAAGACTTTTCCCGGCTTTAAAGACAATGGCAACCTTGATTACCCTTATCCTGATGCCCAGGCAATCGTTTATGATGGCTCGGAACTGCTGGACAGTGACCCAAAAGAAGCAGCTAAATATTTTAAAAAAGCTCTCCAGCTAGACCCTGATTTACCCGATGCCTATAATGGTCTGGGCGATGTGGCTCTAACCAGAGGCCGATTTAAAGAGGCCGAGCAATTGTACAAAACTGCTTATGAAAAAGCCCGGCGGCGATTGGGGACCGAGGATCCTCCAGCCTTTGCCTGGTGGCTTAATCTTTCTACCAGACCCTACATGAGAGCCCGCCAGGGCCTGGGGCTTCTCTATCAAATGCTTGGCCGTTATGACGAGGCGATAAAAGAATTTAAGGAGCTTCTCCTCAGAAACCCCAATGACTATCAGGGGGTCCGTTATCTTATCGCGCCAGCTTATCTTTTAAAAGGGGATATTGAAGGTGCGATCCGGCAGTTTGAATGTTATCAAAAAAACTATGGTGAGGACCGGCCGCTACCAGATTTTTCCCTTAACTGGGCACTGGCTCTCGTCCTGGCTGGCCGCTATGAAGAAGCGGCGGCTAAAATTCGCTTGACGATTTTTTTTAATCCTTATCTTAATCTTTATCTGATCCCGCTTGTCCTCGGCCAGGAGCCAGAGGTCCTGCCCATCTGGCATTGGATTAATACCATGGGTTTAGATTACGCCGAGGAATATTTGGATTGGTACGAAGAACTGTGGTTTGAAAACGAAGAAGCCCTTTCCTTCCTCAGTTTTGTCCGGGAAGATCCGGCCAGCAGGAGGGATTACAAAGACTGGATATACTATGGAGCAGCACTGAATGACATGAAAGAGCCCGGGCACAGAAGGCGATTAATTGAACTTCAGAGAAAAATTCAATGCAAAAAACTTTCCAAAAGCTTTTTGCTCAAGCTGGAAAAATTTCTGGCTGAAAAAGCTAATAAAAATAGGATAAACTGATAACTGATAAATTATAAATTAGCCAGGGGCTACCATTTTGAGTCAACCTATCGGGAGGCAGAAATGAAAAAGACGGGGCAAAATAAAAATCAGCGCGGCGGCCACAGGAAGCTGCTGGTCGCCCTGGTCAGCCTGATCTTAATGGTGAGCGTGGCAGCTATCGTCAGGATGAGCCAGAAGCTTCAGGCGCAGCCCGCACAGACGGCACGTCTGTTACCGGCTTCGACGGTGTTACAACAGGACGAACAACGGCAACGGCAGCAGCAACCGGCAGCGCAGGTGCCATCTCAAGACCAGGTGCCAGCCCAGGCTCAAGCCAGCCAGCAGTCGCAGAAGTTGCCGCAGCCATCGCAGTCATTGCAGTCTCCACTGCCGCCAGCCACACAACTTCAACCTGTTAGTGCTCGTCAGGATAGCCAGCTGCAATCACCACAGCGGCCACAGCAGCCCCAACAGCGTCAAACACAGAAGCCGCAGTTAGCGCAATCATCGCAGTCATCCTCCGGCTCGCTTCTCCCTCGCGAAACTGACGCGGAGAAGGCTGCGCGCCTCAAATGGTGGGCCGACGCCCGCTTTGGAATGTTCATTCACTTTGGCCTCTACGCTCTTCCCGCCCGTCACGAATGGGTGAAAAATCACGAGCGTCTGACCAATGAGCAGTACCAGAAATACTTTGACCACTTTAATCCCGACCTCTTCAACCCGCGCGAGTGGGCCCGGATGGCGAAAGCGGCCGGCATGAAATATGCGGTTATCACTGCCAAGCATCATGAGGGCTTCTGCCTCTGGGACTCGAAATACACTGATTACAAAGTGACCAATACCCCCTTTGGCCGCGACCTCCTGAAAGAATTCGTCGAAGCATTTCGGGCGGAAGGCCTGAAGGTTGGTTTCTATTATTCGCTTCTCGACTGGCATCATCCAGATTACACCATTGACGTCATGCATCCCCTCCGCCCGGCCAACGAAGCTGACTACGACCGCCTCAACGCCGGCAAAGATATGAACCGCTACCGCCAGTATATGAAAGATCAGGTGCGCGAACTCCTGACCAATTACGGCGAAATCAGCATCATCTGGTTCGATTTTTCATTCCCGGGGAAGCACGGCAAAGGGCGCGACGACTGGGATTCGATTGGCCTCCTGAAACTGGCACGCTCGCTCCAGCCCAATATCATCGTTGATGACCGCCTCGACCTCCAGGACGTTGAGGGCGGCTGGGATTTCACCACACCCGAGCAGGTTGTCGTGACGAAGTGGCCTGAATATAAAGGTAAAAAAATTCCGTGGGAAACATGCCAGACTTTCTCCGGCTCCTGGGGTTATTACCGTGATGAATATACCTGGAAGAGTCCGGCCCAGCTTATTGAACTGCTGATTAACTCCGTGAGCAAAGGTGGAAACCTTCTCCTCAACGTCGGGCCGACCGGCCGCGGAACATTTGACCAGCGGGCGCAGGAACGGCTCAAAGCGATGGGCGACTGGATGGCCGTCAACAGCCGATCAATTTACAGCTGCACCGAGGCCCCGCCTGAATTTGTTGCGCCGCCCAATACACTCCTGACGTGGAATCCGACGACCAGAAGGCTTTATGTCCATTTGCTTTCCTACCCGCTAAACGGTATCTGGCTCAAGCGACTGGCCGGCAAAGTTGAGTATGTCCAGTTTCTGCATGATGCCTCGGAGATTCGTTTCGAGCCGGGGAAAGGCGAGGAAGCTTCCGACCTGTGGCTGTCGCTTCCGGTTCAGAAGCCGCCCGTTGAAATTCCCGTCCTCGAGGTCTTTATCAAACGGTGACGTGATACTCTGTCCCTCTTTTTTGTTGACCTTGATTTTTAAGTGCTTCTCCGCCAATAACTTACAAAAAGGGGACGTGATACTCTGTCCCCATTTTTTCCATATTTTTTCCCATATTCTTTTTCCTTTCCTTTCCCTTATCCCGGAAAATATAATATGATTTAAGTTACCGATGAATTGATAAATTAAGGAATTAAGTCACAAAATCAGAAAATATGGATCGCGTTCGTAATTTTTTTTGGTCAGTTTTAAGGAGTGAAC